>NZ_JAHBDN010000022.1:0-165721 GCF_019956445.1 Pseudomonas sp. BF-R-19
ACATTGATGTTGGATGACACTCCGCCTTCGCGAGCAAGCCCGCTCCCACATTTGATTTGTGTCGTTCACCGAATCGGCTGAAGGGGTCAGAATCTTCAGCCGTTTCCATCAGCGCAAAAGCCGTTATCAACCGGGTTTTTCCCACCTCGAAACAGACAATGAGCCTCTCTCGACCCTCATTGAGTCTGTGCCCATGCAAACCACCAATACGGTATTAATGATTCGCCCGACACGTTTCTCCTTCAATCAGGACACGGCGGCGAATAACCGTTTCCAGCGTCCGGCAACAGTTGCCGAAGACGTACAACTCAAGGCCCTGGCCGAGTTCGATGGCTATGTTGACGCGTTGCGTCGGCACGACGTTGAAGTCCTGGTGCACAACGATCGCGAAGCGCCGCATACCCCGGACTCGATCTTCCCCAACAACTGGTGGAGCAGCCACCCGGATGGCACCTTGGTCCTGTATCCGATGCAGGGCCACAACCGGCGCCTGGAGCGGGACAAAGGTGTACTCGACGGGTTGCTGGGTGAATACCGGGTCGAGCAGTTGCTGGACCTGTCCAGCCTCGAAGAGCAGGAGGTTTTCCTGGAGGGCACCGGCAGCATGGTCCTGGATCGGCAACAGCGGATCTGCTACGCCGGGTACTCGACCCGCACCCACGCCCGGGCACTGGATCAGCTGGTCACCCATCTGGGCTATGAACTGTGTGCGTTCAACGCGGTGGACCGCCAGGGCGTAGCGATTTATCACACCAACGTCATGATGAGTGTCGGCACCCGCCTGGCGGTGGCCTGCCTGGCGTCTGTGCCCCATCCGGGCGAAAGTGCGGCGCTGCGTAACCGACTCGAAACCAGCGGTAAACAGGTCATCGCCTTGAATTGGGCGCAGCTGGAGTCCTTTGCCGGCAACATGCTCGAAGTGCACAACGCAGCGGGCGAGCCGCTGCTGGTGATGTCGCGCACAGCATGGCAATCGCTGGACGCCAATCAGCGTCGCTTGATCGAAGCTCACACCACGCCGTTGCCGGTGAACATCGACACCATCGAGCGCATCGGTGGCGGCAGCGCGCGCTGCATGCTGGCCGAGGTGTTCCTGCCCAAGCATTCGTCCACCCAGGAACAAGTGCGATGATCGTCCGCCCTGCAACGCCTGACGATCTGCCGGCTCTACTGGCCTTGGCCCATAGTGCCGGCACCGGGTTGACCACCTTGCCGGCTGATGCGTCGCGACTGCGCCAGCGCCTGGAATGGGCGGCCAAAACCTTCGCCGGCGAAGCCGAGCGCGCCGATGCCGATTACCTGTTTGTGCTGGAGAACGAACACAAAAAAACGGTGGGTATCTGTGCCCTGGCGGGTGCTGTCGGCCTGCGGGAGCCCTGGTACAACTACCGCTTGGGCTTGTTCGTCGCAGCGTCGAAAAACCTGGGTATCAATCAACAGTTGCCAACGTTGTTTCTAGGCAACGACATGACCGACCATTCCGAGCTGTGTTCACTGTTTTTACACGCCGATCACCGCAGTGGTTTGAATGGTCGTTTGTTGTCGAAGGCGCGCTTCCTGTTTCTGGCGGAGTTTCGCGATCGCTTCGGTGACAAGGTCATCGCGGAAATGCGCGGTTATTCGGATGAAGAGGGCGTTTCACCGTTCTGGGAAGGCCTGGGACGGCACTTCTTCAAGATGGATTTTGCCGATGCCGACTACCTCACAGGGTTGGGTAACAAGACCTTCATTGCGGAACTGATGCCCAAGTTTCCGCTGCCAACCTGCCTGTTGCCGGAGGGGGCACGAACGGTCATCGGAAGGGTTCACCCAAACACCGAACCGGCGCTGGGTATGCTCAAGGCTGAAGGCTTCGAGCATCGTGACTACATCGACATTTTCGACGGTGGTCCGCTGATCGAATGCGCCACCGGGGATATTCGTGCGGTGCGCGATAGCCAGGTGCTGCAACTGAGCATTGGCACACCGGGGGAGCACGCGGCGACTTACTTGATTCATAACCGTCAGTTTGCCGATTGCCGGATCACTGCGGCAGCGGCGCGAGTTGCAGCCGGTACGCTGATTGTCGACGCTCAAGTCGCCATGGCGTTGGGCTTGATTGCGGGGGCTTCGGTG
This sequence comes from Pseudomonas sp. BF-R-19, assembly GCF_019956445.1. Taxonomy (NCBI): domain Bacteria; kingdom Pseudomonadati; phylum Pseudomonadota; class Gammaproteobacteria; order Pseudomonadales; family Pseudomonadaceae; genus Pseudomonas; species Pseudomonas sp. BF-R-19. Next base: position 2,116 of record NZ_JAHBDN010000022.1, read on the forward strand.
CGGGCGGTGAGTCTGGCAGTGCCTGCCTTGCAACAATCAGCGGCTTAGATAACCGGCAGAAAAAGATCGCAGCCGGCGGCAGCTCCTGCGGGTCCGCATTCATCTCATTTTTAGAGGTGAGCACGGTGAACGGAGCTGCCGCCGGCTGCGATTACGTGATTTAACTTGTGGGCGATGTTGAACGTTCATGAGTCGTCCCAAGCCTCTAGCACCGTGGGCTCCACGGTCAAATACAGGTGCACTTGGATTGCCGACCAGACGCAGGATCCGTGGCAGGACATCTGGTTCGAATGGCGTCGTGGTGAAGATGCCGGTTATCTGGGCGCAAGCCTGGCCGAAGGGGTAGGGCAGTCATCGGTACACCGTGCTGACTTCCTCGATGCTCTGGCCAGTCAGTTGCCCGAAGGGATCGCCCAGTTCGGTAAGCGCGCCGTCAGCGTGGAGCAGGATGCCGGACAGGCTCGCGTACGGTTCACCGATGGCACTGAGCATCGCTGCGACCTGTTGATCGCCGCGGACGGTATCAAGTCTTCAATTCGTGATCATGTCCTCAACGGTCTTGGCCAGCCCCTGGTGGCACCGCGTTTCAGTGGTACCTGCGCCTACCGCGGGATGATCGACAGCCAACATGATTGCTCTTTTGAGACCCGTTAGTCAGAAACCAAGTTAGAGTGTTCATCAATGTCTGTTCATGTGGTCCCAACACTCGATTCGCGTAGTCGCGCCAAGCGTTTCCAGCGAACGAACCGGGCAAAAAAATCGTATCTCAATCGTTATGTGAAGAATGAATCGTCCGCTGTTTGTTTCTCTAGATGGGCCCAAGGGAGCCGGCAAAACCACACTGTTGGAAGCCGTGACGAAATTACTGAGGGCAGACAACAAAAAGGTGATCCGACTTTGCGAGAAAAAAAGCGATCCCTATAGGGGTGAAACAATGACCCTCGTTAATAAGCTCGTCAGAAATCCCACCCGGGATTTGGAGTTGAGGGTTTGTGAGCGCTTTGCTGATAGCCGTACATGGATTTCCCGGAACGTGCTGACTAAACAGCCACCAGACAGCATCATCTTGATCGATCGCTGGTACCCGTCTGATGCCGCGTTTCGCCGGATAGTCCCGTTTGCAGAGATTCTACAATTGAACATTGATCGAAACGTGCGAGTGCCAGACCTGCATGTCGGGGTTGTCACCGCCCCTGATATTTCGTGGGCAAGGGCTGCGGCACGAGGACGTGGGTTGGGCAGTACTGTGATCCATAAGCTGGAAGAACATGTCGCTTGTACAAAGGCGTTCGAGCAAGCAATTGCAGATCACGGCTGGGTTTTATGCCGTAACGAAGGAACGATCGAAGACGCAACGATGCAGGTGATTTCTGAGATCTATAGAGTCCTTCGGTACCCGTAGGCGAAGCTCGCTGCGCCGGCCTTGACGTCGATTGCTGGAGATGCATGCCAAGAGGAAATGTGAGCGTTGCGAATTGCGGACAAAATCCTAAATCATTGTTTTTAATAGGTATTTAAGTTATCAAACTCTATTGCGGACACAAAAAATCGGTTTTTGTCCACGTTATCTCAAAAAACCAGTAGGTTTTTGTCCTCATTTCCCGCACGCACCTTGTCCGACGCATAGTGGAAAGGCTCCTCCCTCAATGCGCAAAAAAAACAGCTCCAGCAAACTAAAAATCAAAATATTTTGCAATTTCACATGATATGAATTCATAGAAAAGAACAATCTAGATTAGTTCTAGTAATAATAAGCTATATGGAATAGTGTGCGATCGTCAATATACTCTAATTGTTGACGATGGTAAAGCTGCAGCTGAGTAAAAAAAGTTGTTATAAATCAATGGCTGCAATTTATGTATATTGTTTTCCGGCAATATTCGTAATTGTTTTGGGTGTAATATTCGATAATGAAAAGTGCAAAGTGATGTCATTTTAACATTGTTGACCTCGCAGTTTCAGGAAGTAAGACTAGCTGGGCTGTTGGTAACACCGCTCTTTAAAAACATGAAGTGATAGTTAAAGCCAGCCATCTACTATCGAAGCTTTGTATCCGGAAGCTTTCGTTAAGAGGCAGTAATGTAAGTGGCAAAAAAATTTAGAAGGAACGAGACTGGCAAATCCAAAAAAATTGGATTGGAGCAAGACAATACGCTCCTTAATGTAAATAGCTCGCAAAAAGATATAGAGAGACAGCTTGTTGGATCCGAACGAATCCCGACGGTGGAAGCATACCTAACTAAACAGATGGATGCTTTCACTGCGGCAGAAGCACTTGGAATTACGCTATCTGGTTTTTATAAGATAGCGAGGCGAGTACAGGCGAACAAGGGGGATCTGGGAGTCGTTGTAGCAAAGAAACCAGGCCCTAAAGCGAGTTTGCCAGTGTTTGAACCCAATATGGAGGCAATCATCATCGAGAGCCTCCTGCACTATACGGGGAAAGCAGCAACTATCGAGAAAGTTTGGGAGCAGGTCTGCACTCTTGCAGATGGACAAATGCTTCCACGGCCTAGTTATCATTTGGTACGCAAAAGGCTTCAAGCATTAGGGAAACGAGTTTTGGCCAAGATGAAGCTTGGCAAAGCTACTGCGGATGATATCTACGAAGCCCGTCCTGGGTACAAAGATACGACCCGCCCGCTCGAGTGGGTACAGATCGACCATACACGTATGGATCTGATAGTGGTCGATGAGGATGACCGTACCATTATTCTAGGGCGTCCCTGGATTAGCTTAGCAATCTGTATTCATACAAGAGTGGTCTTGGGGTTTTATCTTACCTTGCTACCACCGAGTGCAATATCAGTAGCGATGCTCATCGAAAATTGCGTGCTCCCAAAAGCTGGCTTCCTTGCCTCATTAGGGCTGGATCCAAGACTCTGGCCGATGCATGGCGTTCCAAGTGTGATCCATGCCGACAATGCAGCAGAGTTTCGCTCCGATTTAGTCAAGGTGAATCTAAAAACTTTTGGCGTAACCATGGAGCATCGTGATGTAGGCAAGAAACACCAAGGTGGACACATCGAGCGCCTGATCGGAACGATGATGACTTCGAAAGTGCATTTTTTAAGGGGTACGACCTATTCCAATACTTTGCAACGGGGGGATGAAGATAGCGAGGGAAAAGCCGTATTTACCCTACCCGGCCTTCGAAAGTTTATGGTATGTGCGATTCACTCTTATCATGAGCGCAAGCACAGCGGTATTAGGATGAGTCCGGCTGATAAATGGAAAAAATACTACGCCCAGCACGCGCCACCAAAGCAAATTGAGGAGGCGAGGCATGAAAACTTTAGATACGTACTCTATCCAGAGAAAATGAAGGTGATTCGAAATGGTGGAATAGAAATGCACAACCGGTTTTATTATGCTCCAATTTTACAACAGAAAATTCGAGATTCCGTGTTGGTCAAATATGACCCCTATGATGTCAGCTCCATCTTGGTTGACCTTGATAGTGACGGCAAGTATGTAAAAATTCCGTGTCATCGAAATCCGTTCAAACGGAGTTCTAACTATGAAATCTATCGTGCGCAGCGCCAGCAGAAGGGCGAAAGGGATGGAACACTAACTAAGGACGGAACGGCTTCAATTGCGTTAGCTCAAGATATTGAGAATGAGGAGGCTCGACTAACTGCCAAAAGCAAAAAGGACAAAGCACGTGAAGCGGCAGCAGTCAAAGATTACAAAAAAAACTCCAAGGGCACTACTGTTATACCTAAAGAGTCAGAAGTAAACGCGTTGATTGACCAGGCAGAACACCTTGGTACTCGATCAGTTCCAAATCGCACTGCAACACGTCACAATAAAAATAATAAACGTATCACGAGCAAAGCCACTCGTGCACAAAATTCTGATTCGTTTGTTATGCGGGAGGATTGGTATACAACGAAGGAGATTGACTATGATCAAGCTCCTATGATTTATTAATCGATTTAGGTTGGTAACAAATAATTATTCTGGCATAGGCTATCACTTTAATTTTGAGTGATTACTAATATTTGCGAACGCTAACTATTTTTCCGAAATCTTACTGGGTTTCGCGGTCTCGCTCGGATTTCAATAACCTTATCATAGCGTAACCGAGTAGAGCAAAATTAATACAAATGTAAATAGGATGAGTAACTGTGAGTCAGTACGAACAAATAACTGTAGGGCAAGCTGGACAAATAAAAGCAGATCAGTACCAACACGTGCATTCAAGTCGTCATCATTTATTCGGTCTTTCTGATCCTGAAAGGGCAGAGGCGTGCCAGACTGATTTTTGGGTGCCTCATCCTTCGGCAGAACGCCTGTTTAAAAAAATTGATCTAATGATGTCAATGAAGGGTAAGACTGTTGCTCCATGTTTGCTTTGTTTAGGAGCTGGAGGTCTCGGGAAAACGAGTGCAATCGCCGCATTACAGCGTCGCAACGCCATGTCTTCACAGAAGATTATCTTCGTCACCATGCACCAGAATGCTGATAGCTACAATCTCAAAGAGCTGATTTTCGACAAAATGGGACTTGACGTGTCTCGTCGTGCGCGTCAAAGCAGGAAGATCACACCAGAACTTCAATACATTATCAAATCACAGAACATCAAGGCTATTGTGATCGATGAGGTGCATGACGCTTTCACTCTGTCACCATTTCAAAGACGCGTAAACCTTTCTCTGATGAAAAACCTATCGGGAGAGACTTATGGTTTGTCTGTATTCGCGTTTGGCGTCCCCGATGCCGCACGCCATTTACGAGAAGACCCGCAATTAGCGCGCCGCTATTCAGTACATCAGTTGGAATCATGGATAAATGGAGACTCTTTTAGAAATTTTGTATTCAGCTATATTCACCGCCTGCCGCTGAAAAAACCTACGGACTATCGCGATCAAAGGCTTTTGCTAACTATCATGGAGAAGGCGCTGGGAATCACTGACAACATCGTAAAGATGTTGCAGGCAGCCGCTTGGGCTGCAATCGCTGACGGTACAGAGAGAATCACACTCGACCACATCATGAATATTGAGGAAATCATGAGCGATCTTGGCTACGGTCTCCAGGGGTTAGACGAAGTGGACGTGCAGAAACTGTGGGCATAAACAAACGCCGCGCACTTCAGATGGGGCGATTGGTATTGGAAGCCGAAAGTGGCTTCCAATATATGACGCCTTCTTATCGTGCGATATACAACCAGCTTCAGTCCATTGTTCAATCTAGGATAAAGGGCGCGATTACAATGATTACGGGAGAGCCAGGATGCGGGATATCGACTTTGCTATCGCACGTCGTGAAGTGTCATTCCGCTCAAGTTTTGCTGCTCAGTGGTAATGTTTTCGTGGGCGAAACTAACATCGTCGATCATATCTGCGAAGATTTTCACTTAGAAGGAACTAGAAAAGCAGGCGTCATACCTGCTTACCTTCCAATCTTTGCTTCAGCTACGGGGCGGCAGACTTTAGTCATTGATGATCTGGATATTTATATCGAGCGGGAGCGAGATTTAACGGAGGTATTCGAGTTTTTTCAGGTGATTGGGAAAGGAGCACATGCACTATCTGTGATTTTTTCCACGCGCAATACTCGACTTGTGCGTAATTTCCATAAGCATTGCCTAACCAACTGGCAGGTCTACAATCTTGCGGATAACCTAGATTTTAATGATTTAAATAGCATGGCTATTCGTGAATGGGGGGTCTGTAATCAACAAGTAAACATGAAAATTCCGACTCCGTCAAACTGGGGGCAGACAGTAGTCGATTGCGGAATGCGACTCCATCTAGTTCAAACAGCATTGCGTATCTGCTATGTAGAAAACCTTCTGGGCAGCGCCGGGGTTATCGTACCTGATCGCGACAAATGGGCGTTGAAAGACTATGAGCTTGAGCTACTCCAAATCTGTTATTCCTAAACCATACCCAGGTGAGGCACTGTCTTCATGGATGTTTCGTGTGCGAGAACTGTTACCCCTACCTGTCTTATACGCACTGAGCAGCTCGAAATTCTACGATAAGCTGACTACTCATTGGGAGTACGAGCGAGATGAGAAGCTTGACGCGTTAAAAACGCCTTATCAACCTTCCGGTTCTTTCACCCATAAACCTTGTGACGATTTAGATTTTTGCTTGGGTGGTGAGGAAGTCCAGGCTTTCGTTAAGGCATATGCTTTATCAGAGAGTTGGTTAAAGCGTGTGTTCGCGGCCCCTGATGCCCCAATAATCCCCGTCGCTTACAGACGTGGCTATTGCTATAGGTGCATGGAAGAGGCGATAGCTGCTACAGGATTCCCTATATATTTAAAGTGCTGGAGATATCTGTTGCAACCTTACTGCATACGCCACTGCAGTTTACTTCGAGATGGAAACGACCTTTTGTTTGAGCGAATAGATTTCGGTCGAAAATTGTTTCAACAACACTGGGAGCAGCATAGAGAGCAGCTTCGACAAGAGCGCATCGACGAGGAAAATCGACATGTGCTGGCTCTAGGCTTGCGTGTGCAAAAGCGTCTACAGAAGCTATTGAAAGAATGTAAGGACTCTGATGTACGCCATGATATGTTGTCATTCGTAACAACCTTAATGCGCATAACATTTTTGCCTAGCTTGAGGTTTTGCTTCGACGACACGAAGGATATTACTGTTCAGGGGTTTGATGAGGGGCGTATAAATAGATTTAACAATATAATGGATTTTTATCATACCGTTCGTCGCTCGACATCCGCCGCGCGGGGGCGGTCATTTTACCTCATTGGTCTCATGTTAGATTGGATCAACGATGCGGAAGCTGAGCGAGCACGTATTGCTCACTGCCATTTTCTACCTACATCTCCTGAGCTGATTTGGGTAAACCTTAATAGGAGCGTTGGAGCATCTCAAGCAAAGTCCATGCTAAAACTATTTAGTACGATAGATTTATCTGTGAGCATGCTTAAAGGTGGGCTAGAGTGTTAAAAACAGATCGTAAACTTCGCTATATATCATCGTGTTGTTTTACACCAAAATTTCAGGTTCTCGACATCCAGACAGGAAGGCGGAAAAGCTGCTTTGTATTTTTTGCTATTGACAGTGTAACTGGTCGCATTCTCCACTATGCACTCGGTTACGATGCGACAGTAACAGAAACCATAGATGATCTTATTTTTGTTAAGCATGGGATTTGGTGTGTTACCGATAAACGTTTGCCCCCCTTGGATACAATAAAGCTACTTCGATCTCATAACCTCAAGGCAAGTAAGTGCTTCATGCCAGCGCTTAATAAAAACATAAATGACAAGGATGCAAACGAAGCGTTTTTACCTTCGTCTAAATTGATTGCTAGAAGTAGAGTGTCGCGCTTGAATCTACTGGATTTTAAGATGCTTGAGTCGTTTGTGATTCATTGTATTTATGACTGGCCACAAAACGTACTCTGTCGAATTTGCAAGCCGACCGTAATCGCGCCAGATGTTGTGAACGACATAGTCGAATTGGCAGTCCAGCGCGTCAATGCACTGTTGGAGAGAAAGCCGGCTATTTTTTGTATCAGTGCACCGCAATCCTAACCGACGATATATTTTTAGAGAGGCCACGATATGACTAAATACTCCATCTCTAGCCCTGCTTTCACCATCAATGGTATCAAGAGTAAAGCAAGAGTGATAAAGCGAGAGCAAAACGTTAGTCATTGCGAAGCATTAAACATTGCAGCTAGAATATCCGGGTTCCTCAACTACAACCACGCCCACCGCGAACTGCAAAAAGTTGGTATCGATGGTGAAGGCATACGGGAAGTGAGGCATGCGAACCAGCAACCATTAACGAGCGAGTGGTAACTACATTGTACGAGGACTTAAATCCTTGAGCTCAATGATTGCGACAACTGATTGAAATGCTCCTGGTTTGCGTCGTGATCTCTAAAATGGGCCCGTATCAGAAATTTGGCTGCGGATCACCAATCCACTCTAGATATGCATATCTGCAAACTAATCTCGCGAGCGACCCAAGTGCGCCTCGGGGTTCGTCATTGCGAGTCGCGATCGAGTTGTTTGGGTGATTTAAGAAGAGCTATCGAATCGTCACCCGCTTCGACAAGCTCGCGAAACGCTTTGTCGCGATAGTTTCATTAGCTGGTGCCATGCGCTATTTGCGACATCGCTTTTCGTGCAAAACCTAGGCTTGATATGCTTGGCATGCTGCGGCCCGTGGCATACCCCGGGAAAAGGGGTATGCGGGTAGGTTTCTTTCTAAGCCTTCCAGTGCCCATACACCGTAGACCTGGATAGCCCGAGCTTTTCCATAACGTCTTTTCGACTAAACCCTGCCTCCTTGAGCTCCTTAATAGCCTGAGCATTTTTGGAGCCTTCCGGCTTCCCTCGTGAGCGCTGCACAAGCGTGTCGTCAACGATCTGCGTTGCAAGAATATCCAAACCTCCTTCTGATCGGAAAATCTCCAGCTCGACACGGGCCCGTTCCAAAGCCGCTTCGGGGAGCTCACCATTGCTCAACGAGATGCTGATGGCTAGAAGGGCCACAGGGTCAAGCTTCAGGGGCGTGGATAGCTCGATCAATTTATCAACGGTGATGTTGACCTTCCCACGTTCGAGCGCACTGATGTTCGTGCGCGCGGTGACAGGCGCCAAGTCTTCGTATGCCAGCCCGCGCACCGACCGAACTACCCGTATCGTTGCGGCAATCTCTTTCTTGAGCGACATGATCGTCCCTAAAAAGCGAGGATAGGGCCACACTCGAAGTGTTTAGATAAACGTCGATTGATGTTATTATTCTGGATGACGCCGATTGAAAGCCTGGTGAGCTGCCGTTGGATCTGTGTCCAGGCGTCCTATGGAGCCTCGCATTGACCCAATCGAGTTCGATGGATCGTAAACGTATTCGATGTATTGACGCGATCTAATCCAGCAAACGCAGGAATTTCTGTCGGTCATGGAATCAGCGAGCTGATCACTAAATGGGCATGGAAGCGAAAAATCAAGCGGGTTGCCGCACGTGCGTACCACAGACGAGTATCAAAAATGTTTATCTCAGATGAGTCTTACTCATTTCGTTTTCCTGGGCTTTTTGGACACGGGCGATCGGCTTGGCGAATGCTTGAGCGGCAATCGATGGATCCTTGGTATCAAATCGTTCGCCGGATCTGCGAAGGATCAGGGCACCGCATTGAGAAACTGATATCGACTAGCGCCTCTGTCTTGGTCGAAATCCTCGCGGATAGCAAGACCAGTTCGGTTGAAGTCGTACAGGTCATAACACCGCCCTGGATGAACGCCACTTCTTTAGATCGTATGGAGACATTGATTGAGTTGACCGCTGGTTACGACCATAGCGGGGAGTATGTGTTGCTTCACAAAGTCGAGAGTGGAGCGGTTTACAGCACGTCTATTGATAGTACGAGCGGCACGAGTCTGCTCACGGAAGTGAAAACCATCTACGAAGACCCCAAGCGTAACGCATCGATGGTTCCGGAATATCCCACAGTACTGATGCCTAAAATTCCGGAATAGTCTGAGGCGAACATGCTATGAAGCTCCAAATCTACTCAGATCTGCACCTGGGGTTCGCTCGATTCGATCCCGTCCCAAGCGACGCTGACGTAGTCATTCTCGCTGGTGACATTGATATCAAATCGCGCGGCGTGGTTTGGGCAAATGACACATTCCAGTGCCCGGTGATTTACGTCTGCGGAAACCATGAGTACTACGGCGGCCACATTGATCACACGCTGCGGAAGATGAGGGAGGCGGCAGCGTCACATGTTCACGTCCTCGAAAACGAGGCCTTGATCCTCAATCAAACTAGGTTTTTAGTCACGACAGCGTGGACAGACTACTCGTCGACCGGAGATGTCGTTGCTGCGAAACGTATTGCTTGGGACTGGATGAACGATTTCACCGTGATCAGAACCGATGAAAATTTCCGACGTTTGCGTCCTGATGACTTGATCACTAAATCAAAGGCGGCGTACGCCTGGCTTACTGGAGAACTGGACAAGCCCTTCGCCGGTAAAACTGTTGTCGTCACGCACCATGCCCCTACGTCCGATTACGTGAGTGAGGCTTTTCCTGCGCACCTCATTGCTGCGTACGCAAACAATTGGTCTGAGCTTCTGGAGAAGGCCGATCTTTGGATTTATGGACATACCCACATCGCTGCGGATTTCGTTAAAGGAGGATGCCGAGTTGTGTCAAATCCTCGCGGATATCCGACTGAAGACACCGGTTTCGATCAGGATTTTTTGCTCGAGATTTGATGAGCTGCGATTCAGCGATAAACCTTAGCAATCTGAATTTTTTTCCCTACGTTGTGGCGCTGGGATGAATTCCATTTGTACGATCTAAACCTACATCGATCGAGAAATTCACATGGTTACGTTAGAAGAGATTTCCCAGCTCCTTTACGGCGCTGGCGAGGAGGTTGCTGGCTGGCGCGGCACCCAAGACGAGCTAATTGAATTCGCCGCAGACGCCTTCCCAGGCAAAGCATTCTGTGTTGTGAAGCAGTGGATCCTGATCGACCTTACTGTGACACCTACTGAGAAAGACAAACTCACCGGGCTGGGTCTACTTCCCGCGACGCTTTTCGCCCACGAAATTGTCCTCGACAGTCAAAATCGCTTCCAGCCTTCGATGTGGGTGCGCAGTAATTTCGGTATCTCTTCCAGCCCTTACATGTTTGAAACCAAAAAAACTGTCTATCTCCTCCTTGGGCCAGGACTGAGAAAAGAGGCTAGCATTGGTGCCGCTTTTTCAATGAAGGCAGGGTGAGCGATGTTTGCCGACGGTTTATTCATGGTCGTTTTGGAGCTTGAGTTGGATGCCTGAAGTAATTGAGCTGGAATTTCATAGTAAAGATGTCAGCGAATTTCAGCTGCGCCGTTTGGTGCGAGCAAGCCTTCGCAAATACACGGTGCCTGTCACGGCATTCATCAGCGACGCTTTTATTGCAGATGACACCTGCGTCGGGGTGTCATTCGATCACTCTGAGAAGGACGATGCCTACCATAGAGCAGATGGTTCTATTCTTCGGACAGGTAAAATTCAGTCAGCGAGGAAAGAAGGGCGGTTTTGGCTGCTCGAAACTCAGGACGGTAATTACGTCATAGCTAGCTTCAAGCGAGGCCTTGGCAGAGCAAGCTTTCTCAAGCTTCTCGAGTCCGCCGACCGTTTCTGAATGGTGGTGAGAAATCCACTTTTTATCTCGAGATAGGGCCTGGCACATGGCAGATGAACGACGGTCAGTTGCTCGGGCAATAGCCCATTTTGACGAGTTGCTCGACCAGGTGATCACGACTCGTAAACCAGTTTTCATCGATGGGCAGCGCAGAACTGCGGTGCTCATTTCAATGGTGGAATGGGAGTCGATTCAGGCCAAACTCATTTCTCGAGCTCCGTCAGACCTCTGAAAAATCGCTTGCTAGGCTTCTTACGGTTTTAATCAGCAGCGCTCCGAGTTACCCGTGCGGAGCGCTTCAAACTGCCTCTATCCTGTGATGCTCATTTTTACGTCAGACGGATTCACAGATCGCCTTGGCTCAGTAACCGTACTCGTTCAGCAGTTTCTGTAAAAACTCACGCCGCCGTTGGACGATGCTCAAAATGAGATAGTCGCGGTCGGTGTCTCTGGTCGACAAATGCCCAGCGTCCACAAGGCCGTAGATGTAGCCTTCGGCTCTGCCCCTTGCTTCGAGCAACGCCTCTTTGGATGTGCTTTTGTAGATGTCTTCAGCGATGAGCTGCCACCGCTTCATTTGACGCCGACCGATAGGGTCTTCCGAAAATTTTGGTGCGTTGATCAGTGTGTTGAAGTCGTTGGGTACGCTGGTAGTGCTCAAGGTGGAGTCTCAGAACAATGATGTCTGAGTCGAGGCTATCATGCGCACACTAAATCACCTGCTGTTGGCTGGCTTTTGTAGGCGCTGGCGCGAAGGAACGATTGCAATGATGGTGCACGTTTTCGGTGGCGTCTTTGAACATTGTGTAGCGCACAGGCAGAGCTATTCAGCGAGTACATTCTTAGCCTGGAGTTCAATATGGGATACCTCAGCCTAGAGGACATCTACCCCGATGACGTACAAAAATATGGCCATATGCGGGTAGGAATGACCGACCTCTACGTTAAAGACAATCACGCCGTTTATGGTGTGGTTACACGTGGCGAATACCGCGAGCTGACTAGCAGGTTACTGCGTGACGAAGCCGTGCAAATGATCATCAGCGCTAAGCTCGCAGCGTTGCCTGAGGACTACGATCCGTGGATCAGGCGGATCGAACGTAATCGCGCCCTACACGCCAGGTATGGGGACAAATTCGATCCCTGGGGAGACGACTGACAAACCCCACGTCCAATCACAAATGCAGCGACTCACTTACTCGGCCGACCTGGTAGTTACGCTCCTCGAAAATCCATCGGTACTGTAAATAGTGGAATGAACACGGCTCCAATGACAGGCCACGCTAACAATTCGTTGAAAAGGAAAGGGCGTTGAAGATATTCCTAGATTGCGAATTCACCCAGCTCAATCAGTACTCGAAGCTGATATCTCTAGCGCTGGTATCGCAGTCTGGCGAAGAGTTTTACGTTGAGTTGACTAATACCTATTCGCTCGACGACTGTAGTGACTTCGTCATCCAAAACGTTTTACCGCAGCTCGATTCTTTGCAATATGGCCAGTCGCTTGTCGAAGCCCGAGCCTCTCTTCGAAGCTTTCTAGGCAGCTTCGACGAGGAGCTTGAAGTGTGTTCCGATGCGCCACATTGGGATTGGAGGTTTTTCTGTGATCTCGCTTGCGCAGATCATCAGCCCTGGCCAGTCCAGGTTGTGAGTCAACCGACCAACCTTACAAGCCTCTTCAATCAGGTGAATGCGGTAGCTCTTGAACAGGTAGAGCTGTGTGATCTACCCCATCATGCGTTGCTAGACGCACGAGCGCTTGCAGAGCTTTTCAAGGTCTTGGCATCCCGATTTGTTTTGTCACCATAGAGGCGCATCACGACGCAGGCCGATCAGCTTTGGACGGTGTGCTGCAGGTGATTCGAGTTTCACCAACGGTGGGGAAGTGGCAAGACTGGATTATTCCAAATTATGGCTCAGCCATAATTATTGCTGAGCCATAATTTCTCAGTTCAAAAAAGCCGCTGTCTAATCATCGAAGCAACACGTCGTCAGCAAAATGGGCAGAACAGTCCCGCAGTTGCTGCAACCTCGGACTGCAGATAAGGTTGGGTCATGAATGACCTTCGTATCCCCCACATCACGTCCGCGAACCATCTTCAGAGCAAGACCTCGCCGGCGGCTGAACCGATGAAAGCTCATCTCTCCGTATCCCGAACTCTCGAGCTTCTGGCGGCGGACATGGACGCGCATCCAGAGCGAATGCTGCCTGTGGAGATGAATCTGGTCGCTCGCATCTCTGCGCTAGTCGGTCAGGTAGATGTTGAACTCAATTCACCGCTCTCAGCGGAAGACGAGTAAATCAGGGCCGCGAACCTAGACTCGCCAGATGCGGGGCTCCCCTGATCCTTACCCATGATTTCTATACTCAACGCGGCTGGCGACTCCGAATGGTTTTGTGCGTCTCTCGTTGTCCAAAAGGCAGTAGGGAACATATCTGCGCGATCCCATTGGGAACAAAGTCGCAATTTTCTTTAAAGGGTGAGCAGCAGTGACATTTCGGTACATCGGAAGCGCTGAGCCTTAATCCGATTTACAGATTTTGGTGTATTGTTAGGCGACTAACTACCTAGAGAACGACCATGTCCAAGCTCGCAGAATTTCGCCAACTGGAAAAGCACCTTGCCGAACAGCTCCAGGCTCTCGAGGCGCTGAAAGGCGATGCTGGCCTGAAGAAAGAAATCGAATTTGAAACCAAGCTGCGCGCATTGCTGGCTGAGTACGGCTACAGCCTGCCTAACGTGATCAACTTGCTTGATCCGCAGTCCCGCCGTCGCGCTCCAACCGTCGAGTCCAAAGCCGGCAGCCGTAAACCACGCCAAGTGAAGGTCTATAAAAACCCTCACACCGGCGAAGTGGTAGAAACCAAAGGCGGCAATCACAAGACGCTGAAGGAATGGAAAGCTGAGCATGGCTCTGCGACGGTTGAGTCCTGGCTGACCAAGTGAGTTTGGTTTGAGTACAAGGGGCCCTTCGGGGCCTTTTTTTTTGGATGCGTTATCAGTCGCTGCCCACCCTTGCCCAGAATTCTTCGGCAGATGTACTGAGTGGCGCTGCTGGACGGGTCAGGTGAATTTCCAGAGGGATATCCCAGCTTTCGTCTAGTGCTCTGACTAAGCGCCCATCCATTATTTCTTGCTCGGTGAGGCTCTTGGGCAACCATGCCACGCCTTTGCTTTCCAGGGCCATAGACATCAGCACCGCCGCGAGGTGGCTACTGAAAAGTGGTTTGAGGTGAAGGTAATCTTCCTTGCCATTCAGTCGGTGAGCGACGATACGCCCCAGTCCTGACTCATGGGTATAAGCGAGGTAGGGCAATGCCGCTGGGGAATTGCCGAAGTTGGCGGAAGCGCTCGCCAGAGGAACGAGAGCGTCCTCGCCAACCTTCTTGCCGATGAACTGATCAGGGGCCAGCAATGGTGGAACATCGGGGTGGCGGTGGCAAAGCAGAAACTGAACCTGGCCATGTATCAGCATCTGCTCACAGACAGCCATGCTATCTGAGTGCAGCTGTACAGCCTCGATTGGGGCACCGTTTTCTGCGCTTCGAAGCCACCTTGGAAAAAAGGTAAACGACAGGGAGTGAGTCGCAGCGAAGTGCAGCGATTTAGCGGCCATTCCCGCCACCTCTTGAGCTTCGTTGCGCATCCTGTACAAGCGCCTGGCTGCCTCCTGAGCACTTGGCAAAATTTGCCTCCCAGCTTCGGTCAGGGTCGCCCCTTGAGGGGTGCGAACGAACAGCTGTACCCCCATCCAATTCTCTAGAGAGCGGACTCTGCGGCTGAATGCAGGCTGAGTAACGTGCCGCGCTTCAGCCGCGCGAACAAAGCTGCCGTACTCCGCAAGGGCTGAAAAATCCTCAAGCCAAACGAGTTCCAAGGGCCATGCCTCCTGTGCATAGGGTGCGGCATTAATAGCATTGGGCGGGTGTCATCGCAAAGCATAACGTGGGGCCACCAACAACAAGAGGAACCCGTCATGCGTATCGTAGACATCCGTGAAAAAACTGTTTCCATTGCCTCGCCAATTGCCAACGCCTACATCGATTTCTCCAAAATGACCTGTTCGGTGGTCGCTGTCGTCACGGATGTGATTCGCGATGGTAAACCTGTCATCGGCTACGGTTTCAACTCCAACGGTCGCTATGGCCAAGGCGCACTGATGCGTGATCGCTTCCTGGCGCGTATCACGGAAGCTGACCCAGATACTCTCGTCGATCATGAGAACAACAACCTCGATCCGTTCGCCATCTGGAAAACCCTGATGACCAACGAAAAGCCAGGTGGCCACGGCGAGCGCTCAGTCGCAGTCGGCACCATTGATATGGCTGTGTGGGATGCCGTTGCGAAGATTGAAGGCAAGCCCCTGTATCGCCTGCTGGCCGACCGTTACCGTGGCGGCGTGGCAGATGACAAGGTTTGGGTCTATGCGGCGGGTGGCTATTACTACCCAGGAAAAGACCAGACCAAGCTCAAAGCAGAAATGCAGAGCTATCTGGATCGTGGCTACGACGTCGTGAAGATGAAGATTGGTGCGGTGCCACTGGACGAAGATATCCGTCGTATCGAAGCGGTACTTGAAGTGGTAGGTGATGGTCGTCGCCTGGCGGTCGATGCCAATGGCCGCTTCGATCTGAAGACCGGTATTGCGTACGCGGAGGCCATCAAAAAGTACAACCTCTTCTGGTACGAAGAAGTTGGCGATCCGCTGGACTATGCACTGCAGGCTGAGCTTGCAAACCACTATGAGCTGCCCATGGCTACCGGTGAAAACCTGTTCTCCCATCAGGATGCCCGGAACCTGCTACGCCACGGTGGTATGCGCCCAGATCGCGATTACCTCCAGTTCGACTGCGCCCTGTCTTACGGACTCGTGGAGTACATGCGCACCCTGAAGGTGATGGAAGAAATGGGTTGGTCTTCCCGCCGCGTAGTTCCGCATGGTGGTCACCAGATGTCCCTGAACATCGCAGCGGGTCTACACCTGGGCGGTAACGAATCGTACCCGGATGTGTTCCAGCCTTTCGGCGGGTTCGCTGACGGGATTCGTGTGGAAAACGGCTATGTAGGTCTGCCGGATATCCCAGGTGTCGGCTTCGAAGCCAAGTCTGCTTTGTACGCAGTAATGCGCGAGCTGGGCGAAGGCTGATAGCCCTCGAACGGCGGCCTCTTGCAGGAGGCCACCGTTATTAGGCGTCACTCACTGACGCCACGCCACACGCCCATCACAAAAATAAAATGAGGTGCTCCCGTGGAAATCTCCAAGTCCCGCTGGTACAGCCAGCTGTATGTGCAGGTGCTGATCGGTATCGTCATCGGTGCAGCAATTGGTCACTTTGAACCGCAATTCGGAGCCAAGCTCCAACCTTTTGCGGATGGCTTTATCAAACTCATCAAAATGCTGTTGGCGCCTATTATTTTCGGTACCGTCGTCGTTGGTATCGCCAAAATGGGCAGCATCAAGGAAGTCGGGCGGATCGGCGTCAAAGCACTGCTCTACTTTGAAATCCTTTCAACCATTGCGCTGGTCATCGGCCTTATTGTGGTCAATATCGTAAAGCCAGGCGCTGGGATGAATATCAACGCTACCACGCTTGATGCCAGCGCTATCGCCAAGTACAGCCAAGCCGCCAGTGAGCAGGGCGGAACAATCGATTTCTTTCTCAACATAATCCCGAGTACCTTCATTGGCGCATTCTCGAATGGCGTCATGCTTCAGGTCATCTTGATTTCGGTTTTGATGGGCGTTGCCCTCGTTCAAATGGGCGAAACCAGCAAACCGCTGATCAATACCATCGACCTGTTTCTGCAAGGGCTGTTCAAGATCGTGGCAATGGTCATGCGTTTGGCTCCGATTGGTGCCGGGGCCGGTATGGCTTTCACTATTGGCAAGTACGGGATTGGTACCTTGCTGTCACTCGGCCAGTTGCTGGTCGCGCTCTACATCACGACCTTGATTTTCATTGTGGTAGTGCTGGGTACCGTTGCTAGATGGTCGGGCATGCCGCTTATGCAATTTCTTCGTTATTTCAAAGATGAAATTCTCATCACGCTTGGCACCTGCTCAACCGAAGCCGTGCTTCCGCGAATGATGGTGAAACTTGAAAAGCTGGGCTGCAAGAAGTCAGTTGTGGGCATGGTGCTACCAACTGGATATGCCTTCAATGCGGATGGCACCTGCATTTACCTCACCATGGCGGCGATTTTTATCGCACAGGCAACCAATACGCCACTGACGTTTATGGATCAGATGATTCTGTTGGGTGTCTTCCTGCTGACCTCGAAAGGCTCGGCTGGTGTGGCGGGTGCCGGGTTCATAACCCTGGCGGCAACGCTCACAACCATTCACTCGATTCCGCTGGTCGGCCTTGTCCTGCTGTTGGGTATCGACCGGTTCCTGAACGAAGCACGAGCCGTGACCAACCTGATCGGCAACGGTATCGGCACCATCGCCATTGCCAAGTGGGACAACTCGTTCGATGTCGAGGCTTGCGAGCGTGAAATTGCCGCAATGAAAAGCGAGAAGGCAGAGCGTAAAGCGTTGTTAGCACAAAAGTAACCAGCATCGCTTACCGGCCATTGCGCATCGAACAGGCGTAATGACCGGTAGCTAATTTGCTGTCTCGTCCTTGCAGGACGATTCAAGCGATGTACTCAGTTGAAATGTGATGGAGCCGAAAAAATGATTGAGCGATCTCATCATGAATTACGTAAGGCGTTCGGTGATTTGCTTCATGGAACCGTCTGTAAATTTGCCGCATCCGTGTTCGATCCGATCTCTGTTCGAATGGCTTCTGACCTTGGATTTGAGGTCGCTATCCAGGGTGGATCGGTCGCCTCGCTTCAAGTGCTTGGTGCTCCAGATATCTCGTTACTCACGCTCGACGAATATGCAGAGCAAGTTTCCAGGGTTGGCCGCGCCAGCCAAATCCCAATCATTGGGGACGCTGACCATGGATTCGGAAACGCGCTCAATGTGATGCGAACAGTCACAGAATTACAAAAGGCTGGTGTTGCTGCGCTGACACTGGAGGACACGCACCTACCCGCCAAGTACGACGAGCAATCGAACGTGCTGATCAATATGGAGGAGGGCGCGAGCAAGATCTATGCTGCACGATTTGCACGCTCAGATGATGCACTGAGCATCATCGCCAGGACGAATGTGGCAGTTACCACCGTGGAAGATTCGATTGCTCGGACTACGGCCTATCAGAAGGCTGGAGCAGACGCAATTTGCCTTGTTGGAGTAAAGGACTTCCAGCACCTGGAGGCTCTCACAGCGCATCTCACCGTTCCGATCATGCTCATCAACTACGGTAATCCCGCACTGAGCGATGTTGAGAAACTCAGCACCGCTAATGTACGGATAGTGGTCAATGGGCATGCCCCATTTTTGGCCGCGATCAAAGCGAGTTACGAGGCGTTGCGCGAACAAAGCGACACCGAGGGGCGCGAGCTTTCGCTCCCTGAGCTGCTTTCAAAATACACACTTTCGGACAATTACCGCGAATGGGCAAAAACCTATTTGAAGTCAGATAACGGCCCAAATTGAGCTTGAGCCAGGTGGAATAAAGCGTCATGAAAAAGACAATCTTGGCCTTCAGCCGTGTCTCACCCAGCATGCTTGAACCTTACGCAGATAAGTACGACATCGTCATCATGAGCCCCGAGCTTGGTGACATGGATGCTCAGTTCGAAGCAGCTCTTCCCCGCGCTCATGGACTGATCGGCGGGAATCGTCGACTAGGCGAAGTTGAGCTGGCGTCGGCTACAAATCTTGAGATCATCTCCAGCATTTCGGTGGGATATGACAATTATGACCTTAGCTATCTCAATAGCCGAGGGATCATGCTGACCAATACGCCGGATGTGCTGAACGAAACCACGGCTGATCTGGCTTTCGCCCTGATCCTAGCTACGGCACGGCGTATCCCTGAGCTGGATGCCTGGACGAAAGACGGAAATTGGACAAAGACCATCGATGCATCCCACTTCGGATGCGATGTGCATGGAAAGACCTTGGGCATTATCGGTTTAGGCAAAATTGGAGAGGCCATCGCCCGTAGAGGTAGGTTCGGTTTCGGTATGGATATTTTGTACAGTGGAAAAACCCGCAAGCCCAAGCTTGAGCAAGAGCTCGGCGCAAGGTTTGTCACGCAAGAAACACTTTTGGGCGAATCCGATTTTGTGTGCCCGGTCGTTCCATTGACTCCCAATACCAGGAACCTCATCAGCAATTCCGAGTTGGCTCAGATGAAACCTGAAGGCATTTTGATCAACGTTTCTCGGGGCCAGGTGGTTGATGAAGAGGCACTGATAAAAGCCCTTGAAGCAAAGGCAATACGGGCAGCGGGATTGGATGTTTACGTGAAGGAGCCCTTGCCGGACTCCAGGCTGTTCAAGTTGAAGAATGTCGTCACCGTTCCCCATATTGGCTCAGCAACAAACGAGACGCGCAACGCAATGGCACAGCGAGCCCTGGAAAATTTATTGATGGGACTTGAGGGCCAATGGCCGCGTGACCTCGTGAATTCGCAAGCGTTACGCCAATAAGAATTAACCCATTCTCCTCCTGTGCGGTTGGTAAACAGGCCCACTTATCTCAATGAATTAGGATACCGATATGCCGCAAGTCATTGTCTATGCCGCCGCAGGCAAGACTGCAGAGCAGCACCACCTGCTTCTGAAAAAGATCACCGAAGCTGTGGTAGCAAGCTACGAAATACCTGCAGAAATCGTGACCGTGCAAATCGTCGAGGCGCCAGTCCATTTAAAAGCGAAGGGTGGCATTCGTTTCTGTGATCGATGAGCTGGAAGCACCGTGGAATACGCATTCACTCCCCAACTGATCAAGCAACCCAGTGCAACGATTATGAATGTCAGCTCGGCTCTGGCATTCGTACCGCTGCCTGCCACACCGACCTACAGCGCAACCAAAGCGGCGGTTCACTCGTTCACTCAAAGTCTTCGAGTTCAGCTAGAAGCCTCGACAGTCGAGGTTATCGAGCTTGCGCCGCCGGGGGTACGTACCTCTTTGCTTGGGCAGGAAAATGACGAGCACGCGATGCCCTTGGAAGAGTTTTTGGATGAAATCTTCGAACTGCGCGAGATTTCTCCGACCCCACCCGAACTCGTAGTCGAGCGCACCAAGCCATTACGGTTCGCTGAAGCGAGCGGTTCAGATGAGGTGTTGAAAATGCTTGCGGGATACAAACCACCGGCAGAATGAAGTTAACCATGTGGGTATCACCTTATGCCGTCCAAGCAGGCAGATTGTATCTGCCTACCTGGAGGCACAGTTTCTTCTTGCTCCGATTCATATTGGGAAAAGGCGGGCAAACCTGATCACCCAATTGGAGCTCCTGGATGAATGCGGTGCGCAATCTCGCGCCCGAAGGTTTAGCTACCAGCAGAGCACTCTGTTACAGCCTGAAACGCTGGCTGACGCAGCTGGCAAGTGGAATTGGTCATTCGCTACCGCATGACCCGACGTCCGCCTCAAATCATAGGGACTGTAAGGCATAGTCTACTTAGCCAGGCGAGCCATTCGTCGAGGGCAGAAGGCGTCGGTTGACAGCAGAACTCTCCTTCTAGAATATATAGTGCACTATATAATAGTGAGCTATGAAATGACTTCGAACCGGAAGCGGGTGGGTACCCAGCTGTCTTTTTCACTCTATGCGGCGGCAAATCGGGTGGTGCGATTGCACAAACCTTATCTGGAGCCGTTGGGCCTAACCTTCCCGCAGTACCTGGTCATCCTGGAGCTTCTAAACGGCTCGCCAATTACTGTGGGTGCCCTCGGAACCCGGCTTGCGATGGACGCTGGAACCATAACGCCATTGCTGAAAAGGCTTGAGGCTGCCGAACTCGTCAGCCGCACACGGGATCCGGCCGACGAGCGTCGCGTGATGATCGACCTAACGCCTAATAGCCGCATGTTGGAAGCTGACATTCGGGGAATCACTAGCAAAATTAAGTCAGCTTGCCAGCTTGATGAGCGGGGTATCGATGAGCTTCGGCAAACACTCGATGCGCTCGGTCATCCGGCAACCGACTGAACATTTTTCACATTTGCACAAAGAGGAAATCATGACCATTTCAATGGCTAGATTCGATGCTGATACAGCGATGGATGAAACCCTACAATTTCAAAAGACGGCCCGTACGCGTCGGTCTTTTCGTGGATTTTTAGACACCCCTGTGCCCGATCAGACCATTCAGGAGGTGTTGAAGGATGCCCAGTGCGCTCCCTCCAACTGCAACACCCAGCCGTGGGATGTTCATGTTGTCCGTGGCCAGAAATTGAAAGAGCTTTCGCAAATTCTCCACGCGAAAAATACTGCAGGCGAATTCACCCCAGACTTTTCGTTCGATATGGGTGCTTTTTACGGCCCCTATGGGGATCGTAAGAATGCACAGGGCAAAGCCTACTATGAGGCTATGAACGTTATGCGCGAAGACAAGGAGGGGCGGCGGCGAGCGGCGGCTTTGAACTTGTCCTTTTTCAACGCTCCCCAGGCTGTTTTTTTATTCATGCCTGTATTCGGTGACAATGTTCGAACTGCTGGCGACGTTGGCATGTATGGGCAGACCTTCCTACTGTCGCTTGCTGCCCGAGGGTTAGGCGGCATTCCGCAAACCTCGCTTGGTTTCTATGCAGATACGATCCGAGAGGTGCTAGACATATCTGAAGAAATGAAAATGCTGTTTGGAATGTCATTTGGCTACCCGGACGAGAGTGCCCCAGGCAACCGCATGCATATGGATCGTGTGCCGATTACCGACAGCGTGACCTTTCATTCTTAAAGAGTCGTATTTTTCTGAGTCAAGCGACACGCGTGCACACCTCAGATCTTGGGGTTGGCGACACGCTTAATTCATTCGCACACCTAGCCAAGCAGTGACTTGAATATTGGTTGTAGGTGAGGAGGTTATTGAAGTGAAAATCGGAATTATCGGCGCTGGCAACATTGGGGCTACCCTTGCCCGTAAGCTCGCTGCGTGCGGCCATGAAGTCAAACTGGCAAACTCGAAAGGCCCTCAGAGTATTCAGAGTCTTGCCAATGAAATCGGCGTACACGCGGTAACCAAGGAAGATGCTGTTTCCGAGGTAGACGTTGTGATCCTCTCGATCCCCTTCGCAAAATACCCGGATCTCAAACATACGTTGAGTAATGTCCCCGAGAAAATCGTTGTCATTGACACGTCCAATTACTATCCGGGACGCGACGGGGCGATCAAAGAAGTTGACGACGGTAAGCCTGAGAGCGTTTGGGTAAGCGAGCAGATTGGCCGTCCTGTCATTAAGGCTTGGAACGCCGTCCTCGCAGCGACTCTTGCCGACAATAGGCAACCAGTCGGGTCTTCAGCACGCATCGCCTTACCTGTAGCCGGGGATGACACCAATGCTGAGGCAATCGCGCAGGATCTTGTTGAGGATACGGGCTTTATCGCGCTTGCCGCTGGTAACCTTGAAGATTCGTGGCGTCAGCAACCAGGAACACCAGCCTACTGCACCGAGCTGACATTGCCGGAGCTAAAATTGGCCCTGGACGCGGCAGACAAGGCACGGGCGCCTCAAAACCGCGACGCACTGATCGCCAAGTTTATGGCTCCCGGCAGTCAGTTTACACATGAGCAAATTGTTGCCACGAATCGCGCCATAACGGCCTGACTACCGGATTAGGTGGGATCCGTATCTAGACTCCCACCTGCTTGATTACGTCGCTAAGCTCAGCTGTTTACATAAAAAGGGTACGGTGCAGACGGGTAACAAACTCAGCGTCTGGATGAGACTGCGAATTTCCTATCCTTTCCTGTATCGCGGCCACGGCCACGTCACGCTGTCGTTGAAACCAAAGGCGGCAATCACAAAACGCTGAAAGAATGGAAAGCAGAGCACGGC
This sequence comes from Pseudomonas sp. BF-R-19, assembly GCF_019956445.1. Taxonomy (NCBI): domain Bacteria; kingdom Pseudomonadati; phylum Pseudomonadota; class Gammaproteobacteria; order Pseudomonadales; family Pseudomonadaceae; genus Pseudomonas; species Pseudomonas sp. BF-R-19. The sequence goes on from NZ_JAHBDN010000022.1 coordinate 25,167, forward strand.
TCCGACACCGTGGAGTCCTGGCTGACCAAGTGATTTTGGTTTGAGTACAAAAAGGGCCCCTAGGGGCCTTTCTGCTATTTAAAACTGATTAAGCTAGGTCAGACCTTCTCACTGTGTCTTTGGGCCTGCATCGGTCTGGCTATTCGATCAATAAGCGTCAGAGCTGCGGGAGATGGAAAACTCCTGCAGTCTGAATTTCGACTCAGCGGTTGGCGTCGGCTAGACCCGTCTCAATGAAGCGCACGGAACTCTCCATTGCCTGCTGACCTTCTGGCAGCATGGTGGCGTAGAAGTGCCAGGCGTGGAACATCGCAGGCCATACTTCCAGGTTGACGCGAACGCGGTTATCAGCCAAGTGAGTTGCAAGACGCATCGCGTCACTCAACATCAACTCGTTCTCGCCGATCTGCACCAAAATTGGCGGAAGACCAGTGACGTCCGCGAACACAGGAGAGGCTAGAGGATGATTGGCCAGTGTGTCGCCCAAGAACGCTCTGGCCAGGATATCCAGCACAGGCTTTGAGTTCAGAGGATCCAGACCTTCACGATTGCTCATGGAAGCGCCGGTATGTTCAAGGTTTGCCCATGGCGAAATGGAGGAGCCAACCGCAGGCAATGGAAGTCCTTTGGATTTTGCCGCAACCATCACGCTGACAACCATCGCGCCGCCAGCTGACTCGCCAGAGAATGCAATCTTGTTAGCTGGGATTTTCTGCTCAAGCAACCACTCGTAGGCGCGCAATGTGTCGTCAATGGAAGCTGGGAACTTATGCTCAGGGGCAAGGCGGTAGTCCGGCATGTACACACGAGCGCCGAGCATTTTTGCGTAGTTACCGCCGATGCCGTGGTAGCCGTCTGGACGGCCAACAATGTACGCCCCGCCGTGTATGTACATCACGACTGCGTCGGTTTTGATCTCGTCGGGAGTGACCAGTGTGCCCGGTACGCCGCCCATATCGACCGCTTCGAATTTGACGCCAGCAGGCGCTGGATTTTGCGCGAGCATTTTTGCGTAGGAGTCGCGGATGTCGCTCATTTTTGTGGTGGTATCAATTCCCTTAAGAACGGGTACCAGATCGCTAAGGCTGTTGGCCCAGGTTTGGACGGCTGCTTGTACTTTAGTGTTCATAATGACCTCAATTGATCGTTGGGCAGTGGATTAGCTAATTGAGATACTATGCTTAGTATTGGGGAATAGGGTTCCCCATAACAGGTGCTAAGCCGCCCGAACGTTGAGACCCCAGAGGCCGTATGGAACTCCACAACCTGAACGATATCGCCGCGTTTGTAAGCTCGGTAAACGCTGGAAGCTTCACTGCGGCGGCAAAGCAACTTGGCCTCACGCGCTCTGCGGTGGGGAAGTCGATAGTCAGGCTCGAGGCTCGTTTACAGGTTCGTCTACTCAATCGCACCACGCGTAGCTTGAGCATGACGGATGACGGCCAGGTTCTTTATGAGCGCTGTGTGGGCGTTCTTCAGGATCTGGACGACGTGGAGGATGCCCTTGCGTTTCGTCGTTCGACACCCAGTGGACGACTGCGGATGAGCCTGCCGGTTGCGTTGGGTAGACTTCATGTCCTTCAGCACATTGAGTGCTGTCTCAAGGATTGGCCTTCCTTGAGCGTGGATATCACCTTTTCCGACAGGCTGGTCGATCTGATCGATGAAGGATTTGATTTGGCCATGCGCATCGGGCCTCCCAAGGAAGACTCTCGGTTGCTCACGCGCACTGTGGCCTACCAGCAAATGATTACCTGCGCTTCACCCCAGTATCTGGCTGAGCATGCCCAGCCTAAAACGCCTGAAGATTTATCCGAGCATCAGTGCCTGCATTTCGTGAGCGGCGGGAGACTGCTTCCCTGGAATTTTCGAGTGAACGGTCGTTCTTTGTCTGTTACTCATGGTGGAAGGCTACAGATGGACAGTGCTGAGTCATTGCACCAGTCAGCTGTCGCTGGCTTGGGTATCGCGACTCTGCCTTCCTACGTGGTTAACGAAAATTTGCGGAGCGGCAAGCTCGTTCAATTGCTCGCAGGGTATGCAGAGGCTGCAGAGCCTATTCGAGTGATCTACCCCAGCAAGCGGCACCTCTCTCCAAAAATTCGACTTTTCATCGATAAGCTTGTGGAGGCTTGGTCTCCTTGTCCACCATGGGAACAGCATTCGGCGGAAGGCATTCGTTCTGCCTGACCCGTGAGCGAGACGTAGGCGGCTGGTCGATGCCTAGCTTATGTGTCGCATATTCATCTCACTCTGTCTTCGACTTCCTGGCGTTGGGCACTGCGTCCGTATTCTGTGCATCTGCCAAAGGAGCCAGCGGCTCAGAGGCCTAGTGCACCGGTGTTTCCCACATCCTAAATATGATTGGCGCAGCTGCTCATGACTGCGGAGGCATTCACTACAGCTCAGTTTGTACGAGCTGCTGGCCGCCTCGTTAGGCAGGAGTGACCGTGCAGATGCTTGACAGTTGCCAAATATCAGAATAAAAATGAAGCGCTTCATAAATATCTCTTTTGAGAATAAATACAAAAAGCAGAATCGTTAGCAAGTTAGCTATTTTTATGGCTAAGGCTTTCCGGCTATGGCTGTGAAACGATTCATATTTGCCATTTTACTCGGCAAGTCTGGAGATCATGATGGTCACTGCATCATTAGCCTGCGCTCGGTCGAGCACGCGGGCTGCCCTCGCCACACTCTTATCTAAAGTCACCGACCTCTCCGGTACTGGCGCACTGTTTGCGCCACCCAGGTCTTCAAAATCCACCCGCTCATATGGGCCCGAAATTTTGGGTCAGCCAATCCGCCAGCGGACGTGTCGGAACATCGCCGCACCGTGTTTCTCGTTTTTCAGCGTGGGAAGTTTTGCATGACAAATCTTCGACATTCAGGACGCACAGTTCTCGTTACCGGGGCGGGGGGAGGCATCGGTGCCGCAATCGCTCGGCTGTACTGTCAGGAGGGAGCACGGGTTGCGCTGGTAGATTTTGACGAAAAAACAGTTTCCGAGCTGGCCCGGCAACTCATTGATGCCGGCCATGTTGTGGCCTGGGCTAAAGCTGACGTCTCAGATTTCGCACAATGCAGTCGAGCCTGTGTTGAGCTTAGCGAGCAGCTCGGCCCAATCGACACCTTGATCAACAATGCAGGGGTGTCACCCAAACACAAGGGCGTACCAGCTGCAATTTGGGAAATGGATCCTCAGGAATGGGATTGGGTCGTTGGCATCAACCTCACCGGCTCATTCAATCTAGCGAGGGCTCTTGTTCCTGGGATGGTCGAGCGCCGCTTCGGGAGGATTGTGAACATGTCCTCCGTCGCCGGCAGCGCTTACTTGCCTATCGTCGCGGCCCATTACAGCGCCACCAAAGCCGCAATCATTGGTTTTACCCGCCACCTCGCTGGCGAACTTGGGCCTCATGGCATCACTGCCAATGCACTAGCGCCTGGACGAATTGAAACACCCCTACTGAAGAGCGTTTCCGCCGAAGCAAACCAGTCGGTCGTTGACGAGACTCCGTTGCGTCGCCTTGGAACGCCGCTAGAGGTAGCCAAAGCAACATGCTTTTTGACTTCAAACGAGAGCGATTTCATTACGGGCCAGGTCGTTGACGTGGCGGGTGGCTGGTTGATGCGCTGATGTGGTTTCAACAAATGAAGCTCAAGTACAGCGCGACGATTTATCACAGCAAATTTTTTGATTAGCAGGTGGCGGCATGGTTCGAACAATGGGATTTCCTGGCCGATATGAGCAGGGGCCAGGAGCGTTAAAGCAGCTCGGCAGAATTCTCTCGGATATGGGGCGAGCACGACCGCTGGTTTTGTGCGACGAGTTCGTTTCGACGCATCTGTGGCCTGAAGTCGGGAGTGCTTTGACCGAGCATGGCATTGAAGCGAGCAGTATCGTTTTTCCTGGTGAGTGCACCCGGGCGGCAATTGCCTCGCTCTGTGAGCGATCAGCAGATTACAAGCCAGACACCATTATCGCGTTGGGCGGTGGTAAGACAATCGACACGGCTAAAGGGATGGCCGCCCAGCTTAACGTTCCGATCGTCGTGTGCCCGACGATCGCGTCGAGCGATGCCCCGACCAGCCGATTGATTGTGCTCTACGACGAAGCGCACAAGGTCGTAGGTGTCGAGTACCTGAATATGAACCCTTCCGCAGTGGTCGTTGACACCGAAGTCATCGTCCGTGCGCCTGCAAGATTTTTTGCCGCAGGTATCGGTGATGCCATCAGTAAAAAATTTGAGGCGCAGCAATGTCAGTCTGCTGGAGGCAATAACTCATTTGGTACTCCCGCGTTGAACACAGCATTGCTGCTAACCGAGGCTGTGTTTACGACGCTCATGAGCTACGGATACAGCGCTTATCAAGCGGTGATTCGGCACGAAGTTAATGCTGATGTAGAGCGGGTTGTTGAAGGAACCGTTCTTATCAGTGGTGTTGGGTTCGAAAGTGGCGGTCTGTCGCTAGCTCACGCGCTTGTGCGAGGTCTTACGGCAATACCTGCGATCACATCCATGCTGCATGGTGAACTGGTTGCTTTCGGAACGCTGGTGCAGATGTCCGTCGAAGAACGGCCAGATGCCGAGATTCTAGAGGTCGCTCAGCTGCTGAATGACGTAAATCTCCCAGTCACCTTGGCTGGCCTCGGCCAAGCGTCACCCTTTACTGCACAGGAGCTGAACATCGTTGTCGAGGCGACGCTGGGGGCGGCGTACGCAAAAAATATGGCGCCCGCACTGACCGCAGAACGATTGATAAGAGGACTCGCTCGCGCTAACGCGCTGGGTCAACAATTTTGAAACGAACACTTACCCGTTAAGCGCAGTACAGCTAATCCAAAAATAAAAGAGGCTCACAAAATGACAGACAAAAACGTTCCTCACGTGCATGACTTGCTCAAAGACTCGCCTAAAAACTGGGGTAAGTGGGGGCCGGATGATGAGGTCGGTTCACTCAATTACCTGACGGGTGTCGAAGTGCTCCAAGGGGTCAAAGAGGTCAAGCAAGGCAAGACATTTACTTTGCAGGTTCGGATGGCCGATCCTGCTGGTGACCCGGTCTGGCCTGGGCGTTCTCAGTCAAAGCGCATGAATATCATGGATCGAGGTCACTACAACTGCGGCAAAGGCCCACATTTTCCGGGCTCATACGAGTTCGCTGACGATGTGATGTTCTTTCATCTTCAAGGGTCAACTCAGTACGATGCGCTTGGGCATGTTTGGTACGACGATCAGATCTGGAATGGCTACAGCGCTGATACCACTATTGGTTCGCTAGCCAAGGCAAGCGTTGCTTCCCTGGGTGAAAAAGGCATTGTTGGCCGAGGCATCCTGATCGACATGGCTCGCCACCGTGGCAAGGAAGTGCTGGATGCTGGCGAAACGTTCAACCATGAAGACCTGATGGCTGCTGCGCGGGCCCAAGGCGTCACCATCAACAAGCGTGACATTCTAATCATCCGCACTGGGTGGATCGGCTCGTTTTACAAGCGTGACCCAGAGGAGTTTTACAAAGATTTCATTGAGCCCGGACTGACCTATAGCCCGGAGTTGGTGAGCTGGTTTCAAGAGATGGAGATTCCGAACATTGTCACCGACACCATCGCTAACGAAGTGACGGTCGATCCGGTCTCAGGGGTTGCGTTGCCGCTTCATAACGCGCTCATGAGAAATCTTGGGATCACGCTGACCGAAATCGCTCTGCTCGATCCTTTGGCGGACGACTGCGCTGCAGACCATCAGTGGACGTTCCTTTACACCGCCGCTCCTCTGAAGGTTGTCGGTGGAACCGGCGCGCCGGTGAATCCAATCGTAATCAAGTAGGTGTAGTAGCAGGGGGAGCATAGCTATGTTCCCCTTCAGATTTTGGTCTGGATTCAAACGCCTCCCGAACATGTCGCTGTTAGCTTATTATCCTGTGCGCAAACCGAGGGCCGTTTCTGACAGTCCTGTCTAAGACGCCTAGACCTAGGATGCTAACTCTTCAATGAAAAAAATCGAGAAACCGAAACTCAAGGATGTGGCTGATTTGGCAGGGGTGTCGATGGGCAGTGCATCCAGGGCGTTGGCTGTGCCCCACCTGGTAAAACCTGCGACGCTTGCCAAAGTTAAAGCGGCTGTTCTTGAGCTCGGTTACGTGCGGGATGGCGCCGCGCGCGCTTTGGCGTCGAGACGCACGCACAGTATCGGTGCTGTTTTTCCTACCTTTAACAATCCGGCCTTCGCAGAAGCAGTGCAAGCCTTGCAGCTCAGACTCACAGAGCTGGGGTATCACCTGATTATTTCCTCTCACGAGTACGACCAAGCGCAGGAACTGGTCAACGTGAGAAATATGATTGAACGAGGTGTTGAGGGGCTTCTGCTGGTGGGTACCGAACACAGTCCGGAAATCTATGAGTCACTGACCGCTGCGCAATGCCCATTTATCCTCATGTGGTCGCTTGACGGTGCGCATGATCATCACTGCGTTGGGTTCAGCAATGAGGAAGGTGGCAGGTTAATTGCCAAGCACTTGCTTAGCCTTGGTCATAAAAGCATCGCCATGATCAGTGGCGTGGTCTCGCATAATGAGCGTGCGAAATATCGGTTGAAAGGAATAACCAGCCAGTTACTCGAATCCGGTATTGATCTTTCAAATGAACGAGTCGTGGAGCAACCATTCACGATTGAGGGAGGCCGCGCGGGACTGCGGATTGCGATGGAGCTGAATCCCAGACCTACGGCCATTGTCTGCAGCACAGACGTGACATGTATCGGGGCTTTGGCAGAGGCCCGCACCATGGGAATCGATGTGCCTAAAGACCTGTCTATCAGCGGATTCGACGATATCGAATTCGCTGCCGCATGCGTTCCTGCACTCACCACTGTCAGGGTGCCGACCTCAAAAATTGGCATTAGCAGTGCCAACAATATTGTGGCTTTAATCGAAGGGCGCCCGTTGGCCCGCCGTGAGCGCATTCAAATCGAACTCGTTGTTCGGGAAAGTACAGCGCCACGGCGTTAGGAACGCATGAGCCGTGGCTCTAGTGATTGCGCTTTAGAGCTTTGGAGCCTCGTTTGAGCTGAACCAGCCGGGCCGGTATTCGCTCCAGGTCAGTTGCCAGAACCCTTCGTATTTGCGCCTCAAGCGCATCCGGTAGTGGGCACCGTACAGTGGGGTGCCGTCTTGCGCATGTGAGTTGCCGGGGATAATTCGTCCAACTAGCATTTCTGCTACACCCTGTTCCTCGTCGACTTGGATCTCCAGGACGTCGGCAAAATGTTGCATCCACGGCCAGGGGCGGCGGAACTCTTTGAATGAGCCGATGATTGCGTGCCGGCCTTCGATAATACCCATGGGTTGGAAATCACCTGCTGCATCCGCCGCAAAGCAGTTCGCAAGCAAATGCATGTCTGCTTGATCCAGAGCCCATGAGTAACGAGCATAGGTTTCCGCAATACATTCGTATGCACTTACCGCAGGCGTTGACTGTGGGAAAGCCATCCACGGCGAGTCTATTTCGCTGACAATGGTTGGGGCTGGATCACCTATTCTCCAACCGTCATCGCCTGGCGGAAGTTTCCAGTGAGTCGCTAGTGAGTGGTCGCCGGTCACCCAGTTCAATGCAATCAGCACCCTTTCAAATTGCCAGGAACTTGCTATTTTTTTGAGCGAGCCGGTTACGGTCATGCCAAATCCAAGCCCTTTGGATTTTGTGGCTTTGTTCATTTGGCCATAGACGTAAAAGCTGAATGCTCCGTTGGATTCTGTTCCTCCAACGTAGCGATTGGTTGCCTTCAATGACAATGCATCAGCCTTCGCTCGATCCTGCTGGAACGCTTCGACTATTTTGCGTCCACCTTCATGGGATGACATGTGGCTCGTTTTCAGTTGGCAGTTTCCACATAACAGGCCCTCAGCAGAGTCCCAGCTCCCGCTTTCCCATGCGCTGAGAAAGGCGTCTATTAGATGTTGGATAACTGCTCTATCTGTTGATTTGCTCACAGGCTCACCTTTGAGGCGCTTTGGCCAACTGGAAAGTGAGGCAAGACATATTCAGCCATCTCCTCCAATACTTCCGCTGCCGGACGCTGTAGGGGTTTTATGTTTAAGGCAACGTGCGAAACACCTTCATCCTGCTGCCGCTTCCAGAGCTCGATCAGAGCGTTGCGTCCAATCCTGATGCCGTTGTAGCCGCGCTCCAACGGTGTGGAGGGGTCTTTTGCCAGATCAAAAAAGGTAGCGTAACCATATGGTTTGAACACACCGCTCTGATTGGCTGATCGGAACTCCTGAATCAAAGCTGGGAGTCGACCAAAGTCACTCAGATGCCATATCCAGGCATCGGCATTGTTCGCTATCCACTCAAGTGTTTGGCGGGCTCTGCCCACCACTATCATGGGGAGACGAGGGCCGACAGGCTTTGGCACCATGTCCAGAAGGCCTTCCAATTGACCGAAAAGTCGAGTCGATGCAGTGGGGAAACTGTTCTCCGTCACTGTGCGTATGAGCTGAAAGCCTTCCCTGTATCGCTCTTCTCTCGCTTCGAAATCAATGCCGAAGGCAGGGTATTCGATGGGGCGATCTCCACTTGAGAGCCCCAGCAAGAATCGTCCACCGGTGAGCTGGTCAACCGACACGGACTGTTTAGCAACGATCAACGGCTCGCGTAGTGGAAGAACGATTCCTGTCGTTCCTAAAGCAATTTGTTTAGTTACGGCGGCCAGATATCCAAGGTAGACGAAGGGGTCGATCATCTGCCCGGTATCACCAAAGCTTGGATCGTAGAAGGGCACGTCCCTCATCCATAGACTTGTAAAACCAGCTTCATCCGCGATTCGAGCAAGACGCTGATGATCCTGCAAGGTAGGGAACGGTGAGTTTGGGTAGCCTTCCAGGGGCATGATGTATCCGAAGGTGAGGCCTTCGGGCTGGAACACTCGCGAATAGGCCGGGTGAGCTGCAAGCTCGGGACTGAGCTCAAGGGACGGGCTGAGAGAAGGCATTGCTAAACCTCGTTATTCCAAGCCGATTACTACTGTATAAGCGGCTTTCAGATGAACAGGTCTGCATGGTAGTGAAGGTATTAGGGAAAATGTGTCCCCTCTGTTGGGGACGCAATCCGCTAATGGACGCTAACCGCTAATTGAAATATTTGATGGGGACGGTGACTTGAACCGTTCGCAGCAGGAGCTTGGGCTGCGTCGTTGCTTGCTGTGGGATGAGCCAAACGCGCTGTGACGAGTAGTCACAGATGGTGTGAATTTCTGAGTATTCTCCTGCGCGAGAGCATCACCTAATCTCACTCAGCGATTGAAATCCTGGCTCGCTCGCCAGTCACACGTTGAGAGAAATCCATAATGAATACGCCCGTTAAACCTGATGAACTCGCTATTCCTTACGCATTGCCACAGGTGCCTTTCATGTCTCCAGACATGGTGCATCCAGGCGTAATGACCACTTGGCTCGAAGACGACAATCTCTGGGTGCCTGTCACCAAGTCAGTTTCTTTCAAACCACTGCTTCTGAGCGTTAGCGGTGGCTACTATATAAACCTGCTACGAGTGCGGCAGAGCGGGGTGTTATCACGCCACCGCCATACGGGTGCAGTGCATGCGATCGTGTTGAAGGGGCGCTGGTACTACCTCGAACATGACTGGGTCGCTGACGAAGGCTCCTTCGCGTTCGAGCCGCCAGGAGAGACTCACACTCTGTTCGTTCCTGAAGACGTCGAAGAAATGATCACCTGGTTCCACGTTCAGGGTGGCTACACTTACGTCGACCCACAGGGTGTCGCGGTTGGCTATGAAGACGTTTTCACCAAGCTGGAAGCTGCCCGCAGCCATTACAAGACGCTGGGTTTGCCGGACGATTATATCGAGCAATTTATCCGCTGATTTTGTGGCAAAAAAAACGCGCTACGGCGCGTTTTTTTGTGTAAATAAACAAGTGAACTCAGTTGGGTAAGGAGCGTGCCAATATGGATCAATACTCTCAAATGCTAGCTTTCATCTGGTCGACGGAATGCGGAAGTTTTTCTGCCGCCGCCAGGGCGCACGAGATGACTCCGTCGGCCATCAGCAAATTGATAGCGCGGCTAGAAGATCGGCTTCGGGTTCGGCTTTTCCAGAGGGGTTCCCGAGTCCTCACTCTGACGGAGGAGGGAGCTGCTTACCTGCGCAGTGCGAAAGCTGTGGTTGAAGCGATGAGTGAGGCTGACTCTCTGGCAGAAGGGCTTCCTTCAAGGGTCAGTGGCACGCTACGCATCCACACGATGACCTCTTTTGCAAAGCAGCAAATCGTGCCTTGGTTGCCAGAATTCCTCGACACTTATCCCGGTCTTGATGTCGAGATTCAGTTAGGCGCCCAGTTCGTTGACCAGTTCGAGCAAGGATTGGACATAGCAATTCACAGTGGGATTCTTCCGAGCTCATCCAGAATTGCAAAGAAAATCGGCGAATGTGAATGGTTGTTATGTGCTTCGCCTGATTACCTCGAAAAGTATGGAACACCGCTGCAGCCGAAAGACCTGATGAACCATCGCTGCTTTGTATTCAGTTTCGTCAGCCCCTGGAACAAATGGGCGTTTATCCAGGATGGTCTGGGCGTTACGACCCCTGTGAAACCTAGGGGTTCGTTTACTCAAGGCGAGCTGCTAAGAGACATGGCCAAATCAGGAGCGGGCATAGTCCGTCTTGCAGATTTTCACATTGGAAAAGACATCCAGGAAGGCTCTTTAGTACTCCTGCTCGACGAGTATAAAGCGGAGATCCTGGAGCCGATTTACCTCCTCTACTCAGACCGTAAACATCTGAGCCCTCGCATCAGAGTGTTTATCGAATTTTTCCAGCAAAAATGGATTGATCATCCATGGAAGATCGTGAGAGGACTACCCGAAGCGTCTTGATAGCCACTACGGCACCTCCGCTAATTTTCATTCTACCCACGCGCCAACCCGCAACGTTGGCCCCTAGGCCCAGTGAGCCCTTGATCCTACTCGCCGGTAACTTCGTCGCCTGCCCTGTACTCGACAGATCAATCTCAGTTTGAAACCTAGTTCCCCGAAATTTCCTAGACGACTGCTTCGGTGGGGCTCCTCTCATTTTGTGCCACTGACCTGTTCCTACCGTTCACAGCAGGTGTGATCTGCTAGCTATATTCAACCCTGAAGTTGAGTCATAACCTCTGCCCATGGTGAGCAGTACAACAAGTGCTGATTCATCTCAGATGCTGGGGTCGCAAGTGTGCAAAACACGAATCCTCAGCCGGAGAATAAAAATAAACACCCGGAGATATCCCCATGGGATTTGCTCAAGACAAAATCGAAGCATTACCTGCGATTCAGCGCGTGCCGAAAGGGGCAGGTGTAGCCTCATGGGGAGCGATGGCTCTTCTATGGCTCGTCTATGCCATGGATGCCAACTCCCGCCAGATGTTTTTCATGGTCTTACCTTCCATCACCAGCGAGTTCAAAACAAGCGCAGAGCTGACCGGATTGCTTGCTGCCTTCATCACGATCGCGACGTCGTTGATAGCAGTGCCTTGCATGATTTGGGCTGATAAAGGTGGCCAAGGATGGATGCGAAAATATCGCCATCTGCCGATCGTAGTCGCCTACACCCTTTTCACCTTTCTGACAGGTCTGAATTTCTTGACCGGATCGCTGGGAGTGCTCGTCGCACTTCAGGTGATGTCTCACGCATTTGGCGGTGCCGGTGAAGCCATCGAAGTTACCTCGTTGTCCGAGTGGTGGTCGAAAGAGCGACGTGGCTTCGCATTGGGGCTTCATCACACTGGATATCCTTGGGGCACATTGATCGGCGGCCTGGCGATCAGTGCACTGCTTAATGCTTACGGCCCAGAAAACTGGCGCTTGGCCTTTCTGCTATTTCCCGTGCCGATGATCATCATCTTCTCGATCTACTGGTGGTTCAGTACGAAGAAGCGATACGAGTCATTTGTTGAACACGCTCAAGCTGTAGGCGAAACGCCTCCGGCGTTGGAAGCGGCCCAAGGCGTTGTTGAAGTACCCAAAGGCGCTTTCAAATCGGCGATGAAAAATCCAAACATCAGCACCATTGCATTGATCTCGATGTTTGCGATTGTGGGCTACTTCGGCATCAGCTTCTGGCTGCCTCAGTATCTGGCCTTTGTTGCTCATTACAACTTCGCGGAGGCTGCTGCTTACTCGGTGCTCTTCACCATCACCGGCGGCATCGGCCAGATCGTTTGGGGATGGATTTCAGACCGAGCTGGCCGAAAACTTTGCCTTGTGCTTGTTTTCGCGTGGCTTGCGGTGGGCATGTACCTCTTCAAATACTCATCAGTCAGCCTGACCTGGCTGATCGCGATTCAATTGTTTGCTGGGTTCGCAATGAACGCGCCCTACACGTTGCTGTATGCCATTGCGTTCGATTCTGCAAAGCAAGGCACGACTGGCCTTGCAGGCTCAATCGTCAACGTCGGTATTTACGCCGGTGGCTTCGGGCCTTTCGTGATCGGGATGTTCATCGGCGCTGGTGGTGGCTTTGAGCAGGCTGCTGGCTACAACTACGCGCTCTACTTTATCTCCGGCCTCATGGTACTAGCGGCCATCATCACCATTTTCTTCACACGTGAAACTACCGGCTGGTTCCTTAAATACGACAAGGCGCTGGTCTCGAAGCAATCTTGCAACATGGGTTTGTAACAAACCTGTTGCACCTGCATTTACAAGAAAATCCCCTTGGGGATAGCTAAAGCTAGGAGAAAGTCATGACCCTTATTAATGATGCCAAATGGTTGAGCCAATTCGCCGACGAGTTAAACGGTGATGCTGATTGGACTGCCGCTGCTCGCTATTTCGATGGGCGCATTCAATTCAAGCACAGCACAGGCTTTTCAACGCTTGCGGTTCTCGCCGGTAAAGTCGTTGCGGTTTATCCGGAAGGAAGCCCTTTGGGCGCGGATATCATCGTGTCTGGTTCTGATGATGAGTGGCAACGCGTTCTTGATGGAAAGATCGACTGGTTTGAAGCGTTGTCCCCAGGGTTGGGCAAACTTGAGCTTGAGGGCAACGTAGTCGCCGCATGGCAGTACGTTGATGTGATGGCCCGCGCGTTTGACGCAATGAAGCGTGTAGGGAAAGCCGATAAAACCCCTTCAGTCTCCTATTCTCCCGGGCCGAAACCGTCGGGCAAAGAGACGGTCGGACGCTACATCACCGTGGATGGAATTCGCGTTTACTACGAAGAGGCAGGGGAGGGGCGTCCGCTCGTTTGTTTCCATGCGGCGTCGCAAGATTCTCTAATGTACAGGCACGTACTGGACGGTCTCTCAGATGAGTTCCGCGTCATTGCAATTGACGCCCCTGGGCACAGCAAGTCAGAGCTACCCGAATCAGGCCCATTCCACAGCCTCACTCGCCATGCGGAGTTTAACGAGCATCTGATGGAGGCCTTGGGACTTGAGAGGCCCGCCATTATGGGATGCTCGATGGGCGGCAATCTGGTGCTGGAATTGGGGGCACGTCGACCCGATGCGTACAGTGCGATCATCTCAGCCGAAGGGGCAGATTTCACCCCAACGGTTTCCGAGTTCTTCCTCGATATGTTGCTCATGAATGGGCCAGAGATCATCGGTGCCTGGTCTCGTTCGATGACGGGCAATCGCACTCCACCAGATCGCGCTAGGGAGGTGGTGTGGCAGATCTCGCGCACCACGCCGCAGGTGATGAAAGGTGACCTGACAGGTTATGCAAACTTTGATCAGCGGCAACAAGTAGGAAAGATCAAAGCCCCAGTTTTGCTTTTGCGGGGTGATGCAGATTGGTTAGTGTTCCAAGAGAAGGTCGAGGAAACAGCCTCTCGCATCCCAGGGAGCAAAGTCGCGGTACTTGCCGGCACTGGACATTATCCCATGACGGAAAACCCTCTGGAGTTCTGTGACACCGTGCGCGCGTTCCTTCAGGAAGCCGGTCACGGTCGCAAAAGCTGAAAGACATGATTGAAAGGCCCGCTTGGAAGGCGGGCTTTCTGGCGTGCATTCAGCCTGCAGGTCGAGGGTCGAAAGAGACCTTCGCCAACCAGGGCGCAAGATACTTGGTCTTGCGCCAACCCTTGAGGCTCTTGCTTTCTTTGCTTAGCCGCTACCGCTACGCGCGCACTCAGCTGCCGCTGCTCAATTTCACCTAGATCCCTCTCAACTATTACCTCAGCGACCTCGCATTGCTCGTGAGGCCGATTGTCCGACACTCGCGAAAATTTCCTTGTGATCTGTGATCACACCGGATAGCATCAATTTCAGAGCGTACATCTGAGCGGCGGCAATATGTAAAACCTCGCTCGAACGATCACTCCTAACCATAAATACAAAAGTTGGAGAACATCATGCGAAGTACAACTACCTCTGCGACTGAGCGTGGCCCCGTTGCAATCGTTGGCGCTGGCCTGATTGGCAGAGCGTGGGCGATCGTTTTTGCTCGCGCGGGGCATCCGGTACGTCTGCACGACATGGATCTGCAGACGATGCAGAACAGCCATGCCTACATCGAAGCGAGACTCAATGAGCTCGCAGAATTCGATCTTCTCAATGACGCCCCCCTCACCGTACTTGCGCGCATTACGTGTGTTCCCGACTTGGCGGAAGCGCTACGTGACGTGGTGCTAGTGCAAGAAAACGTTCGGGAAACGGTGGAGGCAAAAATCGACATCTTCAGTCGAATGGATGCGCTGGCTCCCAAGGACGCGATTCTTGCGAGTTCAACCTCATGGCTACCGGCCTCTGAGTTCACCAGGGATCTGCCAGGTCGGGGTCGCTGCGTAGTTGCTCACCCTACCAACCCGCCTTACCTGGTTCCGCTGGTAGAACTGTGCCCTGCGCCGTGGACAAACTCCGAGGTCATGGTTCGAGCGCATGAGATCTACACCGCAGCCGGACAGAGCCCTGTCGTCCTGTCGAGGGAGATACACGGCTTCTTGCTCAATCGAGTTCAAGCCGCAGTCCTGAACGAATGCTTCAAATTGCACGAGGACGGTCTGGCCAGCTCGGAGGATATTGATCGGGTGCTGAAAGATGGACTCGCCCTTCGATGGTCGTTTATGGGCCCCTTCGAAACCATCGATCTCAACGCCCCTGCCGGCGTATCCGACTATGCCAAGCGCTATGGCCAACAAAACCGCGAGACGATCGGTTCTGAAAATGCTTTTGACTGGTCGGAATCGGCAGTTGCCCGAGTACATGACGAGCGTCGCCAAAAACTTGAGCTCGAAGGAATTGCATTGCGTTCCGCCTGGCGTGACCGCCGCCTGATGGCCCTCGCTGCTCATAAGCGTCAAGCCCCAAATTCTTGACAGTTTTTCTTCATCCTGAACACCAAAATAAAAGTACCCAGGAGATCACCATGGCTCGTAAAGTCATTATCACTTGCGCGGTTACCGGCGCAATTCACACACCGTCCATGTCCCGTTACCTGCCGGTCACGCCAGGCCAAATTGCCGAAGCGGCGATTGGTGCTGCTGAGGCTGGCGCCTCAATTGTTCACCTACATGCTCGTAATCCAATTGATGGCAGCCCCTCTCAGGATCCTGAACTGTTCAAACAATTCCTCCCTGCTATCAAAGAGGCTAGCGATGTGGTGATCAACCTGACGACAGGTGGTGCACCGACAATGTCTCTTGAGGATCGACTTCGCCCGGCACATCAATTCAAACCGGAAGTGGCCTCACTAAATATGGGCACGATGAACATGGGTCTTTACCCAATGCTCAATCGGTTTAAGGAGTTCAAACATGCCTGGGAGGAACCTTACCTCGCTGGCAGCCATGATCGTATTTTCAAAAACACATTTACCGACATTGCTCACATCCTTGAGTCATGCAGTGAAAACGGTACCCGTTTCGAAATCGAATGCTATGACATTGGGCATCTCTATACCGCTGCACATTTCATTGATCGCGGCCTCATCAAACCCCCATTTTTGATCCAGTCGGTTTTCGGCATCCTGGGCGGTATCGGCGGTCACCCTGAGGACGTTCTACATATGCGGCGCACAGCTGATCGGCTTTTCGGGGATGACTATCAATGGTCGGTTCTTCCTGCAGGTAAGCAGCAGATGAGCATTGGCGCTCAATCAGCGACCCTAGGAGGACACGTGCGTGTAGGTCTCGAAGACTCGCTTTGGGACGGCCCAGGTCAATTGGCAAAAAGCAACGCCGATCAAGTCTTGCGCATGCGTAAGATTATCGAAGGTCTTTCTCTTGAAGTTGCGACACCCGATGACGCTAGGGAAATCCTGAAACTCAAAGGTGGCGATAACGTCAACTTCTAAGCGCGGGTACTCACCCCCTAAAGTCTATCTAGAGGATATTTTGATAATTAAAGGTCGCGGCACAACACCAGTGACCTAGCAATTTATCCTCATGAGGAGAACATGAACCATGTTAGCTACGACCCATACAAAAACACAAAAGGGACAGTCGCTGAACGCTTTAATGTTTCGCAAGCTAATGCCTATGTTGGTCTTTGCTTACGTCATAAGCTTTCTGGACAGAACTAACATTTCACTTGCCAAAACCCACATGGCAGTCGACTTGGGTATTTCCGCTGCCGCCTACGGGTTTGGTGCAGGACTCTTCTTCCTCAGCTATGCACTCATGGAAGTACCCAGCAATCTGATCATGCACCGGGTCGGTGCCCGACTCTGGATAACCAGGATCATGATCACCTGGGGGTTATTGTCCGCAGGCATGGCCTTCATCACCGATGAGACGACGTTCTACATCGCCCGTGCACTACTGGGGGCCGCTGAAGCGGGACTATTCCCGGGCGTAATGCTCTATCTGACCTATTGGTTTGGTCGGGAGCAAAGAGCACGAGCCAGCGGCTATTTCCTCATCGGAGTGTGTCTGGCAAACATCATCAGCGGCCCTGTTGGTGGGCTGTTGCTGCAGATGGACGGAATCCTGGGGTGGCACGGCTGGCAATGGCTATTCTTCATAGAAGGCATTCCGGCGGTACTCTTCTCCGTCGTCATCTGGCGCAAGCTTCCGGACGGGCCATCAACTGCAAGTTGGCTGTCCAGGGAGCAAGCCACTGAGGTAGAGCAAAACCTGAAGAAAGAACATGATGAAGAAATGGCGTCCGGCAATGTTGGCCATTCTTTCAAGGGCGTTCTTAAAATCCCTCAACTGTGGCTCGCAATCGCGGTTTACTTCCTCCATCAGATCAGTGTCTATTCGGTAATTTTCTTTTTGCCGGGCATCATTGGTACCTACGGAGGTTTGACGTCCGTACAAATAGGACTGTTGAATTCGATCCCCTGGATAGCTGCAGCACTTGGCGCAGCCTTCCTTCCAAAATATGCAACAACGCCGAAGTTATCCCGCAAGATCATGTTTGGAGGCCTGCTCCTGATGTCGGCCGGCTTGACCCTCGCCGCTTACACCTCGCCCTTGATCGCACTGATTGGATTTACGCTGACAGCGTCGATGTTCTTTGTTGTTCAGCCGGTGATCTTCCTCTTCGCCAGTTCAAGGTTGGCGGGCGCCGGTATGGCGGCGGGACTTGCGTTAGTCAATACCTTCGGAATTACCGGTGGTTTCTTCGGCCCTTCCTTGTTGGGTTTCGTAGAGCAGACAACAGGAAGTACCAAGAACGGACTCATCATTGTTGCAGCTCTCTTGACCCTCGCCGCATTCCTCAGCCTGAGGTTGCGTCAAGCACAGGAAACAACCACTAAAACTCGGGACAACATCGTATTGCCCCACGTGGCACCGTGCATTACTGAAAATTCGAGGATGAAATGAAGACCATCTCCCTGGCACTTAAACTCCACCCCAACGACAACGTTGCAATCGCACGCGCTCCTGTCTCCCAAGGAACGGTGGTCAGCGAATTCGGCAATATCGTGGTGCGCACCGATGTGCCCGCAGCGCACAAGATTGCCCTTGCACATGTGAACGCAGGCGAAGCTGTTCTGCGTTACGGGCAAATTATCGGCTTTGCCACGCAAGCCATTGAGCCAGGCGATTACGTGCACACGCACAATCTTGAGATGGCGACGTTCGAGCGGGACTACGCGTTCGGCGAGGACGCCAAAATCGCCTCACCTGCCGCCGCTCCCGTCACGTTTCAGGGGTTCGTCCGAGCGGACGGTCGGGTTGCTACTCGAAACTACATCGGTGTCGTGAGCACAGTGAACTGCTCCGCGACAGTGACCAAAATGGTGGTTGAACACTTCTCGCGAAACGGTGCACTGGATGCTTATCCGAATGTGGACGGCGTGGTGCCGATCACCCACAGCTTCGGTTGCTGCATTGAGCACAATGGCGAGGGGGTGAACCAACTGCGGCGCACGCTTGGTGGGTTCATCAAGCACGCCAACTTCGCTGGGGTGGTGGTCATCGGCCTTGGCTGTGAAGCCAATCAGATGGGTGCGCTGTTCATGGCCCAGGGCATCGAGACTGGCAAGCTTATCGCTCCCGTGGTTATCCAGGATGTTGGCGGAACCCGCAATGCAGCGGATGCCGCCATTGCCGCTGTGGAATCGATGCTGCCGGTTGCCAACGAGTGCCGGCGCGAGCCGGTCTCGGCCAGACACCTCACCGTGGCGCTCCAGTGCGGCGGTTCGGACGGGTATTCAGGCATCACGGCCAACCCCGCCCTTGGTGTTGCTGTCGATATGCTTGTAGCGCAAGGCGGAACGGCCATCCTGAGCGAAACGCCCGAGATCTACGGCGCTGAACACCTCCTCACTCGCCGTGCGGCAACCCGTGAGGTGGGCCAGGGTATCGTCGACCTTATCAAATGGTGGGAAAGCTACGCAGACCGCGAAAAAGGCAGCATCGATAACAACCCCACTCCTGGCAACAAGGCTGGCGGTCTGACGACCATTCTTGAAAAGTCTCTAGGCGCAGTTGCCAAAAGCGGCTCTTCAGCACTCATGGGGGTCTACCGTTACGCCGAGCCAATTACAGCCCGAGGCTTGGTGTTTATGGATGCACCTGGCTACGACCCGATGGGCGCCACAGGACAAATCGCCAGCGGCGCGAACCTCGTTGCATTCACCACCGGACGCGGCTCGTGCTTTGGCGCCAAACCTGCTCCTTCGATCAAGCTTGCGACCAACACCAAAATGTACACCCGGATGAAGGATGACATGGATATCAACTGCGGGGACGTCATGGATGGCGATGCCACCCTTGAAACCAAGGGCAAGGAAATCTTCGACATGCTTATTCGCGTGGCGTCTGGAGAAAAATCTAAAAGCGAAGCGCTGGGCGTTGGCAACGAAGAAACAGTACCCTGGATGATCGGCGCTCAGATGTAAGAAACGAGCAAAAAAAGAGGCGCCCTGTATACCAGAGCGCCTCGTTTTTATAGCTTGTCGGTAAAGTTAATCAGTTTCGACAGGCTTGATTGCATCGGCCACGATCAGCGCCCCGGTATTCAGGATAAATTCGGCGGCACTTTTAATGTCACTCTGCAGTGACTCGCAAGCAGCAACAGGGTCGCGCTTCTTTAAAGCATCAACCATCGCAGCGTGATGACTGGCTTGTACTCGCTGTACCACGCGTTCATTGCCTGATCGCAGATCATAATTGAGAATAGGCCCGATTCTTAACCACAGCGACTCAACGATCTGGAGCAGGATGGGCATTTCCGCCTGATTATAGATTGCGAAATGCAATTCTTTATTCAGTGCGATGAGTCGTGACTCATCGGGAGCGCTTTGTGCAAACTCTTTGCAAAATGCTTCGTGTATATCCTCTATTTCACGCAGCGCCTCTGCGCCAACCAGTTCCGCAGCGCGTGCCGCAGCCTGCCCTTCCAAATTCAACCGAATACTGGTGATTTCGCGGAACTGGCTGACCGTTAGTACAGGAACGCGAATATATCGATTTGCCGCCATTTCAAGCGCCTGCTCAGCGACCAACCTGTGTACCGCTTCGCGAACAGGCATAACGCTAACGCCAAAAGCATCCGCAATGGATCTGAGTGAAAGCTTCTCCCCGGGCATCACACGTCCACTTATCAGCAGATCACGCAGCTGGGAGTAAACGTCTGCACTGAGGGTCTGATGGATCGAGGGCGTTACAAGTGTGGATATGTTCATGGCGAGAATTATAGGCAGATTCACCCGGCCGGTATAGAAAAATAAGACATATGTGATCACAGTTTTAGAGAGCGCTAGAAAATCCGTAACAGACCGAATTTGGGCATCAGAACACTCACATTGCACCAGGAGTCCCGAAGCCTTCATGTTTTCGACAGCGAGATCGGTTTGCGTCGTTTTTTCGGGTGGGTGAGTACGGAGCAGCATGTAATAGCTTGGTCGGCCTTTCTCCATACCGTCGAAAAGAATCTTGCGCACGATCATGAGCCGTGATCACATATCACTAATAGCGCGGACTAAGTTTGAAAGCCGACTAGCATCGATCTACATAAAAATAAGACTGGAGAACGGTCATGAGCGCACTACGACAACCGGGGATTCACTTGCGCGGGCCCCGCCCGTTAAGTCCTATTGCCACATTGCTTCGAAATTTTCTTCGAAGAATGCGCTCGCTCGACACCTCACTCCGATGCGTAACGTACTTGCACGATTGCTATCTAGGAGAACTATCCCAATGGTCTCCAGGCTGGGGTGTGCACCAGGCAGAGCCCAGCCTCAAATGCAGCTGTCTACCGGCTGTCTATTTGGAGCAGCAAAGGTTCGTGCAGCAGGACATGCCTGGAGCTGAAAAAGACCTAGCACCTAAAAACCTCGCAGCTGCTCATAAATCTACCGGCTCCGATATAACGGGTAAGCGTTTCATCCACACAGTTGAAAGGAGTGATCAGCAATGAAATACCGCTTGGAAGACCTAAAAGTTGACGCTCACCCAAAGAGTTGGGTGGCACCTACAGCTTCTGTCATAGGTCGGGTGCGCCTGGAGGAAGATTCCAGTGTGTGGTTCGGTGCTGTAATTCGCGGAGATAACGAGTTGATCACGATTGGTCAGGGATCGAATGTCCAGGACGGTGCCATCCTTCATACGGATCCGGGGTTTCCATTGACCTTGGGGAAGGATGTCACCATCGGTCATCAAGCCATGCTTCATGGATGTGAAGTCGGTGATGGCAGCCTGATTGGTATTCAGGCGGTCGTACTCAACGGTGCTCGAATTGGCACGAACTGCCTCATTGGCGCTAAAGCTCTCGTTACAGAAAAAATGGTTATCCCAGATGGGTCATTAGTGCTGGGCTCGCCTGCCAAGGTGGTTCGCGTACTCAATGAAGAGCAGCAAGCAGGACTACGCGCCAACGCACAGGGGTACGTTGTTAATGCAAGTCGTTTTTTGACAGAGCTTACAGAAGACGCCAGCGATTCGTTAACGATCGAAGTCCGCAGCCTTCATGGTGCGCGCGGATAAACAACACGGCGCGAAGTGCCAGACATTTTTCAGCTCAAGGAGCGGATTGAGCAACAAAACTACGCTTCCCCGAAGTGGCTCTTGACGTGATTATCCATAACGACATCACGTGGCAGTAGGTGGATTTGGTCTTTGTGGAATTCCAGAAGCTCTCATTGCCACCCTAATGTCACGGGTACTGCGTTGTTCTTGGGCTCGGGCACGTACTGGCTTATCGAACTGGTTAATCGGGTGGGATCCGGCGTTGTGGTTCAGTTTGGGTACGAAAGCAATTTGCCATTCCCGATGCACACGCTAAATAAAAAACGGCTCGCCAGCAAGACTGTTGGCGAGCCGTTGTAGATCTATCACGAAACTTGATCAGAGATACTCGACATTGCCGTCGATGCTGATCGCTTGGCCTGTCACATTGTGAGCGGCGGGAGAGCAGAGAAATAAGGCCATTGCTGCCACATCCTCGGGTGGAGTCATCCGGCGTAATGAGATTTTCTTCAACGTTTGTTGGAGCATCTCAGGCTCAGAGATTCCTAATTGCTTGGCGCGATCACTGATAACACGATCCTGGCGAGGGCCTTCGACGATACCCGGTAGAAGTGTGTTGACTCGAATGTCCTTCTCGCCCAACTCGGCTGCCAATGACTTCATCAGCCCTACAATTGCCCATTTGGTCGCCGCGTAAGGAGTCCGCCAAGCATAACCTAAGCGCCCTGCGACGGATGAGATGTGAATGATGTGAGCATGTTCTGACTCAACCAACAGGGGAATTGCATGATGGGCGAAGCGGTACTGTGCATTGAGGTTTATGTCTATCGTCTGTTCCCATTCGACATCACTGATCCTTTCTATCCCGGCCGTTGGCCCCGCGATGCCAGCATTGTTTATCAGAACATCCAGCCCATTCGCCCACTCTCGTTGTATCTCAAAGACACGCTTAACCTCATCGGAATCAGAAACATCGGCTAGCGTAGCTTGCGCCTCAGGGTAGCGTTCACGAAATGCTGAGACAGCCCGCTCGCTGACATCACAAACATGCACTTTCGCCCCGATCTCGAGATAGGCAGCGGCAATTACCTCTCCGATGCCTGCTGCTCCGCCGGAAATCAAAACCTTCAATCCGGAGTAGGGGGTAAGTCGTTTCACAACGTTCATAGCTATATATCCTGTCTTATTTTTGTGTCGGACGTCTTTCCTCAGTCGATCCATGCAATGACTAGGAATTCTTATGTAGTGATATGTGATCACAGTTTTTTTGTCAAGACGGGATTTGGCTCGAGGTAAAAGGTGGCGTGATTGTGCTGGGCGTAAACCTCAACGTTATTACTACCTGGCATTGCCTCCAACATGCTTCGAGGCATCAGGGCTATTCCCGCGCCCGCTGTGACGCATGCCAGCATTCCATGATAGGACTCCATTTCCACAGTCCTGCCAGGCAGTTTTGAATCGTCCTCCGCAAACCAATTTTCGAAGTGGCGCCGGTACGAGCAGTTTGACCGGAAAGCGTAAATCGACACGCCGGCGACCTGACTCGCCCGGGTTATTGGGGGATGGGCGTTGGGGGCGATGATCACCATTTGCTCCGTGAACACCTCTAGCCCATCAAGGTCAGGATGGCCTAACGGGCTGTCAACGAAAGCAGCCGTCAGACCTCGGTGGTAAAACCGGAGGTCGACCTTCAAATGGGTTGTGGGCGAGATTTGAATTTAAGCGTGGAGAAAAGCTGTGGAGATGAACAATCCTTTTTTGCAAAGTCTTGGTATTGAGTTGGTTCGATGGGCTAAAGATGAAGCTGCATTTCACATGCCCATTCAGCCCCAACACCTCAACCGTCAAGGAATGCTACACGGAGGATTGACCGCAACGTTGTTGGACGCAGCTTGTGGTTATGCTGGGCTGTACTCGGGCGAGCACGAGGAAGAGTCTCATGGGGTGACTGTTACGCTGAATATTTCTTACCTCAGCGCCGCTCGAGAAGGAACTGTAATCGCCAAGGGACAGATAACCTGCAGTGGCCGGAACCTCTATTTCGTTCAGGGCACATTGGTTTCTGACCAAGGCGAGCTGTTGGCGACTGCACAGGGGGCGTTCAAGCGAAAGTAACCTTCGAGTTTTGCTTTGCGCTTAGACATTGATCCAGCTCTGATCTGCCTCTTGATCGCCGATGTCAGCCCGAACAGTGTGCTTGCCGGACGAAATGACATTACGAAGCCGTGATCGCACTGATGGGTTGGTCGAGTGCCGTGGCCGCCATAACAAGGACGACCCCTACAGGAATCGAAGTGAGTAGTCTGTTGTTCGTCGTTACCCAGATCGTTTGATCACTCCGGCGTCATGAGCACCGCAAGCGTCATGTTTATGAACTCTTCGTTCTTGCTGATTGTGTCCAAAGCACCACGAACATTGCCGGCGACCTCCGCTGATCCGC
The DNA here is from genome assembly GCF_019956445.1 of Pseudomonas sp. BF-R-19. Lineage (NCBI taxonomy): Bacteria > Pseudomonadati > Pseudomonadota > Gammaproteobacteria > Pseudomonadales > Pseudomonadaceae > Pseudomonas > Pseudomonas sp. BF-R-19. Next base: position 48,966 of record NZ_JAHBDN010000022.1, read on the forward strand.
GCTGCTCGACCCACAACGTCAGCTCCATAATCGCAGCTTCGAGAGCCAGTTGATTCTGATTGATCTTGAAGAGTAGGGAAGGGAGCAGGTCTGCGTTCGACATTGTGATTCCTCCATGGAAGAGGTCAGCGTAGCAAAAGGTCTAGGACGTCGTGAACGGCTCCACCATCGTTGAGTCTTGGCTGACCAAGTGATTTTTGGTGCGAGTACAAACAAAGGCCCGGGAAGGGCTTCTTTTATCTCATTCGAGAGAGGCGGTTGTTCTTCTCGGCGCAGAGATCAAGCATCTCCTGGGTCTCTTGAGTAACGCCTAGCTGGCGCAACCATCCGTGCGCTTCTGGCCAAAAGAGGGCCACAGGAGTATCAATACTGGCCAACGCTTCCAGGTACAGACCCACCCTGACCGCCCCTGCGCAGTATCAATACCGTCACCTCATAAACAAGCACGGTTTTTCCCGCCGTCGTAGCAACGTCGACTTTAAACACAACCCACCCTCGTTCATGGTTTCCTGCGTGTATGAGTGATCGAACGACTTGAGCTGAGAGCTTGAGAGTGTCTCCAGGTACTACTGGAGCGACCATCCTAAAACCATCGATCTTCCCACCCGCAATGATGTTTGTTTGAAGCAGTAAGGCATCACACATCAACCGTTGTGAGAAACCGAAGGTTTGTACCCCGCTGGCGCAGTGCACCCCAAGCGGACTCGAACGGGCAAGGTCAGGATCAATATGTATATCGAGAGGATCGTACTCGGCAGCAAAATCGATAATTTGTTCCGTTGCGATAGGAGCAGATTGCTTGGCTGTCCAAATTCTACCTGGGGTGAAGTCTTCCCAAAACAGCTCTTTCTCTGCCACGGTATTTCCTCGATTTTGCAGCGTTAACTCGCGACACTGCCGCTCAAAATTTAACTGCGCGTTTCTCCACAAATGCTCACTCCCGTCAGGCATTGTGTTGATCGCATTCAGCGCGTCTGAGCGGTTAAGCGTGATCAAGCCAACCCCGTCCACTTGATCAACTATTGGGGGCCGGTAGTTCACAGACAAATCCTTTGCGCAAAAAGATTTCCGAGGTGCAGCGGGAGACTTATTACAGCCAGTCAACGCTCCTCTATGAGAGGAGTTCGATAGCAATCGCGGTCGACTCGCCGCCACCAATGCACACAGAAGCGATGCCACGCTTTAGCGTGTTCTGCCTCAAGGCATTTACCAACGTAACAACAACACGCGCGCCTGACGCACCAATCGGGTGCCCCAAAGCGCATGCCCCACCGTGGACATTTAATTGCTCATGTCCGACGTTCAAGTCTCGGATAACAACCATGGGCACCACGGCAAAGGCCTCATTGATCTCAAAGAGATCAACATCCTGCATTGACCAGTTGGTTCGCTCTAGCAAGCGTTTAATCGCACCGACCGGAGCGGAGGCAAAGAGGCCGGGAGCGTGCGCGTAGGATGCATGACCTGCTATCCGGGCCAACGGTGTAAGGCCTCTACGCTCGGCTTCAGACAAGCGCATCAGCACGAGGGCAGCTGAGCCATCCGAAATAGAACTGGAGTTCGCCGCAGTCACCGTCCCCCCTTCGCGAAACGCAGGTTTCAACGTAGGAATTTTGTCGATCCGGGCCTTACCCGGCTGTTCATCGCTTTCAATCGAAACCGTCTCACGGCCAGACGAAGCCAGCACAGGGACAATCTCGTCCTGGAAACGCCCTTCGGTGATTGCCTTCTGAGCTCGGGTCAACGAGCTGATCGCAAACTCATCCTGCTGGTCTCGAGTGAATCCATAGCTCTGAGCACAGTCTTCGGCGTATGTGCCCATGAGCCGGCCTTTCTCGTAGGCATCTTCCAACCCATCGAGAAACATATGATCAATGATCTTGCTGTGGCCCATTCGATAGCCTGAGCGAGCTCGCTCCAACAGGTAGGGAGCGTTTGACATGCTTTCCATACCTCCGGCAACCACCACCTCCGCGCTCCCGGCATGGAGAAGGTCGTGGCCGAACATCAGCGCTTTCATGCCAGAGCCGCACATCTTGTTGACTGTTGAGCACACCACTTGCTCCGGAAGATTCGCCAACAGGGCAGCTTGGCGAGCCGGAGCCTGGCCTTGCCCAGCTTGTAGCACGCATCCCATGATGACCTCGCTAATGTCACTGGGCTGCAGGCTGGCTCGTTCCACGGCGGCACGAATTGCAACCGCACCCAGCTGCGCGGCGGTGACTTCCTTGAAGTTCCCAAGAAAGCCTCCTAACGGAGTTCGGGCAGCACTGACAATGACGATAGGGTCGGTATGGCTCATAACTGAATCCTCTGTTCATGTTGGGGGGCTTGTGCCCGATTACAGACTTTTAGCTCGATCTATTTCGCGGCCATTCTCAAAGCACCATCCAAACGAATCACCTCACCATTGAGCATGGAGTTTTCGATGATGTGCGCTGCCAACGCCGCGTACTCGGAGGGCCGTCCCAGCCGTGGAGGGAACGGCACATTGGCTGCCAATGATGCCTGCACGTCCTGAGGCATACCCGCCATCATCGGGGTCTCAAATATTCCGGGTGCAATGCACATAACACGGATGCCTGAACGAGCTAGGTCGCGTGCCAATGGCAATGTCATGGCAGCAACTCCACCTTTGGACGCGGCGTAAGCGGCTTGGCCCGTCTGACCGTCAAAAGCTGCGACAGAGGCCGTATTTATGACTACGCCGCGCTCACCTTCTTCATCGGGCTCTCCTCCCGCCATAGCCTCAGCAGCAAGGCGAACCATGTTGAAGCTACCGATCAAATTGATTTCGATAGTTCGGCGAAAACTCTCAAGCCCATGTGCGCCATTACGGCCTAAAACCCGTTCGGCTGGTGCAACACCCGCGCAGTTAATCACCCCATGCAACGCGCCAAAGACGCCTACTGCAGAGGCAATTGCTGTACGGCAATCAATTTCACTGGTGATGTCTGCGCGCACGAAAATCGCACGTTTTCCTAGCTCGTCAGCGCGAGCTACACCAGCGGCTTCGTTCACATCAACCAGCACCACGTTTGCACCTCGGCCCACCAACTCGCGCGCCGAAGCCAGCCCGAGTCCAGAACCTGCGCCAGTAATTAGGAAGACTGAGTTTTCGATGCGCATGATGTTTCCTCACAAATTGGCAGTGCCGCATACGCGGTCACTTGACATATAAAAGGCCCAAAGGTCAGATCGCTGACGGCCGCCGGTTTACTTCAGGTGTAAGCCACGCCGGAGATTCTTAAGCGGATAGTGTCAGTGGTCAGTGGCCTCGACAATGCTCAAACGCCTCAGTTTGGTTGAATGCTTTGGACAATCGAGGCCAGGCATCGAGGGCTGGAAGGAGGGGTTGCAAACGCGCTCCCTAATAACAAAACCTTCGGGTTAACATGCAATGCTGGGAAGCTGGAACATAGATAAACAGTTGAGGCTCTCAGGTTGCTCAAAGCAGAACTGCCGAAGAGATTTGAAGATCAACATCAAGTCAGAAACCAACTGTGGAGAGGAATAAGCGTGCTCATCCAGGACAAGGGAACTACTTCAATTGGATTGGTGCATGAAGCCCTCGATGGCGCATTGCGACGCCAACTGGACACATCCATCGCATTGCAGCAAGCACGTATAGATCCGGAGCTCCTCACTTCTCCCCAAGCCAGGGTTTCGGCTGCTGCATTTTCTCGCCTGTGGGTCGCTCTTTCAGATCTACTCGACGATGAGTTTTTCGGAATCGATAGCCATCCAATGCGACGAGGTAGCTTCCGATTAATGTGCCAGTCTTCGATTGACTGCGAGTCGTTAGAGCAAGCGTTGCGGCGGATTCTGAAATTTCTACGCCTCGTATTGGACGACATTCACGGTGAGCTGAGGCTTGAAGACGACTCCGCCGTCATCGTTATCCATGACAAAGGAATTGAGCGCCGCCTCTTTAGCTACGGAACATGGCTGATCTTGGTACATGGATTGCTCTGCTGGCTGGGTAACAGACGCATTCCGATAAAAGAACTCTGCTTTAGATCGAATCGACCGCTCGACGATAGCGACTATCGCATGCGCTTTTGCGAAGAAATTCAGTTTGGCGCTCCAGTTACGATGATTCGTTTTGACCGTATTTTTCTAAGCCTCAAGGTCGTGCAAAACAAGGCCAGCCTATCGACGTTTTTGAAAGAGTCGCCTGCTAATCTGCTGGTAAAATATCGTAACGAGGACAGCATCAGCGCCCAGATCCGAATGAGATTGAGATGCCTGAATCCGGAGGAATGGCCAGAGCTAGATAAGGTGGCAAAAGTGCTCCGCATGTCATATTCGACGCTTCAGCGAAGGCTCCAAGCCGAGGGGGTTAGCTATCAACGTTTGAAAGACAATCTGCGCCGCGACATGGCGATCAACCTGCTGTGCCAGCCAAATATGACAGTAACCGAAGTAGCTGCTCTCACAGGCTTCCAAGAAAGCAGTGCATTTCACCGTGCCTTCAAGAAGTGGACGGGAGTGAGCCCTGGCGCTTATCGCCGCTCCAATGCTGAAGAACCAGGCGAAAGTTAAAAGCCTGTCTTCCGGAACAAGAGAACTACTTCCCCCGCCAGATTACGTACTGAGATCTGCAACTCGTTTCACCCGCCAAAATGCCGATGGACATCTCCTCCCCAAAATCACATTGGTCGTTTCTGGCCAGCTATGGGTGTCCAAATCGGTCAAGCAGAACGATGTCGTAGGGCATAGGCCGCAGCAAGCCCAACTCCTACGATGCGACGCAGGTAGCCCAAGTGTCGCATCTCAAGCAGACCACCGAGTCTTCAACCGGTGCGTTCTCCCCCTCGATATGCCTCCAAGACCGGGTGCCTAGCACTTCACAAACAAAAACAAGATCGAAGGAGACGCGATATGCAGCCGGTAAACCTTTATGCACTCGCGGTTGAATCGAAGTTCAACCGCTTCCATGGGCTCATTTTATTTTGGTGTGTCCTCATTCTGATAATCGATGGCTATGACCTCGCTGTAGTCGGTGCAGCCCTTCCGGCGATCATGAAAGACATGAACATTGATCCAACCAGCGCCGGCATCATGGCTGGTTCTGCGCTCTTCGGAACGATGCTCGGAGCGATTTTTCTTGGAACGCTAGCTGACCGTATTGGGCGTCCCAAGATGATCGCAATCTGTGTGGCCTTGTTCAGTATTTTCACTGCTGGGGCTGGTCTCACCAGTGACCCGATTAGCTTCAGCATTTCTCGCTTCATCGCGGGCCTTGGCATCGGCGGCGTACTGCCGATTTGCACTGCTCAGATGGGTGAGTTTTCACCACTGAAACTCCGTACTCGCCTGGTGACCCTCGTTTTCGCGGGGTACTCCGTGGGCGGTATTTTGGTTGCGCTAACTGGCAAGCAACTCATTGAGAGTCATGGATGGCAGTGGGTGTTTTATGTGGCGCTGCTGCCAGTGCTTCTGATCCCTATGATCCTAAAGACCATGCCTGAGTCCATAGGCTACCTGCTTAAAACCGGACGTCAAGATGAACTACGGGCTATTGCTCGCAAGATAGATCCTACTCTCAAAATCGACGAAAACACTGTGATGACCGGAAACGCCACAGTATTGGATAAACAGGAAGCGCCAGTTCGTAACTTGTTCAAGGATGGTCGAGGCTTTAGCACCGTAATGATTTGGGCTGCGTTCATGACCGGCCTCTTCATGGTGTACGCCCTTAATTCCTGGTTGACCAAGCTTATGGCGATGGCTGGATTCAGTCTTGGCTCCGCGTTGAACTTTGTGATTGTTTTCAATGTGGGGGCCATCGCCGGTGCAATTGGCGGTGGATGGTTGAGTGACAAGCTAAACATCAAACACGTACTGGTCTGCTTCTACATCGTAGGAGCAATTGCTCTAACAATTTTGGGTTATACGCGCTCAACGACTTTGCTTTTTCCAGTGGTGTTCATTGTCGGGGCATCGACTCTTGGTACCCAGCTGTTGGCATATGCGTACGCTGGGGATTTCTACCCGTCATCGATTCGTTCAACCGGCGTGGGCTTCGCATCTGGTGTGGGAAGAATTGGCGCTATCGTCGCACCTGTTCTCATCGGCTGGTTGGTGTCATTAAACCTTCCGCTTGAGAAAAACTTCATGGCCATCAGCCTTGCTGGCCTTATTGGCGCTGTCGCGGTCACCATGATCAATCAGTCGCACGCAGACTCTACTCAAGTCAGAAAGGCCCCAGCCCTGTCTAGCTAATACCATGATGCATCCGCCTGTAACTGAATCCGTGGACTCTAACGCATGAAAATGAATCGCTTATCCCAACCGCCAGTATCGTCTGAACTGCTTAGCCAAACGGTTGATTGGGCGATAGCTTCACGACGCAGCATTCGGGCTTTTTTGCCCACTCCTGTGCCACGCGAAGAAATTGAATCGATCCTTGATATCGCTCGATTCTGCGCAACGGGAGTGAACATGCAGCCTTGGCGCGTCCATGTTGTCACTGGAGAAGCAAAGACTCATCTTTCATGCGCCATCGCGGAAATTGACAACAATCCGTCACTAAGCAACAACCTTGAAGACGCATACGAATATTACCCACGCGAATGGACTTCGCCATACGTGGATCGGAGAAGGAAAGTAGGTTGGGAACTCTATGGACTGCTGGGAATTGCAAAGGGTGACAAGCAGCGGATGCATGCGCAACACGGTCGCAATTACCATTTCTTTGATGCTCCGGTCGGCTTGATTTTTACCATTGATCGAGTGCTTAAGGAGGGGAGTCTCCTCGACTACGGGATGTTTCTGCAGGCCGTGATGGTGGCCGCGCGCGGGAGGAAGTTGCACACCTGCCCACAAGCAGCCTTTTTAAAATATCACCACGTTATTTCGGAAGCCCTTGCGATCCCCTCTGATCAAATGCTGGTTTGCGGAATGAGTCTTGGATACGCCGACGAGACCAGTATTGAGAACACCTTGGTTACTGATCGGGAGCCGGTGAGCGCGTTTTCCACTTTTCATCACAATAATAAGGAGACAACACCATGAAACCTGGTGCTTATGAGAATGGGCTTGATCACTGCAAGGCAAACTATTTGCCCCTGACTCCACTTGGTTTTCTAGATCGCGCAGCACTTGTGCACCCGGATCGGATAGCTGTAGTTCATGGTGAACTACACAGAACCTGGAGTGAAACTCGCGAACGGTGCTATCGCCTAGCCTCAGCACTTTCCGAAAAAGGCATGGGTTCGGGAGACACCGTTTCAATTCTGTCCCCCAATACCCCTGCCATGCTCGAGGCGCATTTTGGGATACCCCTCTGCGGCGCGGTACTGAATACAGTTAACTACCGCCTGGATGCTGAAGGAGTGGCATTCATACTTCGTCATGGGGAATGCAAGCTCCTCTTGGTGGATCGAGAGTTTGCTGCACTGGCTGATGCCGCTCTTGGACTCCTTGAGCACCGCCCTATGGTCATCGACATCAATGATCACCTGGCGCCCATTTGCAAAAGCATTGGAGACATCGATTACGAAACCTTCATTGGCAGCGGTAGTCCTGATTTCGAGGGCGTATGGCCCAGTGACGAGTGGCAGCCGATAGCGCTCAACTACACCTCAGGTACAACCGGCGATCCAAAGGGTGTCGTCGCTAGCCATCGCGGCACATACCTCATGAGCATGCTGCAGATGACTAACTGGCCGCTTTCTCGGGCTCCTCGTTACCTGTGGACACTACCTATGTTCCACGCTAACGGATGGTGTTTTACCTGGGCTATCACTGCGGCGGCCGGTACGCACGTGTGCCTGAGAAAAGTTTCCGCAGAGACGGTGTTTGAGTCGATAGATAACTATGGTGTCGATCATTTCTGTGCGGCGCCTATTGTTTTGGCCATGATTGCGAACGCCTCAGACCGTCCTCCGCTTAAAACTCCGGTTCGAGTGCTGACTGCTGGTTCCCCACCTCCGGCCGCCGTGCTGAACGCAGTAGTCTCACAAGGCTTCGACGTTGACCACGTATATGGAATTACAGAAGTTTCCGGCACCCCGATTAGCTGCGTATGGCAAGACGGCTGGGACGATTTAACACCGAGTGAGCAAGGCGCTCTCCGTGTACGCCAAGGGGCTCGTGCTGCGGCCTTCGAAGGCTTAATGGTTGCTGACTCCGAAACTATGCAGCCAGTACCAAAAGACGGCCAAACAACTGGTGAGCTGCTGCTCAAGGGCAACACCGTGATGATGGGTTATCTGAAGAATGAAAGCGCAACCCGAAAAGCCTTTGAAGGCGGCTGGTTTCATACTGGTGATGTAGCAGTTGTGCACCCCAACGGTTATGTACAAATTACCGATCGTTGCAAAGACGTCATTATTTCCGGAGGGGAGAATATCTCGTCCGTAGAGATTGAAGAAACCATCCACTGTCATCCAGCTGTTTTACATGCCGCAGTCGTCGCGCAGCCTGATGACAAATGGGGGGAAGTCCCCTGCGCATTTGTCGAACTAAAAAGTGGTATTGAGCCTCCCACGGAGGCAGAAATAATTGTGTTCTGTCAGACCCGTCTTGCTCGATTCAAATGCCCTCGCAGAGTGATCTTTACGGAGTTACCAAAAACTGCGACTGGGAAAATCCAAAAATTTTTACTTCGAGAGCAAGCAGGCAGTCGCGATGCAATTCTCCGTTTGGCTTCAAATTGCTAGGGCGTGTTCAGCTCACCCCTAGGGGTAGCTGAGTTGTTTGGTATGGATGAAAATATAGAAACTAATTTCCAATCATAGGCCTACGAAAAACTACCACCATATCGCCGACATACATTTGGTTCGCGGATATAACTTGCACGGTGCTACTAATTAGGTGGTGACCAATTATGCGCGCTAAAAGAAGTAAAAGGTGCCAGCAGTGCTGTGCAATGATAAAAACTACTATTGGTAGTGGCGATCACTTCTCGCGCACAATTTTCATATGTGGATGTTGTAAGCGAGGCAATGGTAGGTTTTCTTAGATAAAAAAGCTCCAAAATACTTCTGGAGTCAGAAAACTGGATTGCACCAGTAGATGAAATGGAGGGCATTCCCATTGCGCATATTCAGTTGATGCATTCGCGTGAGTGAGCTCTGCATTGGATTCGTGTGTGTTGCGTTGGCTTGGAAGATTTACTTGTTGCTTCTGTTACTTACAAAAATAAAAAATCGGAGCGTTATAAGTGAGCATAAAAAAAATTTCTGTAACTTTAGTGTTTGGCAGCATTGCCCTAAGTGGCCATGCGTTTGCTGACTTCCTAAGTGATAGCAAAGCTACCTTGGGAATGAGGAACTTCTACTTCAATAACGACAACCGTGATGGCACCGCTGCCCCTTCGAAAACCGAAGAGTGGGTGCAGGGTTTCATGTTGGACTACAAGTCGGGATATACCGATGGTACCGTTGGTTTTGGTGTTGATACCCTGGGGTTGCTGGGCATTACCCTGGACACTGGCAAGGGACGACACGTCGGGAGCTCTATGATTCCCTCGAACAGTGACAACCGCGCCGTCGACGAGTGGAGCCGGCTGGGGCTGACCGGAAAAGTCAAAATGTCGAAGACCGAACTACGCTACGGCACCTTGATTCCGAAACTTCCGATTCTGGTCGCCAATGATGGACGGGTGCTTCCACAAACCTTTGAGGGCGGCCAAATCACCTCGAGCGAGTTCAAGGATCTGACCCTGACGGGTGGGCGAATTGAACATGCAACAGGTCGCGGTTCAACTGATCAGACGGGGCTGGCCGCTATGGGCGGTACGCGTGAAAGCAACCAGTTCGACTTCGCCGGGGGCGACTGGAAAGTCACCAAGGATCTGACGGCTCAGTACTACTATGCCCATCTCGAGAACTACTATAACCAGCAATTTTTCGGACTGATTCACACGCTTGCGTTCTCGGACAATCAATCCCTGAAAACCGACCTGCGCTACTTCAAAACTGACTCGTCAGGTGAAAACAGCTCCGGTACATCGGGTTACAGAGTCAGTGGCTACACCAAAAACGGTGATGGCGTGATCGACAACCGTCTCTGGAGCGCTGCATTGATATACACCCTTGGCGGCCATGCGATAACTGCGGGCTACCAAAGCGTTTCGGACGGTAGCAGCTTCACCCAAGTCAACCAGGGTAGCTTGGTAGATAAAGGCGCCGGAGGCAGCAGCTTGTACCTGTATACAGATCGTCTGATCCAGAGCTTCACCCGTGCAGGGGAGCGTGCATCATTCGGTCAGTATGCCTATGACTTTGCCGCTCTGGGTGTCCCAGGCCTGAAAGCCTCGGTCATGTACGTCTCCGGGGACAATATCAAAACGAGATCCGGCGACAATCAGAAAGAATGGGAAAGGGATATTTTTTTGGACTACGTCCTTCAGTCGGGGGCACTCAAAGGTGTTGGCTTCGGCTGGCGTAACGGTAAATCCAACAGCGAAGCCGCCCGTGATCAAGATCAGAATCGGTTGTTTGTAAGCTACAGCATTCCACTTCTCTAAGGACGCAGCATAAACATATCGCGCTCATTTCGAGAGTTCTAAGCTGGTCAATTTGCCTCTGAGCTGACACGTCCTGTTGACGCCGACGCCTACGCCGACACCGAATTGACCCACGTGCTGAAGCAAGACTGACCCACCTCAAAATCTGCACAGATCCCGCATGGGCAATGGTTCGAGAGGAACAGACTGGGTCAGTGATATCTCGGCAACTGGGGGTGCGGTAAAAACCTTGGACTACCTGGAGGTAGTTCATTGTATTCATACGAAGACCGCATCCGAGCGGTCAAGCTCTACATCAAACTGGGGAAGCGCATCGGGGCAACTATTCGCCAGTTGGGCTACCCGACGAAGAACTCTCTGAAGAGCTGGCATGAAGAGTACGAGCGATGCCTCGACCTGTCGCGTGGCTACGTGATCTTGAAGCCGAAGTACTCACTGGCCCAAAGGGAAAAGGCTGTCGGGTACTATCTCGACCATGGATGCTGCATCGCCTCCACCATCAAGGCTTTGGGCTACCCGGCACGGGATTCGTTGCGTGCCTGGATTCACGAGTTGCACCCCAAACTGCACACGCGCGTCGTTGGTCGATCTGACGGGCTAGCACGCCCGCCAGCGATGAAGCAGGCTGCGGTCATCGCGCTGTGCACGCGACAAGAAAGTGCGAACGCCGTGGCTCAAAAGCTGGGCGTGTGCAGGCCGACCTTGTACAACTGGAAAAATCAGCTACTCGGCCCAGAGGCATCCGCATCCATGAAACGCCGACAAAAAACTCCATCGTCACCGGAGCGAGAAGAGTTGGAGCGGCAACTTGAATCTCTTCGGCTCGACGTGCGCCGTCTACAACTTGAGCACGACCTGTTGATGAAGGCGAATGAACTCATAAAAAAAGATACGGGCATCGACCGGCAAGTCCTGACCAATCGGGAGAAGACATTGCTGGCTGATGCCCTGAGGCAAACATACTCCTTGTCAGAGCTGCTTGAAGCGCTGGGTTTGGCCCGAAGCTCCTATTTCTATCATCGAGCCCGAATGCAGGTCGCGGAAAAATACACCGAAGTGCGTCGTGCCATGGCGGACATCTTCGAGCGCAATCATCGCTGCTATGGCTACCGCCGGATGCGGGCTTCGCTGAGCAGGCAGTGTGTACGTCTGTCAGAGAAGGTGGTGCAACGCTTGATGAAGCAGGAATGCCTGGTCGTCGCCAAGCCGAAACGGCGTCGATACGGTTCCTACCTCGGGGAGATCAGTCCCGCGCCGGAAAACCTCGTCAACCGCGACTTCACGGCTGTTGCTCCGAATGAAAAATGGCTCACTGACATTACGGAGTTCCAGATCCCGGCCGGCAAGGTGTACCTGTCCCCCATGATTGACTGCTTCGATGGAAAGGTCATCAGTTGGTCGATCGGCACGCGCCCGGACGCCGGGCTTGTGAACACGATGCTGGATGCCGCCGTCGAAACGGTGGCCCGCAACAGCAAACGGCCTATCGTTCACTCCGATCGCGGCGCTCACTACCGCTGGCCCGGCTGGTTATCGCGCATCGCTGATGCGAAGCTGATTCGTTCGATGTCGCGCAAGGGATGCTCGCCTGACAACGCGGCTTGTGAAGGCTTCTTCGGCCGGCTGAAAACGGAACTGTTCTATCCACGCAACTGGCAGTCAACGAGCATCGAGCAGTTCATTCAGGCCCTGGATTCATACATTCGCTGGTACAACGAGAAACGAATCAAGATTTCTCTCGGCGCTCTCAGTCCTGTTGAGTATCGTGAGAGCCTAGGTCTCGCGGCATAACCAGTCCAAGTTTTTTGCCGCACCCCCACTGGGTCAATTCGGCATCGGTGCCAACAGATGGGCAACCAGATGCCCATTCATTTGATGTTTCTAATAATGGTGTCATCTTGCTTTGAGTTGGCGAGGATTTGTGTGAAGCGTGTTGCATGTTCTACGAAAGTTGCGACTGCAACTGCTTCAGTGACGATCTTTGGATTCAGTTGTTTCACACTTTGTGAATAATCAGCTCCAGAATGATCAGTGTCAGATAGCTTAACCAACTAACTGCGATTCAGATCCCATCAACAGCAAGGCTGGCGACCTCGTCGCAGGGTAAGTTTCCGATGTACAGTTTGATGGCAGGTGCTACTGTCATACCGCACGTGGAATCGATCTATTACATGCGGCCGGCTGCCAGGGCAACATGAGCAGCAGCTCCCAACACTGCGACACCGTTCCATGCAACGCGCCAAAGACGCCTACTGCAGAGGCAATTGCTGTACGGCAATCACTTTCACTGGTGATGTCTGCTCGCACGAAAATCGCACGTTTTCCTAGCTCGTCAGCGAGGGCTGCACCAGCGGCTTCGTTCACATCGACCAGCACCACGTTTGCACCCTGGCCCACCAACTCTCGCGCTGAAGCCAGACCTAGTCCGGAACCTGCGCCAGTAATTAGAAAGACTGAGTTTTCGATGCGCATGATGTTTCCTCACAAATTGGCAGTGTCGCATACGCGGTTATTTGACATATAAAAGTCCCAAAGGCCGGATCGAGCCGGCCGCCGGTTTACTTGAGGTGGTAGCCACGCTGGAGATTCCTGAACGGATACGGCAGCGGCTCACGCGTCTAAACAACTCCGATAGATTGGATTCCTGCTAGGTTCTCAGGGAGCCAGACGGCAGAGTCGAGAAGTGTCAGCGCAAAGGCGAATTGACCAGCTCAGCCCCCTCGAAATGAGCGCGATACGTTTGTACTGCCCCCTTAGAGAAGCGGAATGCTGTAGCTCACAAACACGCGGTTCTGATCTTGATCACGGGCGGCTTCGCTATTGGATTTACCATTACGCCAACCGAACCCCACGTTTTTAAGTGCGCCGGATTGAACGACGTAGTCCAGAAAGATATCCCTTTCCCATTCTTTCTGATTGTCGCCGGTTCTCGTCTTGATATTGTCCCCGGAGACGTACATGACCGAGGCTTTCAGGCCAGGGACACCCAGGGCGGCAAAGTCGTAGGCGTACTGACCGAATGACGTACGTTCCCCTGCACGGTTGAAGCTCTGCATCAGGCGATCTGTATACAGATACAAGCTGCTGCCTCCAGCACCTTTATCTACGAGGCTACCTTGATTGGGCTGGGTAAAGTTGCTTCCATCTGAAACGCTTTGGTAGCCCGCTGTGATCGCGTGACCACCGATGGAGTAAACCAGGGCGGCACTCCAAGTGCGGTTATCGATCACGCCATCACCGTTTTTGGTGTAGCCACTGATTCTGTAGCCCGATGTACCAGAGCTGTTTTCACCTGACGAGTCAGTTTTGAAGTAGCGCAAGTCGGTTTTCAGGGATTGGTTGTCCGAGAACGCAAACGTGTGAATCAGTCCGAAAAACTGCTGGTTATAGTAGTTCTCGAGATGGGCATAGTAGTACTGAGCCGTCAGATCCTTGGTGACTTTCCAGTCGCCCCCGACGAAGTCGAACTGGTTGCTTTCACGCGTACCGCCCAGAACGGCCAGCCCCGTCTGATCCGTTGAACCGCGACCTGTTGCATGTTCAATTCGTCCACCCGTCAGGGTCAGATCCTTGAACTCGCTCGAGGTGATTTGGCCGCCCTCGAAGGTTTGTGGCAGCACCCGTCCATCGTTGGCGACCAGAATTGGAAGTTTCGGAATCAAGGTGCCGTAGCGCAGTTCGGTCTTCGACATTTTGACTTTTCCGGTCAGCCCCAGCCGGCTCCACTCGTCGACGGCGCGGTTGTCACTGTTCGAGGGAATCATAGAGCTCCCGACGTGTCGTCCCTTGCCAGTGTCCAGGGTAATGCCCAGCAACCCCAGGGTATCAACACCAAAACCAACGGTACCATCGGTATATCCCGACTTGAAGTCCAACATGAAACCCTGCGCCCACTCTTCGGTTTTCGAAGGGGCAGCGGTGCCATCACGGTTGTCGTTATTGAAGTAGAAGTTCCTCATTCCCAAGGTAGCTTTGCTATCACTTAGGAAGTCAGCAAACGCATGGCCACTTAGGGCAATGCTGCCAAACACTAAAGTTACATAAATTTTTTTTATGCTCACTTATAACGCTCCGATTTTTTATTTTTGTAAGTAACAGAAGCAACAAGTAAATCTTCCAAGCCAACGCAACACACACGAATCCAATGCAGAGCTCACTCACGCGAATGCATCAACTGAATATGCGCAATGGGAATGCCCTCCATTTCATCTACTGGTGCAATCCAGTTTTCTGACTCCAGATGGACTGGGGGATTTTTATCAAGGCAAACTTCCCCTTGAGTCGCTTACAACATTTTTCAGATAACCCATCATTACGGTGTTGCCCTTGAGCAGCGGCTCACCCGTTGTTTGGCCATCTTTTGGTACTGGCTGCATAGTTTCGGAGTCAGCAACCATTAAGCCTTCGAAGGCTGCCGCACGAGCCCCTTATGCGTGGCAACTTGCCGCTTGTAGAGGGCGGAGACAGTATCGCCTTCGCCCAAGCCACGGTTCACCAGGACGGAGGCGAGGCGGAAGCAGCAATCGCTCTTCAAGTAAAATCGAGTGGAGTCATCCAAGCTTCACTCAGCTGAGAACGCCAGAGATTTCTTTGCTCGAGTGGAATCCGCACAAGACTGGTTGATCAATGTCACCGCCACTGCGCCTATCAAGCCGGCCAGGCCGATGGCCATGAAGTTGTGCTCAAGTGGCAGGTTCATTGACACCAGCCAGCCGATCAGCACTGGCGCAACGATCGCCCCGATGCGTCCCACACCTGACGCAAACCCGACACCCGCCGAGCGTATCGTGGAGGGGTAGAAGTCACCTGCATAGGCATAGGCCAGCAGCTGCGTACCCAGTGTGGATGCCCCAACAACGAAGACGACTGCGTACAACAGAGAGACGTCGCGTGTATAGCCCATGAGGGTCAGAGCAATGGCTCCGACAATGTAGAAGCTTACCAGAACGTATTTGATGTTGAGCTTATCGGCCAGCCAACCACCACCTAGTCCTCCAGCGATCGCACCGAGGTTGAATACGATAACGAAATTGAGTGCTGAGCCCAGGCTGAAGCCAGCCATCGCCATGAGTTTGGTTAACCAGGAGTTGAGCGCGTAAACCATGAACAGACCGGTCATGAACGCTGTCCAAATCATCACCGTGCTGAAGCCACGACCATCCTTGAATAGATTGCGTACTGGAGCGTCCAGCTCAGCCAAAATCGCTAGGTTGCCGGTCATCTCAGTTTGGCTGGTGATATTCAATGTTGGCTCAATACGCAGCGCAACCTTGCGCAGCTCATCCTGACGACCTTCCTTCAGCATGTACCCGATGGAATCAGGCATGGTTTTCAGGATGAAGGGGATCAGCAGAACCGGTAGTGCGGCAACGTAGAACACCCACTGCCAACCATGGCTCTCAATTAACTGCTTGGACGTAATGGCAACTAAAATGCCGCCTACCGAGTAGCCAGTAAATACCAGAGTGACCAGGCGAGTACGGAGTTTCAAAGGGGCAAACTCACTCATTTGAGCGGTGCACACAGGCAATACGCCGCCAATACCCAAGCCGGCGATGAAGCGCATGATGCTGAAACTGACAGGGTCGTTAGTGAAGCCCGCACCGGCTGTGAAAAGGCTGAACAGTGCGACGCACATAGCAACCATTTTCGGACGGCCGATACGGTCGGCAAGTGTTCCAAGGAAGATCGCTCCAAGCATCGTGCCGAATAGGGCGGAACCCGCCATGATTCCTGCGCTAGTGGGGGCAATCTGCATATCTTGCATAATAGCGGGAAGGGCCGCACCAACGATGGCGAGATCGTAACCATCGATCACAAGAATTAGCATGCACCAAAAAAGTATGAGGCGGTGAAATCGGTTGAACTTTGAATTGCTGGCGAGCGCGTACACGTTAACTGTCTGCATATTATGTATCCTTCAGTATTGTTGTATTTATGAAGTGTACATCCAGTGGGGATTTCGGTATCAGGCCACTTCGTGAGAAGAGCCGCCGAGTTGGCAGTCTACAGCATGAAATCTGGCTTTATCTGCACAGCACAACTCGGACTTAGCAGCGTAATTTGTGTATGTGTAATATGTTAAGGCGCCATGCTAATACAAGCATCTAAAGAGTGCTTCAAGATCGTCAAATGCATAAATGATGAATCATCAAGTTTGTCGAATAGTGAACTTGGAATTTTCGCGCATTCCTGGTTTTTAATCATCAAACTTGCTGCTTGGCAATCTCCTGGTTGCGCAGGATGAAGCGTTGCAGCTTGCCGCTGGGTGTTTTCGGCAATTCATTGACGAACTCGATTTCCCGGGGGTAGGCATGAGCCGCGAGGCGCTGGCGGACATGTAGCCGCAATGTTTCAGCTAGTTCCGGGCTTGGTAGATATTGCTTGTTTAGCACCACGAAGGCCTTAATCAACTCTGTACGCTGCGGGTCGGGTTTTCCGATTACGGCTGCCTCAATTACGGCAGGATGCTCCACCAGCGCGCTTTCAACGTCAAACGGCCCTACCCGGTAGCCGGAGGTAGTAATTACGTCGTCATTACGGCCTACGAAGCTAATGCTGCCATCGTCGTTGAGTTCTGCTGTATCGCCGCTCAAGTAGTAACGCCCCACGAAGGCCTTGGTTGGCATGCCGAAATAACCACCGAACCAGCACTGCGGCGATTGCTCGCGATCAATTGCCAACGCACCAGGCTGGCCTGGTGGTAACTCCTGCTGCCGGTCACCAAGCACTACGATTCGATGGCCAGGGATGGCATAGCCAGCAGAGCCTTCAAGCACAGGGTGGCTCAGGCCGTGATGGTTGCTAAGCACCATGCCTAGCTCGGTCTGGCCATAGTGATCGTGGATGACTACGCCTAAGTGCTCAGCAAACCAGCGGATGACTTGGGGATTGAGAGGCTCTCCGGCGCTACTAACCACGCGTAATCGACCTCGGATGCAATCGGCGAATTCCATGCCCGTGGAGATAAGTAACCTGAAAGCCGTCGGGGAGCCGGCGAGGTTAGTGATTGCATATTTGTTGATTATCCGACAGGTGCTATCGACCGAAAAGGGGCCATCGTAAAACAATGTCGAGTGACCCAAAGCCAGTGGCGCGGTGACCGCATAATAAAGGCCATATGCCCAGCCTGGATCGGCGAGGTTCCAAAAGTGATCGTCCTCTCGCAGCTCTACTGCATCACGTATGTAACCTTTGAAAGCCAAAATGGCCCGCAATGGTACTTCCAGTGGCTTGGCTGGCCCGGTGGTACCGGAAGTGCACATGAGCAGGAACGGGGCTTCGCCGTCCTGAAGCAACGGCTCGCAGTCGTTGCTCTGGCGCTGCAGAGTACTCCAAAAATCATAATCGCCGTTGCCCAATGAATCAGCGCCAACAGTGATCACGGTCGGACAGCCGGTGACCTCGTCTAGTTTGGATCGGTTGCGGGCGTCTGTGACAACCCACCGTGCGCCGG
This sequence comes from Pseudomonas sp. BF-R-19, assembly GCF_019956445.1. Classification (NCBI taxonomy): domain Bacteria; kingdom Pseudomonadati; phylum Pseudomonadota; class Gammaproteobacteria; order Pseudomonadales; family Pseudomonadaceae; genus Pseudomonas; species Pseudomonas sp. BF-R-19. Next base: position 66,902 of record NZ_JAHBDN010000022.1, read on the forward strand.
AACACTCCAGTCGTTGCTCGATAGCCTTCGGCCCGAACGCGGTGAACAGCGGTTGGTAGACTGCCCCAACCCTCCAAGTTCCGAGGATAGTTATCAGGAGCTCGACAGTTCGCGGCAAAAGCCCTGCGACTCGGTCACCCGGTCGCACACCCTGCTCATGGAGGAAATTGCCGAATCGAGCGGCCTGATCCTGTAGCTCACGGAATGTATACTGCGAGGCGGTACCATCCTGCGCTTCGCAGTATATGGCTACATCTTGGCCGGCAGCATGTCGGTCACAGCACTCCACGCAGGCGTTGAGGCCGTCCAGACTACCGTGCAGTTCTTGCGCGGCGTTTTGCTGGTAATTGAACTGCCTTGCGGCGGTGTGATAGTCGTGCATCCCGACATCCTATAATTGTTATTAGTGTTATTGAGCGGTGATAATAGCTCCGGTTTCTGCGGGCAACTATGTTCTGAACACTCAATGTTTCTGACTGGTTTGGCCAAGACGTTAAATGCGGATAATGCCTGACACAGCCGTGTAGCTTGATTACGCTCAAGCGCATTCGTTTCGTTGGGATGATATTGCACACCATCGCCGTAACTCTGGCATTGAGATATGCTTTAAGATTGTTAGATGGCTAACTAAACAAATCTAAAGGCCAAATCACCATCCCTGCCCAGATACGGGCTGCTCTAGGCCTGCAACCAGGAGATGAGGTCGAATTCGTCAATCTGGAGAATGGCCAGTTCGCCATGGTGGCATCAATGTATTCCGTTGAGCGACTGAAGGGCATGATTCGCAAGCCGAAAGTCATCATGAGCATCGATGACATGAACGCAGTTTTTGCGCTGAAGGAGTAAATGCTCGTCGATTAGATTTCATAAGGAGAAAGGCTTGTTAAGGTTTGCCTCGCGTTTCAAAGGCGGTTTCTCAGACGGGATGTTGCCATCGCGTTTTCGGGCCTAAGGCCCGGCTCGTCGAGTGACTGCTTTATTTCACCTCGGCGCTGCCAGACTGTCCGCTATCCCAGGCTTCAGTGAGCTCGTCTATTCGATCCGCAATCTGAGGTGTTTTTGATAGGACAAGGCAGCGCGTGTTGCCGACAAATTCCTCTATCAAATACAGCGAGTCGCCAACATCAAACTCCAGCTCCTGCAACGCCTCATCAGGAATTCGAATCGCCCCGTCACCATCCCATTCTTCGATCATGATTTTCATAGGTGGCTTTTTCACGTGTGGTCTCCATAGCTTATGAGTTGGCTTCGGGTGGCCGAATCTCAACGGCCTTGCAGTAAGCTAATATCGAAATCGCTCTGCATACGCTTGATCGTTCCGATGATTATGGCTGCGAACCCTTCGTGGCTTTTGTCTTGGAGTCCCAGCCAAGCGTCTGCGTTGTTGACCCAGTTCGACGGGACTGGATGGGAAGTGAAGGCCCTGGAGTCGAATGTCCACCATGGCCACCAAACGGTAGTGCGCCCAGGGAAATCGCAGAGCTTGTCCATCGCTCGTTTGATTTTTTCGGAGTCAATCCTCTTGGTGTCAGCCTCGCTAAAGGCACAGATACCAAAATATAACCCTTCATGGTTTCGTTTATTGAACGCCCAGCTAGGCCCACATCGGTCAGCAGGATTCAAACGAACTCCAATCACATTATGAGCAACACCATCAATCAACTCCTCGTCAAAGACTAACTCGGCGCCCAATGCATTGAGTTCGCCACGCAAGTGATCAGCAAAATCCCGCCATAGCTGGCGCTTGACCTCGTGCAGGTGCTGAGAGATATAAAAAGCTCCCCTCAGGTTTTTTTCATTTCGCAGCATCAACTCGGTAAGCTCTTGACCGTTGTCCAACTGCATTTCTCCATTGATCTGTTCACGAATGAATTGCGCGACGGTCTCAACAAACAGGCGCACGGATGCAGCACGGGTGAGCACCGCGCATTCGTCCAGCCATCCAGCTAGCCGGAAAAAATCCAAGCTGACAACTCGATCCGCTAGATGCGCGGGCGCGTGCTTGGGCAGGCTATGCTCGGATATTTCTCCGTTGGAGAGATAGATCAGCGTCCAACGTCCGTCTAGATGCTGACTATCCAGGTATGTTGCGTAGTCATAGACCTGTTTCTTCTGATCAGTCGCCCAAGGCTTGTTTTCAATGGCTAGGCCGCCTGTGCGAAACCGTAGGTAGAGATCCAAACGTCTATTGCTTGGTAGCCTGAACTCAGTGTGGCTGCTTAAGTGATCCGCCGTGGCCGGCTGAAAGCTGGACTCGGGAAGTAGTGCAAGAAACTTGGCCAGGTACACATCGCCCTGTCCATGTCGGCCAATCGGATCGAGCAGGAGACTGAGATACGTTGAAAGCGCATTTTCGTCGCGTTGAAGAAAGTCTATTAGTCGAAAGTCCGGTGCTAGTTTTGCTTGGTACTTTTGCTTCGCTTTGAGATCCAGGTCGTACCAGATCTGAAATTCGATCAATAAGTCCTTGATAACGGACGCTTCCATTCTGGCCTCATGTGCACTGCGGAGTGGGGTGGTTTCGAGCAAATGGTTTTCGCGAAGCCAGAAACGTTTTGCGCAACAGTGTCTATCAGGTGAAGGTGCCTAGTCGCCTCCACACTCTTAAGGCCGATCAATTTACTCAACCAAAGTTAGATTCTGCGCAAAACCGATTGCGGTTGAGATATCCAGTGATATTGAAGCAAACGACTTCATCAATAACGCCTCCGGCAATGCCCAATCCCATTTTTCCCGCAGCATATTCTCTACATCCACGAGAATCGAATCGAGATTGTTTGCATCTAGGTCACCTACATCCTTGAGTGCAGCCAGTGTCCGATGGATGTTGGCGTCAACCTCAATCGCCAAGCCCGAGTTGTCACACGAAAGGCCCACATGATTGAGTAACAGGCGCAGTGCATCGTTGGCGTAATCACCCAGCCAGCTGATTAGATAGCATTTACCGCCGGACTCAATGACGTAACGTTCACCAAGGCCTAATGCGTTAAAAGTCTTGCGAGCCTCGTCGAGCAACGTTTGGGCATCGCGATCAATGAATGGGCAGGGGACAGGGTCTGCCAGGACGGCTCGCATTTCTTGGCGCACGTTGTCATGCACCATCGCACCCAGACCATCGAACTGAGGAGGGGCACCACCGCGTGCGGCGGAAACAATGATGACTTTGGCTTGGAGATCAACATCACGAACCTGCCACCTTCGGCCTCCGAAGATAATGCGTTGATCCTTGGTCAGCGGCCGGCTTACGGGTACTGAGCCAAGCGCTTTCCCGTCGCACACCAGTCGGAATTCCTCATCACTGGTAAATGCGCTATAGAACTCATAGTGGTTGATCAGGCGCTCTCCAACTGTCCCTGGGAGCAACAATCCTGAGCTGTCCTGAACGATGAGCTCATGCTCCCCTAGCGACTTCAGCAGTTTGACGAAGTCTGACTTCTCGACGTTTTGGAACGCTCCTTCAGTGATAAGGCTTTTCCAAAGATCAGCTGCGGAAGCGCCGCCGCACTGAGCAATTATGGAGAGGCATTGCTGAACGAGAGTGGACGCATGAATACCCTGAGCCCGGGGAGGTTCAAACCATCCCCCAATTAAAAGGCGCACCATGGCAATTGTCTGAACCAGTCCCTGGCGCAACTGATCTGAAATGCTTGATCCGTCCTTGAGTGGCGACTCTTTGCAGTAAACGCGCAAGATCGCGTTTTCTCCCGGGCGTCTGCCCGAACGGCCCAGTCTTTGGCGCAGGCTCGCCACCGATGGTGGGGCGCCAATTTGCACCACTGTCTTGATGCTGCCGATGTCTATTCCGAGCTCAAGCGTCGTGGTGCATATGGCCGATGCTGCCACATTACCCGCCTTGAGGGCATGCTCAGCTTGCTCCCGCAGGTCTTTCGATAGGCTGCCGTGATGAGGCCAGAATTCGTTGGGCACACCATCTTTCTCACAGCGTCGACGCAGTTGGTCTGCATACCATTCAACCTGCTGCCGGCTGTTCGGAAAAATCAGATTATTGCTGCCGCGTAATACCTTGTAGAGATGATCAGCGATCGCAAAGTCAGGGCTTGCTTTGTTTTCCGTCTCTTCTTCATCGCCTTCCTGGTCAAAAGGTTGGACGAGAGTTTTTTTGAGCTCGCTCATGGGCGGCTGGATGTAACCGCGAACTTGCACCTGGAGTGTCTGGTTTGAGTTTTTAGACTCAATGACTTCAACCCCATCGACGCCTCCTGAGCGCAGAAACTCTGACGCCAACTTCATATCGCCGAGTGTGGCTGACAGCCCGACCCTGGGGAGGCGTCGTCCGGTAACGAGCTCTACACGGTGCATCAGGGACTGAAGCTGTTTGCCTCGTTCGCTGCCAATGAAGGCGTGCAACTCGTCCACGACGATATAGCGTAAATTCTGGAACACCCCGGCAAGACTCGAGCCTCGATTGACGAACAGCGCCTCAAGCGATTCTGGAGTGATCAGTAGCACCCCTTCAGGCGACTTCAGGAAGCGATGTTTTTTGCTCGATGAAATGTCTCCATGCCAAGCCACTACAGGAATTTCAAGCTGCTCACAGAGTCGGCCTAACCTGTCCCATTGATCATTGATCAAGGCCTTGAGCGGGCTGATGTACAGCACCGAACCGGGCGGGTCATTGATGTTGAGTAAATTGGTGAGTATGGGAAGGAAGGCAGCCTCGGTTTTCCCCGCCGCGGTAGCTGCGGCGATAATGACATCCTGATCGGCATCGATCAGCACTGGCACAGCCCTTTCTTGGGCGTCGCGCAAGGACGTCCAGCCTTCAGCCCAAATCCATCGCTGGATTCGGGATTCTAGCTGGTCGAAGCCCGATGATTCAGAGTGTGAAGGTGGCAAGTTCATCGTCCGCGTCGACTTTTGTATCCTCGTCACCACCCAAGTCCTTCGCCACCTCGACAGCCCCAAGCAGGGTGCGCCAATCTGCTCCAGGATTTTGCTCCAGAATAGCCAGCAGGTTGATGAAGGCTGTGATCGTCGTGCGCGGCGTACGGAAGTAAGCTTCACCCAGGCGCTGGTTGCAGTGCGCCATGAATAATGGAAGCGCTTCGTCAGGCAGTAAGTACTTTTCAGCATCGCCGCCTGCGTAGACGTGACGGAGCTTCTGAAGCAACACGTAGAAGTCTTCTGGTGTGAGGCTTGTGAGGCGTATGACCGGCCCCGAAAGATCCACCAGTCCTGATTTGGCAAACGAGTTTTCGGCCAGTCGCGATTGCAGGGCAGGGTAGCTAAACAGCCCTCGGCGAGTGTCCATCAAAAACTCGGGGGTGCCACCCAGGACAAATCCAAGCCCCTCAGCGGATCCCTGCAGTGAGTCATTAAGGATGCGCAGGATCTGCTCATAGTTGGCATTGCGTGCCTGTGTGTTGGCCAGTTTGTAGAGGTTGACCAGTTCGTCGAGGCAGATCATCAGACCGCCAAAACCTGCGAGCCTGACGAATCTCGATAGCAGCTTGAGCTGATCGTAGACGGAGGCATCATCAATGATGGTTCGTACACCCAGGGCCGCTCGGGCATCGGTCTTGGTGGTGAATTCGCCACGCAACCAACGAATCGCATCAGCCTTAAGTTGCTCGTTGCCTTCCTCGAAACCTCGGCAATACGCAGCGATCACTTCAGCGAAATCATAGCCGTTGACCATCTCGGTCAACTCAGCCAAGTGTGCTCGGATGACAGTCTCACTGTCTGTTCCTGCCGCCTTGGCTTCGGTTTTGGCCTGCGAAATAAACTTCTCAACAATACCTTGCATGGCCCCACCGTCGGGCTTTGTGCGTGTCGACATGTTCTTGGCTAGCTCGGAGTAAAGCGAACGTGCCTGGCCCCCGGTGGCGTGCAGCCTGCGATCTGGGTTTAAGTCTGCGTGCATGGTTACGAGTTTTCGCTCCATGGCAATGGCTCGAACCAAGTTCAGAAAGAACGTCTTGCCTGCACCGTATTCGCCAATCACCACCCGAAATGCCGAGCCGCTTTCTACCAGGCGATTGACGTCCTTGATCAGCGCATCGAGTTCGCCCACCCGGCCGACCTGAATCAAGTGTTGACCGACGCGAGGAACAACGCCAGCACGCAATGATTGGATGACCGCGTCGCGATCCTTGGCTCTGATAGTGCTCATAGGGCTAACTCTTCCAGAATGTCTGTATTGATCTCGATGGGATCATCACCTTCGGTGACGGGCATGTCGAAATGTTCAAAAGCCATGTCGTTGATTTGCTCCAGAGCACCATCGAGCATCAGTTCCATGTCGCTGGCGGCGGCTTCAAGTTCGGATCGGCTCCATTCGGCACGCGAGATTAACAAGCGCAGGAACGCAGAATGCTCCAGATCGAGGCCGGCAACGTCAGCGCTCGTTTCTGTCGCCGATTCCACAGCCTCAAATGACTGTTCCGGTTCATCAACTTGGTCGTCAGTGAATACCTGGGCGAGGAGGGTCGAGACTTCTGCCGTTTCACGTTGCAACTCAGCAATTCGCTCGTGATCGAGCACGAAGCCCTGCTTCGCACTGGTAGCTGACAATATTCCGGGCTCGGATAGTGAGGAGCTTGTTGCAGGTTTAGCGGGGGTAATATTCGTTCCGGATGCAGCAAGGTGAAGATCGCTGTACAGCAACTGACTATCCAGTTGCAGCGCCTTGTAAACTCGCTCAAGAAGCTTCACTTCCGATGGACTGACGATGCCATCGGCTTGCGCCAGGTGAGCCAGGAAGCTGGCAATCGTGCGCTTGGCTTCGACAGTTAATGGGTCGAGCTTTTTCTTCAGGCTTGCAAGCGTTGGTGGTTGCTGGATCTGGATTTGCAGGTGCGCCTTGAGACGTTTGCGATGGGCAACACTCAAGTGACTCCAGGAATCGATGTGCTGAGCAAGCAATGTGACCTCTTCATTGGAGGTGTCGCCATCCGCAGATGCGACTGCACTGGCCAGATCAAGTGTGACTGAGGCCGCGTTGTAGGCCGCTGAGGCCCGCAGTGATCCGTCTTCGGGCTGGGTTACGAACAGCGCGATACGATCTTCAGCTTTCGGAGTCCTGCTGCCAGCGAGCACATCGGGTTCCATGCCGATATGAAGCGATTCCAGTGCACGGGCAAGGGCGAGAACCTTGTCACGAGACAATGCACCAGCGCTCTTGAATCGGCCCGCGAGTTCGCCAAAGCTCATGACAATCAGATCGTCACCGATTTTGGCTTGAAGCTCATCCAGCTCCGTACGGGCTGCTGTTGGCCAAAGGGTGACCGGAAGTTGTAACAGGCCCTCTAGGGCTTCTGCGCTCTCAGGGTTTCGGCCTAGATAGCGGCTAAAGGGTTCAAGCTCACTAGTGCAAAGCTCCACCAGCAATTGCAGGATTTTACGTGTTCCTGAAGTGGCCATGACATCAGGAATATCACCCAGGCTAAGCGAGGGGGCCATTAGCACAGCAGAGGCTGCGCGATAGCTGGTTTTAAGCTTGGTCTTGTTCTGCGCCAGGATGAGACCCGCAGGGTGGGAGCTTTCGTATTTCAGCTTGAACAGCGTTGAAAAGACTTCTTTGCAGCGTGTCACCGGGGTGCGCTTGCTGATGTTGGGGTCGGCCAGTGCCCATGCCAATGCCCAATCGGCGCCGAGTGGTCGCTTGTTGGACGCGTGTTGCCCCAAACCTATGCGCAGCGGCAGTGGCATTTCGTAGCTGTAAGCAGCAGCCTTAGGAGGCGGGCCAAGGTAAAGGTTTGGATCAACCGTGGTGTTACTCAAGTAATCCAGAAAGCCTTCTGCATATCCCCTGAATGATCTGTTGTCCCCATAGATACTCAGCAGTCGCTGGACTTCTTTGACGATCAGAGGAATCTCAGCCTTTAACTGCGGTTCGCTTACAGCATCAACGAGAGCCCGGCGCTCAAGGCCATAGAAAAACAAAAAGACATAGCCGGCGTCTGCCAGCGGATCACTACGTCCGCTCCCTAGCCACTGTAGGTATCCGCGCCGAGCCTCTGGCGAGATGGAGTGAAAACTCGGCCAATAGGACATCAACCGCTCTTCGATGTCGACGTACGACTTGGCTATCCGCAGTTTTGGATTGATCAGTGACGGCTCTTGCGCATCGTATCGACCCAATGCACTTCCTACATAGAGCATTCCGCCGGGAAGAGAAAAACCAGACACAGTGACCGATTCGCCCGCTGGCACCCAGCGAGTATCGGATTTTTGTTTGCTTGAATCTGGAATCTTAAAGGAAGGGGAAGGGGGGGAGCCGAGTTGGACGGTATAAAATTCGGAGGTTTCTTCAGACATATTGCTCAACGAAACCTCATGCATGGAGAAGGTTACGTCTTTGCTTCGCGGCTCCCGCAGGTGCGTTGTCGCTGAAGCAGACTTTTGCAGCTGTTCAAGCTGTCGTTTAGTGCGAGTGGCTAAAAACCACATAATGGCGCCGATGCACGCGACGATGCCAACAGCGATCCAGGCGTTCTTCGGGATCGAAGCGAGTGCACCGAAAGCCAGTGCAATAATAATCAGGATGCCAGTGCCGCTGGAGTTTTTTGCCTTCTTCCTTGCCATGAGTCAATTCAACCTTGAAAGATGGGGGCTGGCGCAATGGCAGTATCCGACAATTAAATGGCTTGAGCCATGGGGCTCGCAGAGCTATTGATCGGAAAAATGCCTTCTAGATGGACGCCAAAAACACCGCCCATGATGCTGGCCGCATATACGCACTGATCGAGCTATAGCTCATAACCACTGAGAACGCTCACATCTGCAGTTCTGAGCTCTCGAAAAAATAGTCCGAAGTGCAAGACATCAACACTACTCATCACTCCCCATCAATGCCTTGAGCGCGGGCCGAAAGGGTACGACGGATCAGCGAGCTTCTATATCGCTCACCTGCCCCGCGCACGAAGCCTTGTATGGGGTGACTATCGTCGTAGGGGCGGTATAGGGAAGCCGGGCGCGCCGTGAGATACGCCGGATGTAGGCACTAAATGATGCCGAAAAGCGCCTTGATCCCATCCCATGTCCCGCCCGTAAAGATACCTTCGCCGGCGATCAATGCTGGGGCAATGATGACTTTCTTGCCGACCCAACTTAGGAAGTTGCTCAGCCTCCAAGAGCTCAGATGAGGCTTTGACTCGACATACCTCGCTGAGAGGCAGAAAGCTAAGGTCTGAGGAAGTATGGCTGCGAAAAGTCGCAAGCACAGTACTCTCGTGTCAGTGGATATCACCGGCAGCATATTAGGTGTTAGAGCGCTGCTGGAGTAGTAGATCCCCAGACCAAGCAGGAGGGGAAGCACGAGAAAAATCCCGACGTATTTAATACGTGTCAGTGATCGCTCAGCGCCATCGGCACGGTCTCGATGAGCCTGGATCTCGCTTGTGGCCGCACGAGCCTCCTGCAGGTGTTCTTTCAGCTGAGCTTGGGAAGTCTCCAGATCCTGAGCCCTTTGCTCAGCTATTTGCCGCTCGGATTCGAGATCAGCGATCTGCTTGGCGGTGGTGTCCTGCAGGCCTTCTACAGCAGAGCGGGCGGCCCGCTCCTGGAGCAGGTGTTGCTCCTTTTCTTCCAGTACGGCTTTGGCTTGATCAAGCTGTTGGGAAACGTCTCGGTGGTGGCTCAACAGCTCATAATGTACCAGCTCGAATACCTCCTGGTTGGAGGCTTCGATATTGCTGATCCGTGCGCGAAGCGCCCGATTGGTCAGCACCACGCGGATGGCGGACTCTGGGAGGTCTCCGACATTTTCGAATCTCGAAATTGACTCCAGCACCTTCAATGTCGCCCTTTCGTCTTCAAGATCGAACGATTGGAAGAAAAGCGGCAGGCGCAGGGAGTCAACTAGACTTTCCTCGAGCTCTGGGGAGCGAGGCACCCAAAACTGGATGAGCTGTACTAGGTTGCTTGGATGCAGTACCACCGGCAGCTTCGCGCGATTGGCTGCGCGTTTTGCTCGGTCGAAGCCAATCAGGCGCCAGTCGATGGAAACTGCCCAATACTCAGTTTCAAAAGGCGACTCATGATTGGGGAGGCGTCGGTCATTGACGGCATGCCATAGAACGGCGTCGTGCAGCAAAGCCTCGTACCCTTTGCGACGTTTCTCAGGGACTTCTTTTGTCTCCCGCTCAACCTCGTGCATCACATCGTCAATGACGTCCTGGCGTATGTGGTAGATGCTTGGATGAGCGTCGAGGACGCTTATTCCTTTTTCCTCTAGGATGAACCTAAGCTCATCGATGTAAGGGCGGAAGAAGTCGGCGGCAGAAAGATTTGCTGTCGAGGCTACAGTGCTGAAGAACTTTTTGGCGATGCTGGGTAGCGGCTGAGTCATTGCCACGCGGGACATTGCCTGAGTGACCCGTATACGCTCTATTAAGTGCAGCTGTGCGATGAGAACACGCTTGGCTTCATCCAAAGTGCTCGGCAGCACGTAGAGCTTTATATCCAGCTTCCCGTTGCTCTTGTGAGCCAAATCAACAAGCGATAACGCTGCTGCGTCAGCTGGGTTGTCGTGAAGCTGGAGCACTGAGAAAAGGAAATTGGTGTCCAACACCACTTTGATGGTTTTCACCTTACGTGCCTGGTTAATGGCAGCAAGGGTTTCAGGGTTGAGGCGGGTTGCCTCGGCAAAAAAGTAAGCCGTCATGAAACGGAGAATCTGGCTTCGACAGACCTGGTTTCCCGGGTTGAAGAAGAACATCAGCACTTTACGCAGACCCTCTCGGTTGTCGGAGTCCACTTTGTGGAAAAGGTTATTCAGCCAGTCGAAATCATTTTGCAGCTTGCCTCCGACTAGGAGCCGGAAGAGGTTGGCACCGCTGACGCGGATCGCTCGCGAAAGCGCTTCAGTGAAGTCTTTCCATACCCGCTCCGGATCAAGAGTTGGGCAATACTCCCGGCAGGTGGAAATGAAGTCCTTCTCGCACGCATCCTGCTCCGCATGAGCAGTGGCCGCCTGAGCTGAAAGTTCGTTGAAAGCGCGCTCGGTCAGCTTGTAGGCTGGGCCTGGCAAGATCGAAACAGTTCCCTGATCATGAAGTGTCTGCAATTGCCTTTCAAGCTCATCATCGGATCCCAGAGCCCCGGGAGCCTCAGCACGAATTGCGTCATGAAGCGCATTCAACCCCAGCGACACACCATGATTCTTCCAAAGCACGCCTTTTACGATCTGGCTGACGCCTTTTTTCCACCATCCAGACTCGTTCAACTCCACGTGGTGGATCAGTGACACGATGTCTGGAGAAAGCTGTCGGTTAGCCATGGTGGCCAACCTTTGCGAAATTCAATGCGCGTCGTCCCTTCACAGATGCTTCCTTATCTAATATCAAGCCCTCGACCGCCCCCACGCGAGTGGGTTGCCTGATCACGAATGGTACGAGGGTCTGTACTTGCTAAGCAATAGCATCCTGCCAGTAGTCGATGCCCCACCTTGTTAATGATATGGCAGATGTAATGGCCTTCTGAGGGTGATGGGATGGAACTGATAGCTTCCCCAGCAGAAGCTCCCTATTGGCTCAAGACCATGGTCAGGTCATATACCCTACTGGAGCGTGTCGTGAGTAGATCGATAAAACGCTCTATGGCTTTCTCATTTGTCCTCGGCGCTACTGTGCTGTCCGCTAGCCCATGCTTCTGTGAGCTCGTCTATTCGATCCGCGATTTGAGGCTTTTTTGACCGGACTAGGCAGCGCGTGTTGCCGACAAATTCCTCTATCAAATACAGCGAGTCGCCAACATCAAGCTCCAGCTCCTGTAACGCCTCATCGGGAATTCGAATCGCACCGTCACCATCCCATTCTTCGATGATGATTTTCATGGGTGGCTTTCTCACGTGTGATCTCCATTGCGTCTAAGTCGGCAATGGTAACTTGCTTTTGCATACAGGCTCAGAGCGCGGCGAGCAGTCGTTCGAGCTGTTCACGCTCCCAAACACTCAATAGCTCGACGGGATCAGCTCCGTCGCGCTGCCAGAGTTCAAGTGTCCCGACTCGGCCATCAGGCGACCTGCAGTACTCGCAGTAGTCGAGGGTGTCACAATCATTGAATAGCGTGAGCTGCCAGCCACCAGTCTCCACAGGCATGAGGCCATGATAGATCTCATTCCATGACTGGATGGAGCTTCGCATCATGATGCGTTTGTCGAGTGCGACTTCCGTGAGCACCTGGCAGATCTCGCGGGCGGTGAGATGGGAGGTTGTGTTCAATTCATTTCGCTTTCGAGTCATCGCTTGCCAGCTAGGCTGTGGTATGAAGTGGCAAGGATGTAGGTCGTTCCTTCGGGCCATCGAGACACCTTCGCAACGCACGATCGTCGGTTGACGTACGAGGTAAACTTGCCTCATTTCGCCCTGTGGCGTTGTGAAGCTATCACTCCAATTGCTCGCCATTTGTGAAGACAAATGCCGCAGTGCTGCGCAGCCTGCATGCGTGCGTCGTTGTTCGTGTTACGACAGCACGCCACCAATTTTTAGGGTTAAGAAAGGATTCTCATGTATTTACGTACCTTAGACATTCATGGCTTCAAGTGTTTTGGCGAGCCTTTCACGATCGAATTCCACGACGGTCTCAATGTTCTCGTGGGCGAGAACGGGGCGGGCAAGACAGGCGTCATTGCTGCCGTCCGCCAGCTATTCAATGATTCCGAATCCGGCAAACGTCTGATCAACGAGCGAGATTTTCATCGCGGATTTCACGAGGCAGCAGTAGCGGCACCACGGATCGATATACAAGCCACCTTTTCTGACCTAGATGAGGAGGACGCCATCGCGTTCAGGGATTGGTGCGGCAATCAAGAAGAAGCGAAACTCACGTTCACCGCGCTTAATCTCGAATCTCGGGGCCGATTCAAAAGCCAACTTTACGGCGGTTATGCACGAGCTACAGCGCTGGAAACTGAGACGCTTGATCTCATCCATTGCATTTACTTACCGCCTCTGCGAGATGCAGAAACAAAACTCCGAGATGGGCGCCAGTCCCGACTAGCCCGACTTTTGAAGGCGCTTTGCCGCAAGGAGCTTGAAACAGCTCGTAAGGAGGGGAAACTTCATCCCTTGGAGGAGCGAGTTGGCGCCTTCAACCAAGAGCTCTCCGAGAGCGACGATTACGCCATCAAGCAAGCCAATGAACGAATTGGCAAAAGCCTGAAGGCAGCGTTAGGGATGCACTTGTCCCAGAACACACTCATTCAGTTCTCGGAGGTAAGCTTCTCTCGCATCGTTGAAGGCCTGCGATTGCTCTACTTCCCGAACTTGGCCGCGGCCGAGGCTGCCCAGTTCCGATCTCTGGAAGAAAACAGTCTTGGCTACAACAACCTGCTCTACATTGCCTCAATTCTGGCTGAGCTGACGTTAGAAGTGGAGGAGGGGCGGGGGGAAGAAACCTACCTGCGCCTCCTACTGATTGAAGAGCCCGAGGCCCACTTACATCCCCAGCTTCAGATACGTCTGCTGAAGCACCTGAGCACTGTGGCCAAAGAAAAAGGCATCCAGGTGATTATCACCACCCACTCCACGGTTATCTCATCAGCAGTGTCAGTTAACGAAATCATCCATCTCTCAAACGCAGGCACTCCAGTCGCAACTCCTCTGCGGACTTGCGGACTTCCAGAGCCCAGCCGGAAATTCATCGACCGGTGGCTCGATGTCACCAAATCCAATCTGCTTTTTTCCAAAGGCTCCATCCTGGCTGAAGGCATAGCTGAGGCGATGGTGATCCCAGAACTGGCGCGAAGAGTGCTCGCTCAGTACGGTGACGGCAAGAATACACTGGAGGATTACGGTGTATCCGTCATCAACCTGGGCGGAATCTATTTCAAACATTTCATGCAATTGTTCTGCGACGTGAGCGAGGAGAGCACAGGAAAAAACGTGCCGGTACGCTGCGCTGGCTTGACTGACAAAGATCCACCCAAAACTATCAAGGTCGACGGTGATGAAGGGAACAAGGTAACTGTTGACTATCTGCCGCATGACGGCGACTTACGAGATGGTGAGAACCATGCTCTCGCCTATACCGCCAAAATTGGCCAGTCGCAGTTCGGTCGCCTCTACGCAGGCAGGTACAAAACCTTTGAATACGATATCGCTATGGAAGGCGCGAACTTGCGGATGATGCTCTCCATAGCCGCCGACCTCTGGCCCGCCCAGGAGGGAACAGTGGTTCCAGAGCTACGGGAAACTGCGAAGCTCATTTTTGACGAGATGACAAGTCTCGAACGAGCGGGCCACGCGGCCGAACTGCTAAGCCGCATCGACTCCAAAAGTATCGGCAAAGGGATATATGCGCAGGCTTTTGCTGAAGAGCTTGAGAAGCAGGAGGGCGAGTTCGTCGTACCGGCCTACATCCGTGATGCCATTCTTTGGGCTTGCGGACTCGAGGAAGCCCCCGCTCAATGATCAATCTGACTGACGAGCAGAAAGCTTACATTGGCGCACCTCTCGACCAGCATGTGTATCTCAACGCTTGCCCGGGCAGTGGCAAAACAGAGGTCGTCGCGGCCATGGTTGCCAAGGTCGTTGAGGAGTGGACTGGCTTCCCTGCTGGGATAGCGGTTTTGACCTTCTCCAACAGCGCAACGGACGAGCTCAAGGATAGATTGGTACGGCACCTAGGAGAGCCGCTGGGTTTTCCTCACCTGGTGTCAACCTTCGACAGCTTTGTCCACTCCCGAATGGTCGCAAGCATCGCAAGCGAGGTTACTGAGTTTCCAGGGAAGGAGGGGGACAGTAGGATCAGGATCTTGGAAAACAAGGCAGATATCTTCCACACTCGCAGCAAGATCTGTGGCCGTTCGATCTCCGCCTGTAAGTATAACTACGACCTAGAGACCAAAGGGTTCACGTTCTCGACCGGCGAGCGGACTAGAGATAAACAGCTCAACGCCGCTGCAATCAGTAAGGTTGCTCGGGAAGAGCTGATCGACACGAAGAAGCGTTTCTGGGCGGCAGGTTTCGCGACTTACAAAGATGTGGACATGATTGCCTTGGCGGCGCTCCAGAGGCCCGCTCTCGCCAGCTATTTCCAGCGCCTGGCGAAGCGATTTCCACTGGTCATTGTCGACGAGTGCCAAGACCTGTCAGCAGAGCAACTGGCGATGGTACGGAAGCTCCATGGGCTTGGCGTTAAATTCCATTTCGTAGGCGATCTGAACCAATCGATCTACGGGTTCAGAAAATCTAATCCAAAAAATGTGAAGGCGCTCCTTGCCGAGCTCGGTTTCGCGGAGCTGCCACTCACAGCGAATTGGAGAAGCGGGCAACCCATCGTGGATCTCTGCAGTAACTTGCTGCGAATCGATCGTATCTCGGGCAACCCCGAAATCGTTCCAGTTAAGCCCCTTCTGCTGCAATATGTGAAATGTCCTTCAGAGCTTCTTCCGAGAATCATCGAGATCACCAGTGGTTACAAAGAGGTTGTCGTTGTCGCTCGCGGGCACAGCACGCTGCAACGCTTTCGCAAAGGCGACAATTTCAAGGGCGTTGAAGTACTGGCACTGGCATGCGTCGCTGCCAGTAGCGGGAGCAAAAAGGAGTTGAACGTCGCGGTAGCACTATTTGCCGAATGGTTTGCAGATAAGCTCTCCCTGCAAGTAACGAGATCAGGCCCCCATTGCCCGGTAGCGATCGAATCCAAGCTTGCCTGGCGGAAATTCATTCACCAATGCTTGAAGCATTTGGTGGCCGCTGGCGCTGGCAACCTGGAACTGACTTGGAAACAGTGGGCAGTCGTCGCTAAACGAGCCATGCGATCTCTCCCAGACCAGTCCTTCGTGTTAGCCGAAATCACAACAGAGCTTGAGCCACTGAGAGACCTAATCCTCAGGGCTCCTCCTAATCAAGGAGACACCACACTTAGCGTACGTCTGAGCGAAGGAGTTGCTCAGCAAGCCACTGTAGATGGTTTGCGCTACGAGACCATCCACCAAGTCAAGGGCGAAACCCATGATGCCACGGTGGTCGTGTCATCACTTCAAAAAGGCGTTCACCTTTCCCATTGGCTGGAGTGGCTCGCCGACCCAGCTTCCGAAGGCGCGAGGTTTGCTTACGTGGCGAGCTCACGTCCACGCCATATGCTCATCTGGGCGGTGAAGAAACTGAAGGCTGCAGAGAAAGAGACGCTTACTGGGTTGGGGTTTGAACTCGCCTAAAACCGGTACTGACTAGCGCAAGCGTAGTGCAAGACCCGACGCTTACTGATCAAGGATTTTCACATGAGCATCACCAACACGGATTCCACCACCCAGCTCGCTTTCTCCATGTTTGAGAATCCCGGCGTCTATGCGGTGCTATTGGGGTCGGGAGTTTCACGGAGTGCGGGCATCCCTACAGGCTGGGAAATAACCCTGGAGCTGGTAAGGCGGGCGGGGATTGCCGCTGGCGCCGGAGAGCAAGATGACTGGCATCGCTGGTACGTCGAGCAGCGCGAACAGCAGCCTAACTATTCAACGTTGCTGGAAGAGCTGGCGAGCACGCCTAAAGAACGGCAAGCCATCATTGAGAGCTTCCTCAAACCTTCCGAAGATGAGCGTGAGCAAGGCCTCAAGTTGCCAACGCCGGCTCACCGTGCGATTGCAGAGCTGGTGAAGACCGGCCACGTGCGTGTGATCATCACAACCAATTTCGATCGTCTGATGGAAAATGCGCTGCGTGATGTGGGTATAGAGCCAACCATCGTGAGTTCAGCCGACGGTTTTGCTGGCGCTGAACCGTTGACCCACACGGATTGCTACATCCTTAAGCTTCACGGCGACTTCAAGGATGCTCGGATTCTCAACACAGACTCCGAGCTGAGCGAATATCCCCAAGTCTTCGATGGCTTGCTCGATAGAATTTTTGATGAGTTCGGCCTGATCGTTGCCGGCTGGTCGGGGGAATGGGATCGAGCTCTTCGTGCGGCAATACTGCGTGCGCCTAACAGACGCTACTCCTCCTACTGGCTAACTCGGGGGAGGCTGTCAGAGCGCGCCCAAGAGTTGGTTTCCCATCGAAAGGCTAATACGGCGATTGCCCCGGACGCTGACACCTTCTTCCAGGCACTCAGCTCAAAAGTCTCAACCATCACGCAATCCCGTCAGCCCAACCCGTCCAGCGTGGAGCTTACGGTTTCCATGGCAAAGCGATACCTGTCCAAACCTGAGTATCGCATTCAGTTCGATGACCTGGTCGCCAACGAGGTCGAGCGCGCCATGACTTATTTGGCAGAGATGTACAACTCAGACGGCGACGGGCCTGGGGAATTTGGAGACTGGTTGCTGCGCTACGAAGCCGCATCTGAGCCGTTGGTACGTCTCGCCGGTGTCGTCGGACGCTGGGGATCTCAGCACGAACATCACCTAATGCTTGAGGTGATCCAGACTCTGCTATCTAAGGCCTACGCGAGACGTGTAGGGCATCAAGACTGGATTGAGCTAAAGCGCTACCCGGCCGCTCTCGTCTTTTACGGATACGGTCTGGGACTCACAAAGGCAGGGCGCTTAACTGACTTGTATTCGCTGATGGAACATCCCATCGCCAATCGAACCAACGTAAGGATCCCACTCACGGAGGAGCTCTCACCTTACCACCTAGAAGACCTTACCGGCTCCCGGTCATGGATGTCTGTAGACGGGAGCGTTTCGAGATCAATGTATGATCGACTCGCGGAAATACTCACGCCATCTTGGTCTACAAGCTTCGCCGGCGTTGCCGATCCAACCCAGCTGTATGAGCGTTTCGAACTGTTCTGTCTGCTTCAGTTTCTAAAGTACCGAGACATTGATGAGGCGTCATTGACTGATGGGATCAAGGCGAATCAGTTCCGGCGCTGGATTCACGGGCGCTTAGGTATGGTGTCGTCGGGCAGAAGGCGGTTGTCTGAGGAGATGGCTATTGCTGAATTCCGTGCCCCGTTAGCCGAGGCTGGATTTGGCTTCGGCAGTGACGCCTACCTGGAAAAATTCTTTGCAGCGCTCCAGCGAGTGCATTACTAGTTCCTTCGATTCAGCTAGCAGGGAGGTGAGCAATGGAGTGCTACCGCATTGACGAGAGTGGCTACACGGGTTTCGACCTGCTGAACCAGGAGCAACCTTTCCAGGGAGCCACAGCCATAGCGATCGAAGACGATGAGGCTGCTCGACTGATTCTCGAGCATTTCCCAAGGCTACAAGCGGCTGAGCTAAAGTACCGGGCACTGTCTCGACGGAAGGGTAATCATCCTCGCTTGTTGGCCCTGATGCGCGACATCCTGAGTCATCACAAATGCGTCACTCATGTGTGCGACAAGCGTTTCCTGCTGCTGCTTAAATTTCTCGATTACGCAGTGGAGCCTTTCTACTACGAGAGAGGCATCGACTTTTACGAAAATGGCCAAAACTATTCGTTAGCTTCCATCCTCTATTACATCGGCCCGCAGCTTCTAGGCGATCAGGCTATGGCGTCCCTGGAGAGAGCTTTCCAGGATGCGATGAAGCTGAAGACTCCCGCGGCACTGGCCAAGCTTGTTGCGTGTGCCCAACAAACAAAGTGGCAGGAGTTGCCCGAAGCAATGGGGCCATTGGCTCGCTTTGCCGCACCAGAATGCTTGGGAGCGATAGCTACACCAGGCGCAACTACGGACATCGCATTGGTAATTGTGGTCGCCCTCATCACCCGAATGGAAGCCATGAGTGACGGCCCATACCGAGTGGAGCATGATCAGTCGAAAAACCTACTGACTTACCACGACGTTCTGCAGCGGCAGATCGATCACGTTGGGAATGCCGAGTTTCGTCAGTCACAAATTGCGAGTATCCGATTTCCGCTGAAACTCACCGCAGTAACCCAAGTGGACTCCAAGAGGAGCCCAGCTGTACAGCTTGCCGACATCATGATCGGTGCGGCGATAGAGATGACCCAACGATTGAGCAATCGTATCAGCGATGGTCTTGATCCTCAGACAGTGATGGCCTTGTATGCTGAGGATCAGATCATCTACATGCTCCCCTCACTAGACATTGAGGGGCAGATGGCTTTTCGTAATGGCACGCAAGCGTCAGCTTTAATTGACTACTACGCCAAGCATTTTTCCAGATGAAAAACAGCATGAAGCCATCCGAGGCCCTCAAGGGTAAAACCCACGAGATCCGGCAAGTCATAGAGTCCTACGGATTTGTAGACGCCAGGATTTTCGGCTCCGTCTGCCGTGGAGAGGACGCAGAAGCCAGCGATATCGACCTGCTGTCTACCAGCTCTATTGAGATGGCTGGAAAAATCTCTCTCTTCGACATCCTAGACCTCGAGTCGGCGCTCGAAGAGCTACTAGGGGTAGCCGTAGACTTCAACATCGACAACGACACGCCTGAACACCGCAATCTTCAAGTTAGCCAACAGTCGAGAACGCACATGACAACAAACAGCACGATCCCCTGGGCGCCTGTTCGCTCAACGCTCACTGAAAAATTCAGCTTTGGTGACATCAAACAGATCGTTGGATATGGGGATATCGACATGTCCTTGTTAGCGCATCTGGAGCAAAAGCAACAAAATGGCGCGACAAAGTCTCAGCTGTTGAGCGAGATCGACAAGCAGGTAGGTAGGATGGACGAAACGCGCCGTGGTGCGTTTGTTTCCATCTGCTGCGAGGAAATGATGCGTCGTAAGGATGATGTGGTTGCAGAGCTGGAACGCGTGCTTTCCCGAGTTGGTTGGAAGTTTTCTGGGACAGCTTTAATTCCCGTTGAGATCTTCGACATTGCAGAGCTCGCGTCAATCCCTGAGCAGGCTAGGGCAGATATCCAAAAGGCATCCAGCAGACTTCGTGATGGAGACTTAAGCGGGGCGCTTTCGGCCGCCTGTGGTGCCTTGGACACGGTAACCGCCAACATCTACGACAGGTACAACCTGGGGGATGCTGGTAAAGCTTCATTCCAGGAGAGAGCGAAACGATCGGTGGATGCACTCAATGTGAAGAATCGCTTGGTTCAAGAGCTAGTGGAAATCGGCTGGTCTGAAGCCGACTACAAGCCGCTTGCTGCCAACATCGAAGGCTCGCTGAACCAAGCTGCATATGTGATGCAGAAGCTGAGATCCGATATGGGCGATGTTCACGGGACAAAGCCAGTCATCACCGCGCTCGTCTATGACTCAATCAAATGGTCTGCGTTGCTGCTGAGAGCTTTAGCGCTCTGATGCAGAAGCGAAGGAGCTGCGGTTTCACGTGCCGCAGCTCTCCAATTCAAAGCCTCACATAGACAAATCAATCGAAGCGAAAGCGATTGGCTGACTGCCTTTGAAGTGATTCATAGAACGTCCAGAACTCGTCCTTAATACCGAAGGCCATGTTCAACCAGTTGCTCACCTCCTGGCACATACGCTCATAGTGACTATGATGTGCCGGCTCGTTCGTCCGTAGACGCCAGTGGGCGAGCCACCGGGGTGCATTAAGGCAAGTGAGATTTTTACTCTATTCGCTTATGGTCTCGCTCAGCAGCAAAGCTCTACCCATGCCAAGGCCGCCCACGGATATTGATCCTTTAGGTGACCAGGGTAGAGTTTTTAATGGATCAACATACAGCCGCATTTCTGTCTAAAAGACTACTTCTAGACCTGAAACGATCACCAAAAAGAATTTTCCTTTGCATTCTCTGGCGCGCCGAAATTCACTTTCCGTGAAGGTAACTTCGGATGGCGCATCTCGCGCGAACGACTTCATTTCTAACTGACTTGTACTTGATCTGATTTTAGAGCGAGCAGGGCGGCTATGAGCATTTTCACAAGTAGGAGATTGATTACCCCCATCGTAAAAGCGATCCGACAACACGCTACAAAGGTTCAACTGAACGCGACTTGGAGCCGCCTCCACTCAGACTACGGTATCGGCACGAAGTTTGGGAGCAGTTCTTTGGCGCTGAGCGAGGGCGACCTCCATACCCTCAGGGTGATGCTGCAGCGGGACGCTGGAATTGATGCGTTGCACCAAAGTTTGGGTGAGCTGGAAGGTGACCGCATCGACACTGCGAAGAAATCCCGCAATGAAAATCTGGCCCGCTTGAGGACGGCAGATCGAGTCGTCATGGTCGCATCGCTGGAGCTGGCTTCAGGAATCTATCGCCACCCTATTGACGGAAGCCTGAACGTCAGCGCTGAGGAGTTACATGGTTCAGAGAGAGTGCTGCTGGTGGAGAATCTGGCAGTCATGTTTGCGATTCACGAGTACCGCTGGCCGGATGAGGTAAAGCGCTTACCCATGCTTTTCCGTGGAAGCCCTCAGAACACGGCTGCGGCTGTTACGAAGGCCCTGGCCGGTGTAACTGATGTCATATGCTTCCCTGATTACGACCCTCAAGGGTGGATGAACACCCTGACGATAAAAGCTCGAGGAATTGTGGTACCAACAATGGATGCGATCGAATGCAACATTGCGGAAGAATGGGACAAGCCACAGGACTACGAAAAGCAGCACGTCGCAAGAGAGTGGTTGAGGAGGGTTGAACTGCCGCAAGTGGAAGATCTGCTGACCAGAGAGCTGGCAATATCGCAGGAATCTATGGCCGGGATGGGCTTGGAGGTACTCGACCTCTGTTCTTAGAAGATCTGGCCGATACCTCATAGCATCTCGCGCGGGTACGCATTGGCACGTTTGAAGCTAAAGACGTTTAGCCACGATCGCGTAAACCTAGGCGCTTGACTGAGTGTGCACGCTCCTGATCGTGTGAGTGATAATACGTGTTCTGAGTCGTTGCCAGGTTGGAATGCCGAAGGTCGCTCTGCAAGTCTTTGGCGTTACGAAACGGTGCATCAAACGTCGCAGAGGTATGGCGCAGCCAGTGCGAGGAAGCCGCCCGCAGGCTGTCCATCTCATAAGCTTCACGGCCTTCAGTGCGCATGCGGTTCAGGGCGTTGTCAAAAACCGCCTGGAGGAGGGCGCGCACTTGTCGATCGGAGAGGCCCGACCGACCGCTCAGGGTGGTTATCAGCGGCGTCTTCTCTTGATACTCCGGCAAGGGTGAAAGCCCCAAGAAGCGACGGTACCGCGTGAGGTAGCCGGTGACATAATCGTCCCGCACGGCGATCTTGGCAGATTTATTGCCCTTACCGATGACATGGAACCACCAGTTACCATCTTGGTCACGGCGAAAGTCGCCCATCGTTGGTTTCCAGTTACTGCGACCTGCAATATCTGAAATCCGGAGATACATACTGAACATCGTAATCAAGATAAACAACGTGCGCTCATGTTTATTCGGCTCAGCGGTCGCCATGGCCTCAGCGGTATCCAATACATAGTCCCATTGCAGGGGAGTTAGTGCTCGCGTAACTGCGCCTTCATCAGGAGTGGCGTTGTACTGATTTTTTTTGGTGACTTTACGGAACGGATTGCCACCCGTGAGTTCTTCTTCCACCAAGTACTCATAAAAACCACTACATATTTTAAAAACATTGCCCATCGAACCTTTCGAGGAATGATAAGGCTGCGACGCTTGGGAGGTATGACTAACCGACTCATCCCGAAGCTGCTTCGGCGTTTTTTGTGTAAATGGCTTCCACTTGGGGTTCATTACCACAGGATGCGTCAGCATAGTTGTCGAATTGTCATTACCCAGAAAACGATTACGGATAATGGGCCCAACCCAACTAGCCGGTGGATTCTTACAAAACTCCAGGAATGCCTCAGCATCAAGACGTTTAAGTTGTGTGATCGGCTTTTTTAGAACACTCAACGACCACAGCAAGAGACGCTCGACTTGGCAGCGATAGGTGCTAAATGTCAGGGGGTTTTCCGCATAATTCCGCAGATACGCGCGTGCGGCCAAGTACCCGTCGATGGCCAGAAGCTCTTCATCGAAACTTTCCAAGTAGTCATTGACGCTGCGTATAGATGACTGACCCACAGTAAAATCCTGATCTAGAAAATCATCATGGGATTCAAATAGTGGGTGGGTGGAAATGGTCATACAAGCAACAGCCCAGCACGAATGAACGGCCTGACGAGAACTTCCTATTCTGACTGTTCTAGGAAGTTTCAATCCTCCCTTCCCAATCCAGCGTCTCTTCATACCGACATTACAGTTAATCGGAAACCCGATACTACCTTCATCTTTACAGCCCCGCAACTATCCACCATCTATCTGGCAGATCGCCTATCTTACTTGACACACTTCAGATTGTTGCCTATGCGCACGCGAGCATTCATTTCTATGTCGAATTTTGCAACCATGAGATCGCATCAATAAAAACATTAGTCGGCGCGCCGCGCGCCGACAATTAAAGCAATACGTTTGCCAGCTCCCCACAAACAAATAGCCAATAATGACTGGATACTTAAGTCGCGAATAAGGGGCAGCAAAGCAAGGCAATTTCATCCATATATTAAGTGACCCGTTCCACGATCGGATTTTGTCCTTAATACGTGAATGAAATCTTCCATTCGGTTTTTGTCCTTAATTCGCCCAAATAGATGAATGTCCCGTCGGTAGGGGCTTCGCCTGGTCAGGCAGCGTCCAAGCGTTGCGGTTTTTGTCCTGAATTCGTCAAACGAACGCCTTCGGACAGGCCGCAGATCAATACAACCCAGATTTCCGTGAGAATGCTTCCACGGCAGCTGAACATTTAAGAAAAATGCTAAAAGCCCCGAAAACAGCGGCTTGTCAGCATTGTAAATGTGATTTTAAGGCCTTGAACGAATCCCAACGGTTTCCAGTAATTTTTCGGTTTTTGTCCTAGATTCTCAAAGTAGGCCTGCGCCTCGGTTTTTGTCCTCAATCCTCAAAAAACGGCTACAGGCCCCGGTTCCATGGGGTTTCGAGGGCCCAGAAACGTCGCGTACGCCAGGCAGGTGTGTCCGTAATAACGCCAGCATGGAAGAAACGCCTCATACAATCGTTTGAACGTGACTCGTTATAAATCAATGTGTTACAGACACATAACCAGTCGACCTGTGTCCGGAATTCGTAATAAAAAGTGAGTTTTTGAGAGGAGTGAAATTGGCTGAACACCTTTATTTTCGGGGCTTACAAGGCAGCGATGACTCGTTTTGTCCACGATTCGCAACGGTCACAGGAAAGCGGAGTCGCAAGACGGACAGGACTATGCGCATCTATAGAGTAATACTTGATTTAACATAATATACATTACACGTAATACGATATTGCCAGATTGACCCTGACACACACAGATCTTGAAGCAAGCAACCACCTCATCCTCGCGTCAGCTTTTCGATCAATGCTAAATGCCCAGGAAACTGCTGTCCGAGCTTTTGCCGGTCACCCATTTCCATATCCGCGAAATCAAAGCCTGGCGTAACCGCTTCACTGATCAAACCGAATCCTGCAGCGCCGTGCATCACCTGCGAAGCTTTCCAGATGCCACCGGGCACGTGCAGCTGCAAACATTGTCCAGCGAGAACGTCGTGGCCCATCACGATGGTTTCCAATGTGCCGTCCGGAAAAATCAGTGTGTACCGAATCGGATCGCCCAGATGATAGTAATGAACGATGTCTGACTGGTTGAGATGGAAATGACCTATTGGAGAATCCTGGGTCAACAGATAGTAAATCGAGGTCATGCAATGCCGTTGGCCACCCGACGTCAGGATCATGTTCTGGTCGTCAGATTGGTAGGTTCTGCGAAAGAAACCACCTTCGACATGGGGCTCAAGGCCCAGGGCTCTGATAATTTCGCCAATTCGCAGGGTGCTTTGAGTCATTTTCCGTCTGCCCCATCATTCGTGAATTTAACGCTGCATTCGCAGTATTTATCGACATAACTCGACTAAATAGTGCTTTAGTCGAGTTAGCTTTTATCCCGTCCACACGCCCTGCTCCAGGGGACCGGGCGAACTGCTTTTCCAGAGGCTAACGTTAAGCCTCTATGGAACGCCCCCATGCAGGCCTCAGCTCCCTGGTCATCCCCAATCGACGCCGCTGTGTATCACAGTATGTCTGCATGACATCTCGATACACAGGCTTTCATCCGCCCTGCGATTCGACACAGGCCAGATACGTTGTCGCGTTTCAATGCAAGCAAGGTTTGAAGGGGCTCGGACCGGCCCCCTGACCCATGGCTAGTAATGGAGACCCCCCATGAAGATGGCACTGCCAAACAGCAACACCGGCAACACTCGCCGCCACCTGGTCGGCCCTTCGATCCTCGCGCTGACTCTGTTCGGCGTGCTCGGCACGGCCCACGCGCAAACGACCACCACCGCGCAGCCAGCGGTGCCCCCTGCCGGTACCACTCAGGCAGCGCCCTCGCCGTTCGGACCGCTCAAGCATGTCAACGCCGGACTGCTGGACGTGGCGTACGCCGAAACAGGCCCCGCCGGCGGGCCGGTGGTGATCCTGCTGCACGGCTGGCCGTATGACATTCACAGCTATGACGAGGTCGCGCCGTTGCTGGCCGCCAAGGGTTATCGGGTGCTGATGCCCTATGCGCGCGGCTATGGCGATACGCATTTCCTGTCCGACAAAACCCTGCGCAATGGCCAACCAGCCGCGCTGGCCAGTGATGTCATCGACTTCATGGATGCGCTGAAGATCAAGCAAGCGGTGCTCGGTGGCTATGACTGGGGTGCGCGTTCGGCCGACATTGTCTCGGCGTTGTGGCCGGAGCGGGTCAAGGCGCTGGTCTCGGTCAGCGGCTATCTGATCGGCAACCAGGCGGCAGGCAAGAACCCGCTGCCACCCAAGGCGGAATTGCAGTGGTGGTATCAGTTCTACTTCGCCACTGACCGTGGTCGTGCCGGTTACGAGAAAAATACCCACGACTTCGCCAGGTTGATCTGGCAATTGGCTTCGCCGAAATGGGCGTTCGATGATGCCACCTTCGACCGCAGCGCCAAGGCGCTGGACAACCCCGACCATGTCGAGATCACCGTGTTCAACTACCGCTGGCGCCTGGGCCTGGTCCAGGGTGAAAGCAGATACGAAGCACTGGAGCAGAAACTGGCCACGGCGCCGTCCATCAGCGTGCCGACCATCACCCTTGAAGGTGATGCCAACGGCGCACCGCACCCGGCGCCTGAGGACTATGCCAAGCGCTTCACTGGCAAATACGAGTTCCGGCTGATCACTGGTGGCGTCGGCCATAACCTGCCGCAGGAAGATCCGCAGGCGTTTGCCAAAGCGGTGATAGATGCGGATCACCTTTAAGCCCGATCTGACATCCGCTTACGTATCCGCAAGCAATACCTCGACAAAAACGGCTCGTTTCAGCTAACCAGCCGTTTTTTGTGAAGTCGATGCACACCAGTCCTTACGCTGAGCCAAGCGCCGGCAAAGATGAGCTATCTTGTCAGCGACTCGCCTGCATCAGGCGACTGCCAACAAGTAAGGACGCTTTATGAACTGTTCACCCCAGCGCCACGCCCTCTTCGCGCTGACGCTCATCAGCACACTCACGGCAACCGCACTGAGCACGCCGAGCTACGCTGTCGAAGCCGCCAAAGTCGCACCAGTCGCGGGGCCTGTCACCGGAACCAAAGTGACCGAACCCTATGTACGCATGATGGCGCGCGAGGCGTATTTCTGGGGTTGGCCGATGGCCAACATCTTCAATCGTCGCCAGGCCTTCAAGGACCTGCCCGAGCCCGGCTTGATGGGCGGCATCGTACCCGTGGCCCCGATCAATCGGCTGTCGATGCTCAGCGACTACATCGACCCGGCCGAGCGGCTGGTGGCCTGCCCGAACCAGGACGTGGTGTATGGCGCCGGCAGCATTGCCCTGGACCTCGAACCGGTGGTGCTGCAAGTGCCGGACTTCGACGGCCGCTTCTGGGTGTATCAGGTGGTGGACCTGCGTTCCGACAGCTTCGCCGAACTGGGAAAAATGTATAACACCCAGCCAGGTTTCTACCTGTTGGTCGGCCCGGACTGGAACGGCAAGGTGCCGCCCGGCATCAAACGGGTGTACCGCTCGCGCACGAACACCGGGTTCGTGATCCCCCGGGTGTTCCAGGACGACACCGCCGCCGACCGCCAGGCCGTGCAGCCGGCATTGTCGGGCATCGACATGTACCCGCTGTCGCAATACGACGGCAAGATGAAGAAGCGCAACTGGGCCAGGCAGCCGAAATTCCCGGCCCAGGCTTCTGAAGGCAATGCCGAAACCAAATGGGTGGTACCGGAGAAGTTCTTCGATGAACTGCCGGCCCTGCTCAAGGACGCCAAGCCATTGCCGGGCGAAGAAGCCCGCTATGCGCAAATGGCCGCCCTCGCGGCCGTCGCCAAGGCCGACCCGCAACTGCGCGCCGCGATGATCGACGAGGCGAAAAAGGCCGACAAAGAAGTGATCGACCCGCTGTTGCAGTTCCGCAACTACGGCCTGCAATTGCCCAATCACTGGAGCACCGTAAGCAACGGCGCAGCGTTCGGCACTGACTATTTCACCCGTACCGCCGTCGCGCGCTCGAACATATTCGTCAATCAGCAGAAAGAGACCAAATACTTCTACCAGGACCTGGATGAGAACGGCCTGCGCCTCAACGGCCAGTACGGCTACAGCGTCACGTTTGCCAAAGGCAAGCTGCCGCCGGTCAAAGGGTTCTGGTCGCTGACGCTGTACAACGAACAGCACTTCTTCTCGCCGAACGAGCTCAAGCGTTACTCCATCGGTACCAAGAACAAATCCCTGCAAACCAACCCTGACGGCTCGCTGACTATTTACGTGCAAAGCGAATCACCGGGTAAGGACAAGGAAAGCAACTGGCTGCCCTCGCCTAAAGGCGCCGAATTTTCGCTGTATATCCGCGCCTACTGGCCGCAAGCCGATGCTCTCGACGGCGACTGGACCCCGCCGGCCGTAGTGAAAACCAATTGAAAAGGACTTCGACGATGAACGCAGTCAGCAAAACGCTGACCGCACTGGCGTTGGCCGTTTCGGTCAGCCTCGGCGCCCAGGCGGCCACGCACTATGAACAACTGGCCGACCTGCCCTTCGCCGGCGGTTATCCAACCCTGGAAGGCGTGGCTCAGCTCAAGAACGAGTTGCTGTTTCAGCGCGCCGTGCAGTCCTACATCTGGGCACTGCCGGCACTGAACATGTACGCCATGAAAGAAGGCTCGGAAAGAACCTTCGGCGCCGGCTACAACGTGTTGCCGATCTGGAAGGAACGGCTCAACGCCAAGACCCTGGTGACCACGCCGAACTCCGACGTGATCTATGCCATGGGCTACCTCGACCTGAAACAGGATGGCCCGATGGTGATCGAAGTGCCGCCGGGAATGCAGGGCATTCTCGACGACTTCTTCCAGCGCCCGATCTGCTCCGAAGGCCAGATCGAAGGTCGCCAATGGTGCGGTGATGTCGGCCTGCCCGGCCCGGACAAAGGCAAGGGCGCCAAGTACCTGGTGCTGCCACCGGATTACAAGGGTGACGTGCCGCCGGGCTACCTGACCTACCGTTCGCGCACCTACAACGTGTTTGTGTTCTGGCGCGGTTTCTTCAAGGACCCGAAACAGCTCGACGCACCGGTCAAGCTCATGGAGCAGACGCGCATCTATCCGCTGGGCAAAGAAGCCACGGCGAAGAAGATGGAGTTCCCCAACGCCTCGAAAACCCCGGTCAACATGCTCTACCCCACCGATGGCAGCGCGTTCGACATGCTTTCACGGTTTATCGACCATGAATATGTCGACCCGCAAGATATGGAAATGCGCGGCATGCTCGCCGCCCTGGGCATCATCAAGGGCAAGCCGTTCCAGCCGGACGCGACGACTCGCGACCTACTCGACAAGGCCGCGAAGACTGCAAGCAAAATGGGCCATGCCACTTCCTACACCCCGCAAACCATCGTCGCCAACGGCACCTGGTATCCGGACCGCAAGTGGCTGAACGTCTTCCCGGGCAACGCCACGTTCACCGCCGACACCTTCAACTACATCGACCCGCGCACCGGTTTCTTCACCAATGCCTACTCGGCCAGCCCCGGCATGGCGGTGAACATGGAGAACGTTGGCGCCAAGTACCCCGCTACCTTCGTCGACGCCAAAGGCGAGTTCCTCTCGGGCAGCAATGCCTACACACTGAACCTGCCCAAGGGTATTCCGGCAGCGTTGTTCTGGTCGGTGACCGTGTACGACTCGATCACCGCCTCGGGCGTGGACAACGGCCAGCCGTTCCCTTCGTTGAACACCATGGACAAACCGCAGGTGAATGCCGACGGTTCGATTGACGTGCACTTCGGGCCGGATTCACCGGGTGAAGGCAAGAACTGGATTCGCACCCTGCCGGGCAAAGGCTTCTTCGTGATCCTGCGCCTGTACGGCCCGACCAAGACGTTTTTCGACAAGGCCTGGAAACCCGGCGATTTGCACAAGCAGTA
The DNA here is from genome assembly GCF_019956445.1 of Pseudomonas sp. BF-R-19. NCBI lineage: Bacteria > Pseudomonadati > Pseudomonadota > Gammaproteobacteria > Pseudomonadales > Pseudomonadaceae > Pseudomonas > Pseudomonas sp. BF-R-19. The sequence goes on from NZ_JAHBDN010000022.1 coordinate 96,155, forward strand.
ACCCGTATTGGCGGCATGGCAAACACAAATCCCTGTGGGAGCGAGCTTGCTCGCGATGGCGGAGTGTCAGCTGACATCAATGCTGGATGTGCCTGCGTCATCGCGAGCAAGCTCGCTCCCACAGGTTTCAGTGGTGCCCACAAATACTCGCCACACCACAAAACAAAGGTGGGAGCGAGCCTGCTCGCGATGGCGGAGTCTCAGTCGACATCAATGCTGGATGTGCCGTCCTCATCGCGAGCAAGCTCGCTCCCACAATGTTCGAGGATGTCCTCAGATTTCGCGTCCGACACAGATCAACTGTGGGAGCGAGCTTGCTCGCGATGGCGGAGTGTCAGCCGACATCAATGCTGGATGTGCCGACCTCATCGCGAGCAAGCTCGCTCCCACAGGGTATATCGGCTCCCCCCCGGCATCCGCTCCCGAGGCAAACCTCAGGTCGACGACAGACAGGCGCCCTTTTCCGGTACCAGACGAATATCGACACGACGGTTGGCTTCCCGCCCCGCCTGTTTACGCCAAAACACAATTTTTGCTACGAGTAATGGATCTCACTCAAGTCGATCGACACCAGCAACGCCTCCTTGTTGACCTGCCCATCGGCCTTGCGCCGATAGGCTCGCCGCTTGCCCGGCATGCGCAATCCGTCGGCCTGGACGTAGTCATAAACCAGTTGGGCAGCGGGCATGCCGCCGCTCACATCGACGTTGTAGTCGTGGCGGCGCAGCAGAAAGTCATCGCCGAAGTAGAAGTCCTGGATGGCGCTGTGGGTTGCGATGCTGTCGGGGAAGTGCACCCGCAAATGCCGCCAGAGCTCGGCGCCCTCTTGCAAGGGCTCGATTTCCTCGCAGGTGACGCCTGGCAAGGTGAACAGGAATGGCATGGTCAGGTAGGACCACATCGCGTAGCCGTTGAAGTAGGCCCGGTGCAACGGGTCCCAGGCCGTGTGTTCCCCATGGCCCTTGAAGGATTCCCGGGGTGCCTGGCGCTCGGCAATCACCTTGCCCGCGGTATTCTCGATGGCGATTCGGTTCGGCGTATAGGCCGTGAATTGCTCCGGTGAGCCGAAGGGTTTCACCGAGGCTCTTTGTTCATGCAGCCACACGCTCATCTGGCGTGGCGCGCTGTCCTGGGTCAACCCTTTCATGCCCCAGAGCGAGCCGCCGGTGACGATCGTGGCGCAGACCTTATTGAAACTGTTCCAGCGCACCAGGCCGCCATGAGCGGTCAGTACCTGGTCCAGCAGTTCGCGATCCTGTGCAGGCATGATTGCGTCCCCTCCTCGTCCGTTAGCGCTTGCATCATTACCAGAATAATGGATAGCCGGCCGCGTGCAGGACCGGGCCGATGGACAACCGGATTGAGGTTCAAACCACTGTGCGCACTAGGCATCAAAGACAGCACACCGATTCAATATTCCCGACCCGATCTACGTAACCATGACCACCTCACTCACCCCCGTAAGGACAGTGTCATGGCCATTGCAAAAGCAGTACCTGGCAAAACCCTGCTGACCCCGACCGACCACACCTTGATCATGATCGACCACCAATCGCAGATGTCCTTCGCGACCAAGTCGATCGACGCTGTCACCCTGCGCAACAACGCCGCACTGGTGGCCAAGGCAGCGCGTGGCTTCAAGGTCTCGACCATTCTCACCACCGTCGCCGAGAAGAGCTTTTCCGGGCCGATCTTCGACGAAATCAAGGCTGTGTTCCCGGAACACAACGTGATCGACCGCACCAGCATGAACACCTGGGAAGACGAGCGCATTGCCGTGGAAGTCAACGCCATCGGCAAGCAGAAGATTGTCCTCGCCGGTCTGTGGACGTCCGTTTGCATCGTTGGCCCGGCGTTGTCGGCGATTGACCAGGGGTTCGAGGTGTATGTGATTGCCGACGCCTGCGGCGACGTCAGCACCGAAGCCCATGAAATGGCCATGCAGCGCATGATCCAGATCGGTGCCCGGCCGATGACCTCGCTGCAATACCTGCTGGAACTGCAACGCGACTGGGCCCGCAGCGAGACCTACGACGAAACCGTGAAAACCTCGATTGCCAACGGCGGTGCCTACGGTCTGGGCCTGATCTACGCCAAGACCATGTTTGGTGCCTCTGAAGGCCACTAAGGCTCTCGGAAAAACTAGCGACTGCGGGCGAACCCTGTAGGAGCGAGCTTGCTCGCGATGGTCTCAAGAGCGCCGCGTTTTGCTAGTCAACACGCGTTATCGTTAACGACCATCGCGAGCAAGCTCGCTCCTACAGTGAATCATTACCCGCAGTCACTGTGCCTGTGGTGAACGATTGATGAAGTGTGACTCGCAAGAACTCAGGGCCGGATTCCCGTTCTGGTTATCGGTGCTGCTCGCCAGCACGGCCGGAACCGCGGTGGCGGGTGAATCGGCGCAGGGCTTTCTGGACGGCGCGACACTCGGCGTGCTCAACCGAAACTTTTATCTGAATAGCGACTATCGATCGCCCTCGCCGACCGGCAAGAGCTACCAGGCCGAATGGGCTCAAGGTTTTATCAGTGCTTTTGAATCCGGTTTCACACCAGGAACCGTCGGCTTCGGTCTCGATGCCCATGCCTTTGTGGGATTGAAACTCGATGGCGGCAAAGGCCATTCCGGAACCGGATTGCTGCCAGTGGGCAGTGACGGCCGCAGCGCAAGCGACTACTCCAGTGGTGGCGGCGCGATCAAGCTCAAGGCATCGAACACCACCCTGGCGTTTGGCGAAATGGAGGTCGAATCCCCGGTATTCGACACCGCGGACAAACGTCTGCAGCCGGAGTACGCCACAGGTTTTCTGCTCAACAGCCGCGAAATCGATGGCATGAACCTGCAGGTCGGCCACTTCACGGCGTTCAAGAATCAGGACAGTGCTTCAGGCAAGGGCAACTTTTTCGGTTATGGCGCCAACACCGAGGCGGGCGGCATTTCGTTTGTCGGCGCCGACCTGTTTACCCAAAGCCCGGTCGGCGGTGCCCTGTATGCCTCGGAGCTGACCGATACCTGGAATCAGTACTACGGCAACCTGCACTTCAAGCAGGCCGAGGTGTTCCTCGACGCCAACCTCTATCACACCCGGGACACCGGCCAGGCGCTGGCCGGTGCCATCGACAACACGGCGTACAGCCTGTCCGGCAGATATACGATCGGCGCCCATGGGTTCACCCTGGCTTATCAAAAGGTCGACGGTGATACGCCGTTCGATTTCGTCGGTGGCGACTCCATCTATCTCGCCAACTCGATCAAGTACGCCGACTTCAACGGCGCCCGCGAACGCTCCTGGCAGGTTCGTTACGACCTGGACCTGGCCAACGTCGGGATACCCGGCCTGAAGTTCATGACCCGCTACGTCACCGGCGACCAGATCGACGGCACCCATGCGCCACAAGGCGGCGCCTACAACCCGTTCGACCCGGCGACCGGCTCCTTCGCACCGCAACAAGGTGACGGGGGCAAGCACTGGGAGCGAGACATCGACCTGCACTACGTCGTGCAGTCCGGGGCGGCCAAGGGTTTGTCGTTGCAACTGTCCCATGTGTCGCACCGGGCGAATGCGGCCCAGGCCGGCGACGATATCGACCGGGTGTACGTGGTCATCCAGTACCCGCTGGGCTTCGGGCCGTTCTGAGCGGAAAGTGGCGGAAGGCAGCCGGAGTCGAACCTGCCCGGGAACGGATGCCGTCCCCAACCGGGTTTGAAGCCCGGCCGCGCCACCGGGCGCGATTGCCTTCCTTGAAACCATGCCTTTGAATCATGCCCCTGAATCAGAGCTCTGTGCGCTGGGCCAACGCACTGTCCAGGCGAATCTGCCGTCGATCACCAAAACGCCGGGTCAGGCCAATACGGTCGAAGTACTCCAGTATCTGGATGCTGCGCTTGCGCCCCAGGCCCACCGCATCACGAAACGCCGCCACCTGGATCACCGGGTTGGCGTCCGCCAGTTGCAACAGCATAGCCGCCAATCGGCGAATCATGCTGTCGGTGTAAAACAGGTCGCGCACCACTTGATGCATCAAGCCCAGGCGCGCCATTTTGCGTAGCAATGCGCGGACGGTTGCTTCGTCATGCCCCAGGTTGCGCACCCAGGGCGGATTGATCTGCGCCGCGTCGAACAGCGGCTGCAATTGTAGCCACAGGGCTTCGTCCTCTTCGCTCAAGCGCACCTGATGCCCGGGCAGGTGCAACCACGGGCCGCTGCTGGCAATGTCGCCGCTGGTCAACAACTCGTCGAGCAGACTGATAAACGTTGGGCGTTCCAGAGTGCTACCGGTGAATCGACGCAGGCGGTCCCGGTCCGGGCCCATTTGATCCGGTTCGAGTTGATGGAAACGCGCGAGTTGATCCACTAAAGGCGCTTTCAAGGCTTCCCAGCGACTTGCACTGAACAGCAACGCGCCCTGCCGGGTATCGATCAGGCGTACGTCAGCGGGCAACACCCAACTGTTGCGCGGTCGGTTGAACTGCCGTTCCAGGCGCTGCGGATCGAGCCCGGTGTCGCTGTGGGCCAGCAATGCCGGCAAAACATCTTCCAGCCCGGCACTGTTCGCCAGCGCCCCCAGTTGTGCCAGACGTTCGGGGCTGCGGCGTTGCCGATCAGGGGCAAACGGATCGAGCACCCGGCCGCCACCCAGCGTACGTTGGGCACTCTGATCGCGCAGGATCAGCGGATCGCCCTTCACCGCATGCACCGCTGTGTTGAGCAGCAGTTGCGCAAACATCCGTCCACCGGGTGCCAGGCTGGTGCTTTCCAATAAGGCGACGCGCCCGGTAACGTCCTGGGTGCCGAGGTGCACGTGCACCGGTTGAAAGTGCTCGAAGGCACGGGGTTCGCCGGCCAGCAGTTGCATGTCGATGTCCAGGCGCTGGGTAGGCGCATACAGGCCTTCGGCGAGTAACCAGTGGCCGCGATGGATATGTTCGAGGGCCAGCCGCTCGGCACTCAGGTTCAACGCCACGCGCTGGCCGGCAAAAGCGTGGTCGGTGGCCTGGTTTTGCGCGTGCAGGCCGCGAATGCGCACCGGTTTGCCTTGTGGCCCCAACAGCAAGGTATCGCCCACCGCGACCTGGCCGGACAGCGCCGTACCGGTCACCACGATACCGGCCCCGGCCACGCTGAAGGCCCGGTCAATCGCCAGGCGAAAACCTCCTTCGGTGCTGCGTTGCTGAACTTCACGCTGGGCTTGCAGCAATTCTTGGCGCAAGGTTTCGATACCCTCGCCGGTCACGCTCGACAGCGCAATCAACGGTGCATCGGCATAGGGTCCGGGCGCCAGCAAGGTGCGGACCTGCTCGCGCACGTCCTGCACCCGTGCACTGTCGACCCGGTCGCACTTGCTTATCGCTACCAGTGCCCGAGGGATACCCAGCAACTGGACAATCGCCAGGTGCTCGCGGGTCTGCGGCATCACCCCGTCATCGGCGGCCACCACCAGCAACACCAGATCGATGCCCTGCGCCCCGGCCAGCATGTTGTGGGTGAAGCGCTCATGGCCGGGAACGTCGATGAATCCGGTCAGCGGCGCATCCACCTCCAGCGCTGCATACAGGTAGCCGAGGTCAATGGTCATGCCGCGCTCGCGCTCTTCGCGGCGCCGGTCACCCGCCTGACCGGTCAACGCCTGGAGCAGCGCCGTCTTGCCATGGTCGATGTGCCCTGCTGTGCCGACAATCACCCTGCCTGGCCCTCCACGTGTAATTGATCGAGTTGCGCCAGCCATACCGGCTCGTCGTCCAGTTGCCGCAGATCCAGCCACAGGGCGTCATCGTCGATGCGCCCGAGGACCGCAATCGGCAAGGCGCGAAAGGCTTCTTCCAGCCGCAACAGAGCGCGCCCGCGCAAGCGTTTGGACGTCAGCGGGCGCAGACACAGTGCTGCACTGGCCAGCCTCGCCACCGGTTGGCTACCGCTGCCGATCATGCCCAGTGCCGGCATGGCGCTGACGCTCCAGCCATCACCCAGCACTTGGGCCAGCGCTGGTCGCAAACGCTCGGCCTGGGCGAGGATATCGGCCTGTGGCCGGGTCAACAGGCGCAGGCTCGGCAAACGCTCGGCCAGCCGGTCCGGGTTGCGGTACAAACCCAGCACCGCTTCCAGGGCGGCCAGAGTCATCTTGTCGACCCGCAGCGCACGCTTGAGCGGATTTTTCTTGATCCTGGCAATCAGTTCCTTGCGGCCGACAATCACCCCGGCCTGTGGTCCGCCGAGCAGTTTGTCGCCACTGAAAGTGACGATGTCCGCGCCATCCAGCAGCGCCTGGCGCACCGTCGGTTCCGCCGGCAAACCCCAGCGGGTCAAGTCCAGCAGGCTGCCGCTGCCGAGGTCTTCGAGCAGCGGCAAACCGTGCTGATGCGCCAGTTGCGCCAGTTCGGCGGTCGGCACGCTCGTGGTGAAACCTTGAATGCTGTAGTTGCTCGCATGCACGCGCATGATCAAACCGCTGCGCGGGCCGATGGCCGCCTCGTAGTCGCGGGCATGGGTGCGGTTGGTGGTGCCGACCTCAACCAGCTTCACCCCGGCGCGGGCCATGATGTCGGGAATGCGGAAGGCGCCGCCGATTTCAATCAGCTCGCCCCGGGAAATAATCCCTTCCTTGCGCGCGCCCAGGCTGTTGAGGCTCAGCAGTACCGCTGCGGCATTGTTGTTGACCACGGTCACCGCTTCGGCGCCGGTCAGTTCGCGGATCAAGTCATCGATCAGGTCGTCGCGGTCTCCGCGCTTGCCGCTGCGCAGGTCGAATTCGAGGTTGAGCGGATAGCGCGCGGCCATTTGCACCGCCTCGATCGCTTCCTCGGGCAACAGCGCCCGACCGAGATTGGTGTGCAAGACCGTGCCGGTCAGGTTGAACACCCGACGCACCTGGCTGCGATGCTGGGTTGCCAATCGCTCGCCGACCCTGCCCGCCAGCACGTCGGCGCTGACTTCTGCAGGTTCGAGCAAACCCTGCTGTACCCCTTCGCGCAATTCATCCAGCAATTGCCGCAAGGCGCCCAGCAAGGCGTCGCGTCCATAGCGCTCGGCCAACGGCTGGCACGCCGGGTGACGTAACAGACTGTCGATGGAAGGTAGACGCAGGGGTTGGCTGGCACTGCGTGCAGACATCTGGCGCTCCTGATAACGAATGACCCTCGCGCCAGAGTGTAGACGCTGCGGTTATTCGTCTCCCGGCGCCAGCAACAGATTGGGTGCCAGACGCTGATAACCGTCCTGGGTCAGGCGCATGTCGAGCATCAGGCTGGACAGGTCGGCCGACAACGCTTCGGCGTCCGCATCGTTCTCCAGATAGAGCAACTTCAGATAGCTGCTGCAACCGGGGCAGACTTCGACGCGCAACGGCGCCTGGTTGGCGGCATGCCGATCATCTTCAAGGCTGAGGTATTCCAGGCCCTTGCTCTGCTCGCAATACACGCACTTGACCCGCACCACATGCCACTCGCAGGCGCACAGCGAACAGACCAGATAACGCAAGCCGTTGTGCTTGCCGCGATGACGGATCACCCCGGCCATGGCCGGCGAGCCACAGGCCGGGCACTGGCTGAGGCTGTCGCCGGCAGTCAGCGCGAGGTTCGGCGTACTCAACAGCCAGTGGCTCCAGGCTGTTTGCAGCGCCGCGCCGAGAAACGGCACCAGCGCCGCCGGCACCAGCGAATACTGGCCGCTGACCAGTGCCACTGCCCAGGCGCGGCGTTGCCCGGTACCGGCCAGACGCAAGGTGTCCACGGCATCGGCCACGGCGGATTGCGGCGGTGCGCTATAGCGCTGCAACAAGGCATCGAGGTAAAGCTGCCAATCGTCTTCGCGCGCCAGGCTGTCGGCCGCGAACGGCGGCAAGCCGTGTTGCTGGCACAACTCGATGCGTTGTCGGTCGAGGGGTTCGCTTGACGGCGGGTCGTCCAGCACCTGTTGCTGCACCCGGCACAACCCGGCGATCAGGCGCAGGTAGTCGGCCAGCGGGTGCCCTTCTGCCAACGCTTCCAGGCGCTGGGCGCGCAGGTTGAACAGGTTAGACGGCGGCATGTAAAGAAACGGCGGCGAACTGGCCGCCGCTTCGATTTCTCCGGGTTCGAGGATGGTTGGCAAATGTCAGCCCTTTTTGGTGATCGGTCGCTTGGGTGCTTCGTCGCGGGTCTCATCTTGAGCCACTTGGCGATACCAGAGTTCGTGGTGTTTCCTGGCCCAGTCGCGGCTGACCTTGCCGTGCAACATGGCGCTGACCGAGCCCTTGATCCAGATGCCGGCATAGATGTGCACGATGATGCTCAGGATCAGCACGAAACCGGCCAGCGCATGCAGCAACATCGCCCAGCGTATCGTAGTGATGCCGAAATACTCGCTGAAGTACGCACGCCAGATCACCAGACCGCTGAACAACAGCACCAGCATGCACAGCAGTAAAGTCCAGAACAGCAGCTTTTGCCCGGGGTTGTATTTGCCGATAGGCGGGACGCCCTCCTCTTCATTCTTCATGACCCGATCAATGCGCTTGAGCCACAGGCGGTCATTGGCGATGAAGTAGTTGGCGCGCCAGAAGCGCAGCACCAGGCCGAGGAACAGCACGAACATCAGCACGCCCATGAACGGGTGCAGGATGCGTGTCCATGGCCCGCCGCCGAACAGGTTGCTCAGCCAGAACAACGCCGGGTGGAACAACGCCAGTCCGGACAGCCCGGCCATGAGGAACAGAATCGCCACCAGCCAGTGATTGGTGCGCTGATTGCTGGTGTAGCGCAGGATCGTCTTGTTGCTCATGGCCTGCCCTCCCCACGGGGATCGAAGGTGTGCACCGACGGATCGACTTCATGCACGGCGGTGTCCGGCGGCTCCGGATGTTCATCCTCTTCGACGATTTGCGGGCCGACGCGCACGTAGTGGAAGAACCCGGCCAGCACCGCCGCGCCCATGGCCAGCAGCGCCAAGGGTTTGCTGATGCCTTTCCACAACCCCACCAACGGGCTGATCGCCGGGTGATCGGGCAAGCCGGCGTACAGCCTTGGCGTATCGGCGTGGTGCAACACGTACATCACGTGAGTGCCGCCAACGCCTTCGGGGTCGTACAGGCCGGCGTTTTCAAAGCCCCGGCTCTTGAGGTCGACGATACGCTCGGCGGCATGTTCCTTCATGTCGTCCTTGGAGCCGAACACGATGGCACCGGTCGGGCAGGTCTTCACGCAGGCCGGTTCCAGGCCTACCGCCACCCGGTCCGAGCACAAGGTGCATTTGTAGGCCTTGTGATCCTTTTGCGAGATCCGTGGAATGTTGAACGGACACCCGGTGATGCAATAGCCGCAACCGATGCAATGATCCTGATCGAAATCGACGATGCCATTGGCGTGCTTGATGATCGCCCCCGGGCTGGGGCATGCCGCCAGGCAACCTGGCTCGGCGCAGTGCATGCAGCCGTCCTTGCGGATCAGCCATTCCAGGTTGCCGGCGTCTGTCTCGTGCTCGGTGAAGCGCATCAACGTCCAGGTTTCTGCGGTGAGGTCTTGCGGGTTGTCGTAGGTGCCATGGTTATGGCCGACCTCGTCACGCAACTCGTTCCATTCCGAGCAGGCGACCTGACAGGCCTTGCAGCCGATGCATTTGGTGGTGTCGATCAGCTTGGCGACTTCCTCCTGCTGGCGTACCGAGGATGGCACGGTGGTGGTGGCCGAGCGGGCGATGATGTCTTGGCTGGCCATTTAGACTTTCTCCACGTTGACCAGGAATGACTTGGATTCCGGGGTCTGGGTGTTGCCATCGCCGAGAAACGGCACCAGGGTGTTGGTCAGGTAACCGTGACGGGTGGCGCCGGTGAAGCCCCAGTGCAAGGGGATACCGATCTGGTGAACTACCTGATTGTTGACCTGCAGCGGACGAATCCGCTTGGTCACCACCGCCACCGCTTCGATATGCCCGCGCTTGGAGCTGACCCTTACTCGGTCACCGGCAGCAATGCCCTTCTCCTTGGCCAGCACCTCGCCGATTTCGACGAATTGTTCGGGTTGGGTAACGGCGTTGATCGGGCAATGCTTGGTCCAGAAGTGGAAGTGTTCGGTCAGCCGGTAGCTGGTCGCCGCATACGGGAAGTCCTTGGCCTGCCCGAGGGTTTCCCAGACTGAATCGAAGATCCGCCCGGCCGGGTTGCTGGTCGCCTGCTTGTTGTTGGGGTGCATCGGGTTGATACCGATGGGTGTCTCGAACGGCTCATAGTGTTCCGGGAACGGCCCTTCGTTCATCTTGTCGAGGGCGAAGAAACGCGCCACCCCTTCGGGGTTCATGATGAACGGGTTCATTCCGGCTTCCGGCGGTGCATCGGCTTTGTAGTCGGGCACGTCGGTGCCGGTCCACACCTTGCCGTTCCACCACACCAGCCGTTTGTTCGCGTCCCACGGTTTGCCTTGGGGGTCACAAGAGGCGCGGTTGTAGAGAATCCGTCGGTTCATCGGCCAGGCCCAGGCCCAGCCCAGGTTCTGCTTCATGCCGAAAGGATCGCTGTTGTCACGCCGGGCCATCAGGTTGCCCTGCTCGGTCCAGCTGCCGCAGAAGATCCAGCAACCGGACGCCGTGCTGCCATCGTCCTTGAGCTGGGCGAAGCCGGACAGCTGCTGACCGGCCTTGACCACCGCGCCCGAGGCGTCGGTGACATCGGCGACGGCGTAGCCGTTGAATTCCCGGGCCAGCTCTTCCGGCGTCGGGTCATCCGGTACTTTGTAGGGCCAGTCGAGCTTGAGGATCGGCTCGGCCCAAGCACCGCCGTTGGCCTGGTAACGCTTGCGCAGGCGCAAGAACAGCTCGGCCATGATTTTCACGTCGGTGCGCGCCAGCCCCGGGCCATCGGCACCCTTCCAGTGCCATTGCAGCCAGCGGCCGCTGTTGACCAGCGAACCGTTTTCTTCGGCGAAGCAGGTGGTGGGCAGGCGGATGACCTCGGTCTGGATGTTGGCCGTTTCCACGTCGTTGTAAGGCCCGACGTTGCGCCAGAACTCCGAGGTTTCGGTAGCCAGTGGGTCCATCACCACCAGCCACTTGAGTTTGGCCAGCGCCTTCATCACCCGGTTTTTGTCCGGCAAGGCGGCGATCGGGTTGAAGCCCTGGCACATGTAGCCATTGACCTCGCCCTTACCCATCATGTCGAACATTTTCAGGATGTCGTAGCCGGGAATGTCCAGCTTGGGCAGCCAGTCGTAACCCCAGTGATTCTCGGCGGTGGCATTGGCGCCGTACCAGGCTTTCATCAGGCTGACGTGGAACTTGCCGTAGTTCTGCCAGTAGGACATCTGCCCGGGACGCAGCGGCTTGAGTGCACGCTTGGCAATGTAGGCGCTGTAATCCTGTTCGGCATCGGCCGGCAAGGTCAGGTAACCAGGCAACAGGTTGGACAGCAAACCGAGATCGGTCAGGCCTTGAATATTGGAGTGCCCGCGCAGGGCGTTGACGCCCCCGCCCGGCATGCCGACGTTGCCCAGCAGCAATTGCACCATGGCCGCACTACGGATCATCTGCGAGCCGGTTGAGTGCTGGGTCCAGCCCAGCGCGTAGAGAATCGTCATGGTTTTGCCCGGTTGCGAGCAGGTGGCGATCTCTTCCCAGATTTTCTTCATGGCCTCCACGGGCATGCCGCAGACCTGACTGGCCAGTTCCAGGGTGTAGCGGCTGTAATGCTGCTTCATCAATTGGTAGACGCAACGAGGGTCTTGCAGTGTCGGGTCAACCTTGGCAAAACCGTCTTCGCCGATTTCGTAACCCCAACCGGATTTATCTGTGTAGCTGCGTTTGGCCGCGTCGTAGCCGCTGAAGATCCCGTCCTCGAAACCGTAGCTGGCCTTGACGATGAACGACACGTCCGTATAGGCCCGCACGTACTCGTGCTGGATCTTGTCTTCGGTCAGCAGGTAATTGATCAGCCCGCCCATGAAGGCAATGTCGGTCCCGGTGCGGATCGGCGCGTAATAGTCGGCCACCGAGGCCGTACGGGTGAAACGCGGGTCGACCACAATCAGCCGCGCCTTGTTGTGGGCTTTGGCTTCGGTCACCCATTTGAAACCGCAAGGGTGCGCTTCGGCGGCATTGCCACCCATTACCAGAACCAGATTCGCGTTGGCGATATCGGTCCAGTGGTTGGTCATGGCACCACGGCCATACGTCGGGGCAAGACTTGCCACCGTCGGGCCATGTCAGACACGTGCCTGGTTATCGAACCCCAGCATGCCGAGACTGCGAATCACCTTATGGGTGATATAACCCGATTCGTTGGACGAGGCCGACGCCGCGAGAAAACCGGTGGTCAGCCAGCGGTTCACCGTTTGCCCCTGGGCGTTCTTCTCGATGAAGTTGGCGTCGCGGTCGGCCTTCATCAAGTCGGCGATGCGATCGAGCGCTTCATCCCAGGAGATTCGTATCCACTCCTTGGTGCCAGGCTTGCGCACCTGCGGGTACTGGAGACGACTGGGACTGTGAATGAAGTCCAGCAGGCCTGCGCCTTTGGGGCAAAGAGTACCGCGGTTGACCGGGTGGTCGGCGTCACCTTCGATGTGGATGATGTTTTGCGCGACATTCTTCGCCGCATCGCCCTGGCTATACATGATCAAGCCGCAACCGACCGAGCAATACGGGCAGGTGTTGCGGGTTTCATGGGTGTGGGCGAGCTTGAAATGACGCACCTGTTCGGCAAAGGCTGTCGTCGGGGCCATGCCCAACGCGCCCAGGCTAGAGCCTGCAAGGCCGATACCGGCGACCTTGAAGAACTGACGACGGCTGAGGTCCATCGTGCACTCCTGATCAGGTGGAACCCGGTACATGGCCGGGCTTTTTTGAACAACCACGGTCGGGGCAGTCTGGCTGCCGACACTACAAACTGTAGTCAATGCTGTCGAATTCACCATGACAGCCGACCGTCGGACGATTCCCGGTGGGCGCCCAAGGCAAACAGACTGTGGGAGCGAGCTTGCTCGCGATGGCGGTGGATCAGGCAACCTCAATGCTGACTGTACTGGCCCCATCGCGAGCAAGCTCGCTCCCACAGGGCTTGGCGTTTATCATGGTCAGCATTCCAACCCAGCTTTCATGAGACTACGCATGACTTTCGATTTTGATCAGGTGTTCGACCGCCACCACACCGGCAGTACCAAGTGGAGCCGCTACCCGGCCGACGTGTTGCCGATGTGGGTCGCCGACATGGATTTCGCCGCACCGCCGGTGATCATCCAGGCCCTGCAAAAGCGACTGGAACACCCGATGGTCGGTTACAGCGTGGCCCAGGAAGACTTGCGGGAGGCAATCGTTGCCGACCTCTGGAACAAGTACACCTGGCGCGTCGAGCCCCAGGAGCTGATTTTCCTGCCGGGCGTCGAGTCCGGTTTCAACATGGCGCTCAAGGCACTGGTGCAGGCGCCACAGAATGTCGTTGTGCAGGTGCCGAACTACCCGCCGCTGCGCCATGCGCCCGGGCATTGGGGACTGAACAAGGTCGAACTGAATTTCGATGCGCAAGCCGACGGCACCTACACCACGCCGCTGAATACCCTGAGCCAGTCGCTGCAAGGTGGCGGCGCACTGCTGCTGAGCAACCCGCACAACCCGCTGGGCAAGGCCTTCCCCCGCGCAGAGCTGCAAGCCATTGCCGACATTTGCCTTGAGCACGGTGCCTGGATCATTTCCGACGAGATCCACGCCGAATTGTGCTTCGACGGCCGCACGCACATTCCGATGGCGACCCTGAGCCCGCAAGTCGCCCAGCGCACCATCACGCTGATGTCGGCGAGCAAGGCCTACAACATCGCCGGCCTGAAGACCTCGTTCATGATCATCCAGGACCGCCACCTGCGCGAGAAGGTCAACCACGCCCGTTGCGGCATGGTCGACAGCGTCAATCCGCTGGGCATGGAAGCCACCCGCGTCGCCTACAGCGAAGCCGCGCCATGGCTGGCCGAGCTGAAGGTCTACCTGCAAGGCAACCGCGACTTCCTGGCCGAGGCCGTGCGCACCCGCCTGCCGGGCATCACCATGAACCTGCCGCAAAGCACCTACCTGGCGTGGCTCGATTGCACGGCACTGGGGCTGGACGACCCGCAGCAGTTCTTCCTGGAACAGGCCAAGGTCGGTTTGAGCGCCGGCCTGGACTTCGGCGATGACTGCAAGCAGTTCGTACGCCTGAACTTCGGCTGCCCACGGTCGCTGCTGGAAGAAGGCATTGCGCGGATGGAGCGCAGCTTGCGCCATCTCAAGGCCTGATCCCCCCCTCAGCAACAACGAAGATCCCTGTGGGAGCGAGCTTGCTCGCGATGACGTCCTGTCAGTCGGCAATGATGTTGCCTGACACGGCGCTATCGCGAGCAAGCTCGCTCCCACAGGGCGATAACCCGATGCTGTGATGCTACGAATAATTGCCTGCCATGGCCCACCAACGCGGCAGCAACTGCCTGACCTTGCTCTCGCCAAAACGATCGTCGATCAACATCACCACCCCTTGATCCTGTTGCGTACGGATCACCCGCCCAGCGGCCTGCACCACTTTCTGCACACCGGGATAAAGATAGGTGTAGTCATAACCGGCACCGAAAATGGCGGCCATGCGCCGTTTCAGTTGCTCGTTCACCGGATTGAGCTGCGCCAGACCCAACGTAGCGATAAATGCGCCGATCAACCTGGCACCGGGCAAATCGATGCCTTCACCAAAGGCCCCTCCCAGCACCGCAAAGCCGACCCCTTGGCCGTCGGCGTGGAACTGATCGAGAAACTGCTGACGCTGCGCTTCGCCCATGCCTCGGGACTGTGACCACAGACTGATGTGCGGATGTTTCTCGGCCAGCAACTGCGCCACCTGCTGCAAATAATCGAAACTGCTGAAAAACGCCAGGTAATTGCCGGGGCGCTCGCAGAACTGCCTGGCGATCAAGTCCACGATCGGCTCAAGAGACGCCTGGCGATGCACGAACCGCGTGGAGATCTGGTCAACGATGTGCACTTGCAGTTGATCGGCGTGAAACGGCGACTCGACGTCGATGCACACCGTGTCCGCCGGTGTTCCCAGTAAATCGGCGTAATAGTGCCGGGGGCTGAGGGTCGCGGAGAACAGCACCGTGCTACGCGCGGCGGTCAGGCGCGGGCGGATGAACCCGGCGGGGACCACATTGCGCAGACACAGTTGCGAGAGGCTGCGCTGGCGCTCGAGGTCGCGCTTGCTGATGTCGAACAGGAACTGCTCATCGAACAGTTCGGCGACCCGGCAAAAGTGCAGCATGTCGAAGTAAAACCCCTGCAGTGCACTGTCCAGCCCTTGAGGGTGATCGTTGAGGTAGTCACCGATGCTGGCGCTGCACGATGACAGAGCCTGAAGCAGCTTTTCCGGCGCCTTGTCATAGGCCTGATAGGCGCCGGTTTGCGCGTTATGCAGGTCATTCCACGCGCGGTTGACCCGCTGCAGCGGTTTTTTCAGCACGTCGGGCGCGGTTTTGCGCACGCCGTTGAAGGTCGCCTGGTCGAGGCTGGCGCTGTACATCTGCCGGCCGCGTTCCACCAGGTTGTGGGCTTCGTCGACCAGCACCGCGACCTTCCAGTTGTTGGCCTGGGCCAGGCCGAACAGCAGCGCGCTGAAGTCGAAGTAATAGTTGTAGTCGGCAACCACCACGTCGGCCCAACGCGCCATTTCCTGGCTCAGGTAATATGGGCAGACATCGTGCGCCAGGGCAACCTCGCGCAAGGCGCTCTGGTTCAACAGGCTCAGTTGGCTGGCCGCCTGCCGTGCGGCGGGCAGGCGATCGTAGAAACCCCGGGCCAGCGGACAGGACTCGCCGTGGCAGGCTTTGTCCGGGTGTTCGCAGGCCTTGTCCCGGGCGATCATCTCCAGCACCCGCAACGGTGGCGCATCGGTGCAGGCAAGAATCACTTGCGCTGCGTCCAGGGCCAGTTTGCGTCCCGGGGTTTTCGCCGTGAGGAAGAACACCTTGTCCAGTTGCTGTGGCGCCAGGGCCTTGAGCATGGGGAACAAGGTGCCCAGGGTCTTGCCGATGCCCGTGGGCGCCTGGGCCATCAGGCAGCGCCCCGTGCTGACGGCCTTGAACACCGACTCGGCCAGGTGGCGCTGCCCCGGTCGAAAACCGGCATGGGGAAAGGCCAGGCCCTGGGCGGCCAGATTGCGCCCTTCTCGATGGGCGACTTCCTGTTCGGCCCATTGCAGGAACCGCGCGCAATGCTGTTCGAAGAATTGTTGCAGCTCGGTGGCGTCGAAAGGCTCGACCAGGCAGGTTTCCTTTTCGCTGACAATGTCGAAGTACACCAGAGCCAGATTGATCTGCGGCAGATCCAGTTTCCGGCACTTCAACCAGCCGTAGATTTTCACCTGGGCCCAATGCAATTGACGGTGGTTGGCCGGTTGTTTGCTCAAGTCGCCGCGGTAGGTCTTGACCTCCTCCAGACAGTTTTGCCCGGGGTCATAGCCATCCGCCCTGCCCTTGACCGTCAAGGTCTGATACTGGCCCTCGAGGGCAACTTCGCTTTGGTAGCCCTCGCTGCGCCGCGAGGCCACGGTGCGGTGACCGACGATACCTTCCAGCGCAGTCGGTGACGGAGTGAAACGCAGATCGAGGTCGCCGACCTTGGCGGTGAACTCGCACAGCGCCCGCACCGCAATGCTGTAGCTCAATCGCCCTGCTCCGCCCATTGCACATAGCACACGGCGATGGGCATCTGGTGTTCATGGCAGAACTCCAGCCAGCGCAACTGGTTGTCCTGCAGGCGATCGCCCGGGCCTTTGACTTCGATCATGCGGTAGGTCTTTTGCTGCGGCCAGAACTGGATCAGGTCCGGCATGCCGGCGCGATTGGCCTTGATGTCCAGCAAGAGACGGTTGAACCAGTGCTTGAGGTGCTCGGCCGGGAGGCAATCGAGGGCCTGCTCCAGCAACTCTTCGCTGAGTACGCTCCAGAACACGAACGGCGACTGCACGCCCCACTTGGCGGCATAACGTTCGCGGATGGTCTGCCGGTAGCGCCCGTCGTCGAGTTCGGCCAGGCACGCCTGAAACAGTTCGGCCCGGCGGACCTGGAAGTCTTCGCTGAGCAGATCCACCGGCCCCCGCTGGAACGGGTGAAAAAACGCACCCGGCAACGGCGCGAAAATCGCTGGCCAGCACAGCAGGCCAAACAGTGAATTGACCAGGCTGTTTTCCACGTAGTGCACCGGCGCCGACTCTTGCGCCAGATGCGCCTGAACGTAGAACTCCACCGATAACGCCGGGTCTGTCCTGGGCAATTGCAGGTCAAGGCGCTGCATTTCCCGCGGCGCAGCCCGCTTGATGGGCGGCCCGCCGAGCTTGCGCCGCAGGCGTGGCAGCACGCGCAGCAACTGCTGGTGTTCGGCGGCGCTTTCCGGTGCCTGTTCGGCCTGCTCGGCCAGGCCCATGGCCTGCTCAAACTGACCGCTGCGTTCCAGCACGCGAATGAGCCGTGCCCGCGCGCCCGGATAAACGCATTCGCGGTACAGGTTCAGGGCCATGGAGAAATCGGCGATGCGTTCGCAGTACTGGGCCATCTGGAACAGCAGCTTGCCGCGCCGGCGTTGCAACCACGGATTATCCAGCGCCAGGCCCTTGATCCGTTCGGCCACCTCCTCCAGCGCTTCACCGGCCTCGAATTGTTGCTGGTACGTGTGCAGGAGGACGCAGGCATCCACGTCTTCGCGGCTGCGCAAGCCACGGGACTCGGCGCTGAATTCGACTTTTTCGTAGGTGTAGATACCGAGGTCGGCCAACACGAACTCCGACCAGTCCTGATACAGGTTGCCGAAAAACATCAGGCGCAGGCGGTCGCACAATTGCATGATGGTCAGGCTGAACAGGCGCTCGTCCAGACTCGGGCACCAATCGTTGAAGCTTTGCACCTGGGGAAACTGTTCGCACAGCGCCGGCAACCAATCGGCTTTCTTGCCATTGGGCTGATCGATGACCGGGCCAAAGGCCTGGAGGATTTCACCCTTGAGCAGCACCTCGAACAGCGCTTCGACCGCCAACGGCATTTGCTCATCGACCCAGCCAAGTGCCAGCAGCGGCCCGACGGCGCTGCCGGTATCGCCGATTTCCTCGTAGTGCAGTTTGCTCGCCCTGAAATGAACACCCTTGCGCATAACCATTCTGACCAGCAGTGCCTGCGATTCACGGGGCAACCGCTTAAACTGATTAATGAAACGCTGCTCGTCGACGCTCAGCACATCGGCAA
Source organism: Pseudomonas sp. BF-R-19 (assembly GCF_019956445.1). Taxonomy (NCBI): domain Bacteria; kingdom Pseudomonadati; phylum Pseudomonadota; class Gammaproteobacteria; order Pseudomonadales; family Pseudomonadaceae; genus Pseudomonas; species Pseudomonas sp. BF-R-19. The sequence goes on from NZ_JAHBDN010000022.1 coordinate 114,354, forward strand.
AGCGCTGCTCAAGCCAGTCAAGCACTTGCATGAAGTTGTTCAAGTAATAGAACGGATCGTCGAGGGGATTTGCGGTCACTGGAAAATGGGCCATGGCGAGAGGTACTGGTTATGCATACAGATACCAGTTCCACGCTGCGTGGCGCAATCGGAAAAGGATAAATGGCGGCGCTGTACGGAATTTTCTCCGGGCAGTAGAACTTTCTGCCCCCTGGCGGCACCAACCGCCATACAGGTGCAGTGACAGCCTCGGGCTGATGGCGCTGCTTTAAACGAACGGGAGGTTGATCATGGACATCAAGACATTGGGCTTGCCCCTGGCTGCAGCGGCCCTGCTGGCGCTGGCCGGTTGCTCGACGCCAACGGTGGTGACGCTGCAGAACGGCACTCAATACCTGACCAAAGACATACCGAAAACCAAAACCAAGGACGGCTTCTTTGAGTTTGAGGACATTTCCGGTGCGATGGTGAAAGTCAGGGCCGATGAAGTGGCGACGATTCGCGAAGAAGAAGACTGACGTTTCTCCTGGCACGATGTGGCAGGTTTCGAGCACTGCTTTACACTCGATAGACCCCGTGCGACCGAATGACTGTGCAACGCTTCGACACAGGCGTTGCAATACGGGCATCACGCAAAGACTCAGGTGACGCCGAAATGAAAATGGTCATGCCACTTCTGGCCTCTGTGCTCGCCGTCAGCGCATGCGTGACGGCGAGCGTGTGTGACGCCGCCAAAAAGGCCAAGCCCAAGCCCTTGCCAACGTACAAAACCAGTTTCGATTGCACCACGACCCAGGCATCCGCCGAAAAGCTAATCTGTCACGACGCTCAACTGGCGCGCATGGATCTGGAACTCAATCGCCTTTATCTCCTGGCGCTCAGCGACGACCATTCAGTGCCGCGCCCGAATAAAGTCGAGATTGATCAGCGGTTCTGGCTTGAGTCCCGTAACCAGTGTGGTGGCGGGACTCAAGCCAAGGCATGCGTCGTGCGAAGTTATGCCGAGCGTGCGTTCCAACTGCGCCAGGGCTCGGCCATTGCGAGAACCAAGGACCCCAGCAGGCTCACCGAAGGCCCGTTGGCTTATCGTTGCGCAGGGTTTAACGCTTTGGTTGCCGCGACCTTCTTTACGGTCGAACCGGGCGTGGTGTTCCTGAAATGGGCCAACACCTCGGTGACGCTGAACCAGGTGCCGAACAATTCCGGAACCCAGTACACGGGCAAGGATTACAAAGGCAGCTACAGCTTCTGGCAAATCGACGATGACGTTTTTTTCCAGATACCCGGCTCAGGGCAGATGAGTTGCGCAGCCGAGCCGGTCGGCTGATAACGATGGCAACGGGACGTCCTGTCCCGTTCGCCTGACCAAGTCTTCAGCTGCCGGTGCGAATCTTGTTCCACACTCGCGTGCGAATCCGGTCGATATTCAACGGCATGGCTTGCAGGGCAAACAGCTTGCCCATCATTTCCGGGCTTGGGTAAACCTTGGTGTCGTTCTTGATCGCCGGGTCGATCAGGCTGTCGGCCTGTTCATTGCCATTGGCGTAATGCACATGGTTGCTGATGCCGGCCATGACGTTCGGGCGCAGCAGGTAGTTCATGAAGGCGTAGCCGGCCTGTTCATCCGGGGCATCGGCCGGCATGGACACCATGTCGAACCAGATCGCTGCGCCTTCCTTGGGAATCGAGTAGCCGATGTCGATGCCGTTATTGGCTTCCCTGGCGCGGTTTTCCGCCTGCAGGATGTCACCGGAGAAACCGACCGCGACGCAGATATCGCCGTTGGCCAGGTCGCTGGTGTACTTGGACGAGTGGAAATAGCTGACATACGGCCGCACTTTCATCAGCAGGGCTTCGGCCTTCTTGTAGTCTTCCGGGTTCTTGCTGTGATGCGGCAACCCGAGGTAGTTCAACGCCGCCGGTAGCAGTTCGGGGCCGTTGTCGAGGATGGCCACGCCGCACTTCTGCAACTTCTGCATGTTCTCCGGCTTGAAGATCAGGTCCCAGGAATCCACCGGGGCGTTGTCCCCCAGCACGGCCTTGACCTTGGCAATGTTGTAGCCGATGCCGGTGCTGCCCCACAGGTACGGGAAGCCGTGCTCGTTGCCCGGATCGTTGGTCTGCAACGCCTTGAGCAACACCGGGTTGAGGTTCTTCCAGTTCGGCAGCTGACTCTTGTCGAGTTTCTTCAGCGCGCCGCCTTGAATCTGCCGGGCCATGAAGTGGTTGGACGGGAACACCACGTCGTAGCCGGATTTGCCGGTCATCAACTTGCCATCGAGGGTTTCGTTGCTGTCGTAGACGTCGTAGGTGAAGCCGATGCCGGTTTCTTTCTGGAAGTTTTTCGTGGTGTCTGGCGCGATGTAATCCGACCAGTTGTAGATCTTGACGGTTTCGGCGGCCTGACTGATCGATGCAGCCAGCATCAGCGGGGCCAGAGTCAGTGTCTTTCGTAGCATGGGTCGATTCCTGTAGGTTTTTTTTGTTGGCAGGCAATCAAAGGATCAGCTTTCAAATTTCAAAGAATTGAAAATTCAAAAAATCAGTACGTAGGTCTTGCGCACGGTTTCCTGGATGTCCCAGATGCCGAGGCTGTTGGCCGGCAACATCAGTGCGTCGCCGGCTTCTATGTGCAGGGGCTCGCCGCCGTCCGGGGTGAAGGTGCAGCGGCCCTGGATGAAGTGACAGAATTCCTGGGCGACGATCTGCCGGCGCCAACGCCCCGGGGTGCATTCCCAGACGCCGGTCTCGACGCCGTCGTCGCGTTCGACGCTGGTGGTCGAGGCCACGGCCACCGGGGTACCCAGGGGCGCGGCGACCGGATTGGATTCGTCCAGTTTCAGGGTTGCGGTGTTCTTGAATTGCGTGATGCTCATGGGAATACCTGTCGATGTAGCCTGTAGATGAAGAACGCACCGTTTAGTGCATGAAGCCTTCCATGAAACCGGCCACCCCGCTGGCCAGCTTGCGCCGCCAGGGCGCAGTGGCCGGGTTGGCCAGGGTCTGGTCTTCATGGACAAAGCTGCGGATGATCGCGTTGTAGCCGAGCCAGCGGATCGGCTCCGGCTCCCAGGCCCGCAGTGCGTCGAGGCCGCGCTGGGGGATGACCCACGGCTGGCGTACCAGATCGGTGTCGCGCCCCAGGATCAGGTCGGCCAGCGTGCGGCCTCCCAGGTTGCTGGCACCAACACCCTCCCCGCCATAACCGCCAGAAAGGGCGATGCCGTTGGCCCGGTCGCAAAGCATGTGCGGCTGGAAATGCCGGGACATGCCCAGGTTGCCGCCCCAGGAATGGGTGATCTGCACGTTCTTCAACTGCGGGAACAGTTCGCCGAACAGATAGCGCCGCAGCTGTATTTCGTCAGCAGTCAGGTCGAAGTCGTGGCGCAGCTTGCCGGCGAACTGGTACCCGCCACGGGCGCCAAAGATCAATCGGTTGTCAGCGGTGCGCTGACCGTAGGTGACCTGGCGACTGGCCTCGCTGAACGCCTGGCCGCGACTCAGGCCGATTTCGTCCCAGGTGGCCGCCGACAAGGGCTCAGTCGCGACGATCAGGCTCTGCACCGGCATCTGATAACGCCCCAATGGCGGCAGCGTGACGGAGTAGCCTTCTACCGCCGGCACCACCCAGCGACTGCGCACCGAAGCTTTCGCCGTGCGCAGGCTGCCGGACTGCCAATGGGTGACCGGACTGTTTTCGTAGATTCTGACGCCCAGGCGCTCCACCGCCCGGGCCAGCCCCCGTACCAGCCTGGCCGGGTGGATGGTCGCCACGTGCGGTGCGTAGATACCGCCATAGGGTTTGGCGACGCGAATCTGTTGCGCCAGTTGTTCCGGGTTCAGCCAGCGATAGTGGCTGTCGTTGAGGCCCTGGCGGTGCAGATCGTCCAGGTAGTGACGCAGACTGGCCTCCTGCTCCGGATAGCGCGCGGCGCAATACAGCACCCCGCCTTTACGGTAATCGCAGTCGATCCCCTCACGTTCGAGGACAATTTTCACTTCATCGGGAATGCTGTGCAACAAAGCGTAGGAGGCGCGGCGCTCTTCGGCCGGCAGGTTGGCCAGCAGGCGATCCTCACCAAGCAAGTTGCCCATCAACCAACCGCCATTGCGCCCCGACGCGCCGAAGCCGGCGGTTTGCGCTTCGACGATGGCGATGTTCAGGTCTGGTTTGTGTTGCTTGAGGTAGTACGCGGTCCAGAGCCCGGTGTAGCCCGCGCCGATGATCGCCACGTCGACATCCAGATCCCGCTCCAGCGCCGGACGCGCCAATAGCGGCTCGTCGAGCTGGTCCATCCACAAACTGATAGTGCGCCACGCCGGCATGCAAGACTCCGCCACTCGAACTTCGATGGCGTTGATCCTAGTGCGTGGGCTCAGGGGTTGTCTTGCGCGCGTGCACGCAAAGAAATTTGTTTGACGTAGGCCTTGGGGGACTGGCCGGTGTGCTGGCGGAAACAGCTGTAGAACGCCGACAGCGAATTGAACCCGGCAGCGAAGGCCAGCTCATCGATACGCACTGGCGGTGTGGCGGCGTCCAGCGCTGCAAGCAAATGTCGCAGGCGTGCCTGGTTGACGTAGCGGTAGAAGCTCTGGCCCAGCACCTGATTCAACAGGTAGGAAATCTGGTTGCGGCTGTAGCCACACTCCTTCGCCACTCGTTGCAGATCCAGCTCCGGGTCCAGATAAGGCTGCTGCTCCTGGAAATACTGCTGCAGGTCATCAGCCATGAAGCTCAATTGGCGCGGCGACAGGCCGAGACGGCTGACCGCCGGGCGCTGGTTGCCGGACGTTTTACTGCCGGGTTGTTCGTGGACCAATGACGCATATTCATTGACCCGCCAGATCAGCCCGTCCTTGACGGTGATCGCTTCGCTGGCGCGAAACGACACCAGCCCTTCACCGCCGCGCAAGGTGATGCGGTACTGAATGAACGCGGTGTTGCCGTCCAGTCGAATACGGTCGGAATGCTCCAGCGCTTCATCCGGATCCCGGGGCATGCTGCTGCGCACATACTCGCGCAACTCGGCCAGGCCCATGACCTTGTTCTGGAAAAAATCGTTGTACTGGACTTCAGGGTGATAAAGCGCCATGACGCCGTCCAGATCCCGGTGCTTCCAGCGCAAGTGATAGCGCATGACCGTCTCGCCCGTGGCCTGGGTTTGCAGCGGGCCATCATCATCGGCGTGCATTGAACATCTCGACGGGAAAAGACCGAGCTTGCCCAACTTGCGCTTTGTCTTCAACGACTAAACCGATGAAGGCAGGTGCCGGCAAATGGTCGATAAGCGTGAGCTGGATCAAAAAAAATGGCGGCAATCGCCAAACGGCCTGAAAACTCCACATTATTTTCACATCCGGATGCTACTTTTAAAAACTGTCACTGGTTGAACCAATGAAGGTTCTTCCCTCCTACCATGAGCTAACGGACGCGCTCGATAATGAAGGCGGGCAACACATGAATAAAGGGTTCAGTAAGGTTACGTTTCCAAACGCCTGCCAGCTGATGCGCTGGCATTTTCATCCCATGGGTTTCGAGGCGAGCATGGACGCCCCGGGCAGCATGATTGCCCGTCTTTTTGATCGTGCCACTGGCGAGACCATGATCGCCATTGCCGGTATTCCTTGCGCCACCGTCATGAATGCTGCGGATGTAGAACTGATAATCGAAGCGGTGGAGGATGAACTTGAAGCCTTCGTTCCACCAGAAGCGTTCAGGAGTTATGCCTGAAGGCGGTCCACGAAAAAAGCCCACATCAGGTGGGCTTTTTTGTGGGCAGCGTTTAAACGCTCAGCCTGAAGCCTTGCCCTGTCGATGATCGACAAAGAACGCCTTGCCCTTGCCGATCCGGTCGGAAGCCTTGGGCATGTTCGCGGCCTGGGTGTCTTGGGCATCGACGTACCAGTAGCAATGGCTTACAGCGCGGGTAATACCCACGTAGGCCAACCGCAGGATCTCGTCCTTCTGGGCGTTGTCGTAGGGCTCACTGTCACCTGCCTTGCCCAGGCCCGCCAGCCGGTAAACCTGATTCTTGTAAGGTGAACTGGTCAGGTGCTGACAGTCGCCCAGCAAAAACACCGCATCGGCCTGGAGGCCCTTGGCACTGTGATACGTCAGTTGCTTGAGCCTGCGAGCCTCGTACGGCAAGCTCGAATCAACATTAACAACAGGCTGAATATGCTCTTCTATCAATGCCTTATCGCTACTTTTTCGATAAAGCATCAAGATCGAATCGCCCTTTCGGTAATGCTCCATCAAGCGCTGGGCCATGCCCTGGTCATCACGATAGAGGACGTTCACCGGCAGCAATGCCTTGGGCTCACCGCTGGCCTTGGCTTTCTTCCCGGCAATCGCCGGTGCTGCACGCACGATGTGCTCGGCGGCATCGATGATGTGCTGGTGGCTGCGGTAGTTGTCGCTGAGCATGACCTTGGTGGTGCTCGGCGACGGGAACTCCTTGTTGAACTCCATGAAGTAGGTCGGCGAACTGCCGCGCCACCCATAAATGGACTGCCAGTCATCGCCCACACAGAGCAGCGAGGAGCGCTGGGCTCCGCGCCCGACGTGCATGGCCGGCCCGCGACTGCGGATCTCTGCCAGGCTGGCCCTGATCCAGGAGACGATCTGCGGCGAGACATCCTGGAATTCGTCGATCATCAGGTGTGACAGTGGCCGCAGCAGCTCGTCGCCGAGCAGCTTGAGGTTCTCCGGCGAATGCTCGCTGAACAGGGCGAACATCCGGTTGTAGGTCATGATCGGTGGCTTCTGATCCAGCAAATGATCTTCCAGCGCGCGCCAGTAAAGGCTCAATGCCTCGAAAAAGAACCGGTCGGGATCGTCCTTGGCGAAACTCATCTGGCCTACCGCACTCGGCACATCCAGCCCGAGGTTTTCGATGAACCCGGCGGCGGCGACAAAGCAATCCAGCAGCGGCGCTGAAGCGAGCTCGCCCTTGACCTTGTAATCGAAGCCCGGCCCGGCGCTGGCATCGCCGGCGAGCGAGGCCAAGACACGCTTTGATGAATCGTAACTATCAAGCCATATCAATGGCTTACGACAGAAAGCTTGAAACAGGGTGCGCTTTACTGCCCACTCTGCACGCACCGTCAGCTTGGCGTTCGGTCGCGTGACCTGCGGGTTTTCCCGAGGATCGAACCCCAGCACCACCCAGGCATCCAGGGACGGGATGTAGCCGTGGCAATGGAATGTCGAACCGTTGATATCGAACGCCTGGCGATTCGGTTCGATGCCCTTGATGGGCCAGGCACCGGCGCGAAACCACAGGTCCTCGATGGCGTCGCACAGTTCTTCATCGCGTTTGGCCGCCAGCTCGGTAACGCCCATGCGTTTCTGCACATCCGGGTGATCGCGCTCCAGTTCCTTGAGTTGCAGGGCATGCCGGGACAATGGCTTGATCAGCTCGCGAAAACGCTCATTGTCACTGTGCAGGCGGTGATAACAGGCGTTGAGCTGTTGGCGTTGAGCGTCGTTGATGCGCAGATCGAACGGATTGCTGTCGACCTCCTCATCACCCTGTGCAGCCCGCAGGCTGAGGTTCTCGAAAGCCTGCAGGCGCTCGAAACCCGGGAGGCTGCGCACCATCGGCAGGATTCGCGAATGAAAGGTGCGCACCAGATCCCGCGCCTCCTTGAAACTGATCGCGCGGCCCCAGAGCGCAAACAGTTCGATCAGCTTGTTGATGAAGTCCTTGCGCGACTCGCGGGTGAAGGTCACCACCGTCATCGAGCTCAGTTCGAAGCCCAGGTAATGGGTCAACAGCAAGATACGCAGCACCAGGGTGGTCGATTTGCCTGCACCGGCACCCGCGATCACCGAGGTGGACGGGGTGTCGCTGAAGATCATTTTCCACTGTGCGGCGCTGGGTTGGGCATGGGCCGGCAACAAGCGGGCGACATCGGCCTTCATGCGCTTCTTCAACTCGGCGCTCAACGGCAGGCGCCAGTCGTCGAACAGCAGGTCATCGACATTCGGCGGTCGGTGTTCAGTGCTGCGCGAGTCGCGGATCAGCAGGACCTGCCGGCCCTCCTCCAGCCCTTCGAGCTTGCCTTCCTTGTAGCCGTAATCGACCCCGGCGCTGTGACCGCTGCGAAAACCGTCGGCCTGGCCATGCAGCCACGACGCACGATGTTGTGCGTGCAGGCGGGTCAGGCTGTAGCCGAAGAACCGGGCGAGCAATCGCTTGATCAGCGGCATCTCGGCCAGGGGGCGAAGTTCAGGCGGAAGATCGGGGGTGTGTTGCGGCACGCGGACTGACTCCAGGGTGTGAGGCTGTTGAGCGCTATGGTGTCTGCATTTGCCGTCGAGTTCTAGTCAATTGCTTATGACTCATTGGCTTATGCGATGAAGTGAAAGCTGGATGAGAAACTTTCGAGTTCGTTTTATATCAATCCATTCGATGGGAATGCTGCATTTTTTACGCTTTTTATCGATTGTTGCCTGTTGGATGATGGCCGTCATCACTCACCGGTCTCGCTTCGTGGCTCTGGCACCTGGCCCCATGACGAACCTTTTCTGGAGACGATCATGCTTGAACTCAGACCTTTCAACTCGCTCGGCGGCGCTCACCACGGCTGGTTGGATGCTCACCACCATTTTTCGTTCGCCGAGTACTACGATCCCAAGCGCATGAACTGGGGCAACCTGCGGGTCTGGAACGACGACGTGATCGCTCCCGGCACCGGTTTCCCGCAACACCCGCACCGCGACATGGAAATCATCACCTATGTCCGCGAAGGCGCCATTACCCACCAGGACAACCTTGGCAACAAGGGCCGCACCGAAGCCGGTGACGTCCAGGTCATGAGCGCCGGTACCGGGATCGCTCACAGCGAGTACAACCTGGAAGCGACACCGAGCAGGATTTTCCAGATCTGGATCATCCCGAACGAGTCCGGCCTGGCGCCGTCCTGGGGCGCCAAGCCGTTCCCGAAAGGCAACCGCGAAGGTTTCGTCACCCTGGCCAGCGGCAAGGAAGGCGACGATCAGAGCCTGCGCATCCGCGCCGATGCCCGGCTGGTAGCGGCCAACCTGAAGGCCGGCGAGTCTGCCGAATATCCGCTGGACAAGGGCCGTCGTGCGTACTTGGTGCCGGCCACCGGGGTCATTGAAGTCAATGGCTTGCGTGCACAAGCTCGAGATGGTGTCGCGGTTGCCGATGAGCATGTGCTGCGGGTGACGGCCATCGAGGACAGCGAGATTGTTCTGGTGGATCTGGCTTGATTCGCTGAACGCAAACGCAAAAAAAGGGGTGACCGTATTGGTCGCCCCTTTTTTGTGGCGGCAGCGCCCCCCCCTGTGGGAGCGAGCTTGCTCGCGATAGCGGTCTGACATTCAACAATTATGTCGACTGACCTGCCGCCATCGCGAGCAAGCTCGCTCCCACAGGATTATTTGCAGCTCCATTAGGAGTTACGTCGTTTACTTCGCGGAAATGGCCCCATCCACCAACGTTTGCGCCTCGGCCACCAATTGCTTGAGGTGGTCGTCGCTGACAAAGCTTTCGGCGTAGATCTTGTAGATGTCTTCCGTGCCCGACGGACGCGCCGCGAACCAGCCGTTCTCGGTCATGACCTTGAGGCCGCCAATAGCCTGGTCATTGCCCGGTGCGTGGCTGAGGATGCTCTGGATCGGCTCGCCCGCCAGTTCGGTCGAGGTGACCTGTTGCGGCGACAACTTGCTCAACAGCGCTTTCTGCTCCGGATTGGCCTTGGCGTCGACCCGCACCGAGAACGGCTCACCCAGTTCGTCGGTCAAGGCACGATAAGCCTGGCTCGGGTCGCGCCCGGTGCGGGCGGTCATCTCGGCGGCCAACAGGGCCGGAATCAAACCGTCCTTGTCGGTGCTCCAGACACCGCCGTCCTTGCGCAGGAACGAGGCACCGGCGCTTTCTTCGCCGCCGAAACCCAGGGAGCCATCGAACAGGCCATCGGCAAACCATTTGAAACCGACCGGCACTTCGTACAGGCGACGACCCAGGCGCTTGGCCACGCGATCGATCAGGCCGCTGCTGACCACGGTTTTACCCACGGCAGCATCGGCGCGCCATTGCGGACGGTTCTGGAACAGGTAGTCGATGGCAACGGCGAGGTAGTTGTTCGGCGCCAGCAGACCACCGGACGGCGTGACGATGCCATGGCGGTCGTGGTCCGGATCGCAGGCAAATGCCACGTCGAAGCGTTGTTTCAGGCCGATCAGGCCTTGCATGGCGTGACTGGACGATGGGTCCATGCGGATCTGGCCGTCCCAGTCGACGGTCATGAAGCGGAAGGTCGGGTCGACCTCTTTGTTCACCACGTCCAGGTCCAGGCGGTAATGCTCGGCAATCGCCGACCAGTAGCGCACCCCCGCTCCACCCAGCGGATCGACACCCAGGCGCAGCTTGGCATCGCGGATGGCGTCGAAGTCGATCACGTTGATCAGGTCGGCGACATAGGTGTTGAGGTAATCGTGACGATGGGTGGTGCTGGCCTTCAGTGCCTGCTCGTAGCTGATGCGCTTGACGCCAGCGAGCTTGTTGGCCAGCAGTTCGTTGGCCTTGGCTTCGATCCACTTGGTGATGTGGGTATCGGCCGGACCACCGTTTGTTGGATTGTACTTGTAGCCACCGCTTTGCGGCGGGTTGTGGGACGGCGTGATGACAATGCCGTCCGCCAGGCCACTGGTGCGACCGCGGTTGTAGCAGAGAATCGCATGGGAAATGGCCGGTGTCGGCGTGTATTCGTCGCCAGCGGCAATCATCACGGTCACGCCGTTGGCCGCCAATACTTCGAGGGCGCTGGCGCCGGCCGGCGTGGACAGCGCGTGGGTGTCGATACCGACAAACAGCGGGCCATCGATACCTTGAGCTTCGCGGTACAGGCAGATCGCCTGGCTGATCGCCAGCACGTGCCATTCGTTGAAACTCAAGTCGAACGAGCTGCCCCGGTGCCCGGACGTGCCAAAGGCAACGCGCTGGGTCGAAATCGCGGCATCAGGCTGGCCGGTGTAATAGGCCGTTACCAGTCGCGGGATGTCGACCAACAATTCTACCGGTGCCGGTTTACCCGCAAAAGGACTGAGTGTCATGCAAAACCTCTGGAATAGAGTGGTTCAGGAATTGGGTCGCAGTTTACTGGCAGTTTGACCGCAAGGCGATGGGATCGATCCAACACAGCGGAGGTTGTTATTTTTTGTCTCGCTCACTCGATTGATTCCAGGCGCAGCGCATCCCCCAGCAGTCCCAGTGCGGTCGCCAGGTTGTGATCGCCGCCGAAGGTATGACTCAAGCGCAGATGCTGTCCGTGCAGACCCTGGAGGCTGAACAGTTCGCCCGGCGCGATGACCACTTGGTGGGCCAACAGGCGCTGGAACACACGACGGACATTGACCCGACGCAACGAGCGCACCCAGATCGTTGCACCACCTTCTGGCTCGACGAAATGCAAGGCATCCCCCAATCGCTCCTGCAACAACAGGGTCATTTGACTCTTGCGCTCCTTGAGTAGCCGGCGCAGCACCAGCAGGTGTTGATCGATGCGACCGCTGCTGTACAAGCGGGCGATGGCTTTCTGGCGAATCGGCGAGAGACGGAAGGAACGCAGCAGAAAGTGCCGTTGCAGTTCAGCGCTCAAATGCCTTGAAAGCAGATAACCATAGGGCGCTTCAGGCCCGATGATTTTCTCGAACGTGGAAAACACCATCAGCCGTTCAGGGTCCAGCAAGTCGCGAAAGCGCACGCCACCCAGGTCGAATCCAAGTTCGCCATAACAGTCGTTCTCCAGCACCCAACTGTCATGCGCGGCCAACAGCCGGGCAATGGCCTGCCTGTTTTCGTCAGGCGCCTGGCTGCCGCGGGGCATGTTCAGGGCCGATGAAAGCATCACCAGCCTTACCGGCTCGGTATCCAGCAGCATGTTGAGCCGTTCCGGATCCAGGCAGCCATCGGCCTGCACAGGCAACTCGATCACCCGCACGCAGGCAGCTTGAAGCAAACGCAGGATCGTCCAGTCGCACGGCGATTCGACCACCATCGTGGCGTCTTTCAAGCCCAGCACGGCGATCAGGATTTCCAGTACACCGCGCAGGTCGGCGCCGATGTAGACATCATCGGCGTGCCAGTAACGCATCGGAGACGTGGTGTAGCGTGCTGCAAGGGCGGTGCGCAGTTCGAGTTCGCCACAGGGTTGCGAAGGCGACTGCGGCTGTCGGGGATACTGGCGCAGCAACTCCCGCTCCAGCAACAACAAAGGGCTGTCGAGCGGCTGCAGCAACGCCGGTTCATCGGCGCTCAAGACCAGCATCCCCGGACGCCTGGCATTGACGTAGACCGCTTCCAGCAGATCGCTGCCGCTGTCCTGCAGGTTGATTGAGGACACTGGCAATGCGTAGTAACCGGACTTGGCTACCGAATAGACGCGCCCTTCTTTCTCCAGCAGCGAATAGGCGTACTGAATGGTCGAGATCGACACATTGAGACGCTCCGCCAGATGCCGCAGCGACGGCAGGCGAATGCGCGAATCTCCTTCAGACTCGTTGATCAGGCTGACCAGGTATCGATAAACCGCCTGATAGGCGAAATCCGTTTCTCGTGGACCTTTCATGGGCGAAGGCCAACCGCACTGGCTGAAAATCCGCCCACGCTCAGTGACCCGCTGACCATTCATCCGCCAACGTGCTGTCAGCATCAGGATCGCCCAGCGTATTTTGCGACGCGGCCCTCCGTTTGTTTGCTTCAGCCGCCCCGCCAGCGCCTGCGGGCGTCCACTCCATGCGGTAAAGCTGGCCGATCAGGCTGACGGGCAATCCGCTGACATCAGTCATCCATTGCATGATCTGTTCGGCGACCGGATGCCCCTGCATGGCCCGATGCAACTCGGGCATGGCCACCAGCATGCCGGGATGGCACTGACGCAGGAAACGCTCAAGCCCCGCACCTTGTTCGATGAAAGGAGAAAAAAGCAGGCACACCAGTTGTGCTTCACTCAGGTCCAGATTCTTTTGCGCTTCGGCCGCCGCTCGGGCGCGCTGCTCGGTCAGTGTCGCCGGGTTACCGAAGACCTCGATGGCCTGCTCGCACAAGCGCTCGGGCAAGCGCTTGCGGCGCATCATCACCAAGGCGCGTTGCAGGTATTGCGCAATGCCGGACTCGTAATTGCGGCCTTGCACGTAGCACGCCTGCAACCCCCTGACGTGCGCCGAGATCGACGGGCTGACGAATTCGTTGTCGCTGATCTGCGCGGACAGTTCGTCAGGCTGGAACCGGAGAAACTCAGTCAGCAATGGCCAGCGCTCTTCCAGGTTGCTGACCAGCAGGTCGTGAATGTCGATGCAGGCCGTACGACGACAGGTCTCAAAACGCTCTTGCGGACGCCACCGGGCCTGGCCGTAATCGGCGTAGAACGCGTGATAACAGTCGCTGCCCAGTTCATCGAGCAATGCAAACAACCCCGCATAACCGGCCTCGCCTGCGGGCGAAGGCTTGAGCCCTGCCTTGGTGGCGGCACGCTTCAAACCGTCGATGAACTGCTTCTGCTGACGCGGCGTGTCACTGCTGAGCAAGGCGTCGACACCAGAGTCCCAGCGGGCGATTTGTCCGTAGAACTCTCCCGTGGCCAGATAACCGTCATCCCACAGGTCGAACCCGCCACGCCACTCCCGTCGATGGCCGATCAGCAGCAGGTTCAGGCGACTGGACTCGCGACCGGCGTCGGAGATCGGCGTCAGGTGGTTGAACGGCAAGACTTCCCGATCATCGACCATCAACACCTCGACCCGGGGATCGTCATAGACAAACAATGCGCTGTTGGTCCGGTGCATGTTTTCCACGGCCGCGCAGTTTGCCCCGTTCAACCGCAACGAGGCGATGCGCAACTGGAATGTCGCCGGCGACCGAGTGGCAATGGTCAACTGCGCAGCACGCAACAGTGCCAGGGTGTAGCAGTTGTCACGGGCCCCGGACTGGATCGCCAACACCTTGTAATCGCCAATGTGCTCCATGCCCCCCGCCGCTACCGCCAGACGCTGAATCAACAATTGCAATGCAGTGCGTTCGGCACGGGAGAAGAAACCCAGCAATCGCTGCAGCACTTGTTGATAGACATGGTTCATCGCTTGGTCATGGATGCTGGTCATCTTTATTTACCTGATACTCGTAAGTTCAACATCGCGCAGACAGCAAATCCCGTTGGACTGTCGGGGCGAATGGAGTCATGGACTTTATTGCCAAATGCTAACACTTGAATTTTCTTGAAATCATTTGAAACGATCGCAACACCTCCTCGGTTTAACAACGGAGGTAAGGCTGTAGTGCCCGGCTGGCAGGGGTTTTCCCGATTGAAAGCGAAGTCCTAGGAAATGTCCGACAAAGTCCCACAGACACTTAATACAAGAAATAAAGAAGGAAGTAGTCGCTGTGTTTTTGGCAACTAAACAACAACAAACTAATTTGGAGATTTGCACCGACGGCGCACATTGAAAAGTTTCAGCCTGACACCCAGCCATGACTCATTCCTTGAGATGAAAGTAATCATTCAATTATCAGGGCTTAGTGGCTGATTAGAAGCTACAGATTACGGGCAAAAACCAGTTCAGTTGCTGGACCGGCCTGCGGGTCGACGGCTTTTTTTGGGGAGGGTGGGGCTGAAACGAAAGAGTCCGTGCGGGCACGGACTCTTGGGTGGGTTATTGCGGCAGTTGTTATGCCGGTTCGACCTGCAGCGCGACCCTCTCGTAACACGGGCATTCGTCCATGTAGCGGTGTGCTTCGACAAACTCGGCAAACGGGAAGACCCGAGTCTTGAGCGGCAGCAGAACGCGGTCGGCAGTCAGCTGATTGATGTCGCGCAAGGCACGTTGCAGTGCGGCCTGGTCCTGGGTGATGCCCAGTTCCGGCTTGCCAGTGAAGTTGCCGATGCAGTGCACGAAAAACTGAATGTTCTTCTGGAAGGCTGCGCAGGCCGGGAAAGGCGTCTGGTTGCCACCTTGCAGGCCGTACAGCACCAGGCTGCCGCGAGGTGCCAGCACATCGCCCAGCAACGACATCTGCGGACCGCCCAAACCATCGAACACCACGTCCACACCGCGGTTATCGGTGATTTTGTTGATCCGCATGAGCAGATCTTCTTCCTCGGTAACGATCACTTTCTCGGCACCCAGCGACAGCAGGTATTCACGTTCCTCCGCGGTCTTGGTCGCGGCGATCACTCGAACACCCAAGGCCTTGCCCAGTTGTACGAACGAAGGTCCGGCGCAATGGCTCGCGTCGGTCACCAGGGCGAATTGCCCGGGCTTGACCCGAGCCAGATCGGCATAAGCGAAATAGGCGATCAACAACGGCGTGTAGTGCACGCTGGCTTCAATCGGGCTGAGCACATCCGGATAACGGGTGACTGCCGAGCGTGGCAGAACGATCAGCTCACCGTAGACCGGGTAGTCGTTCGGGCTTTGGGCCGGAAAGCTGGCAACCTTGTCACCCACTTCCAGGTCATCGATGCCATCACCGACAGCGGTGACGATACCGGCCATCTCCTGGCCAAGGCCTGAAGGCAGACGAGCATGGGACGGGGCCAGGTTCTGGCGCCAGAGAGTGTCATACCAACTGATGCCTATCGCCTCGACGCGCACCTGCACTTCGCCCGGTGCAGGCAAAGACGCCGCATGCTCTTCGCATTTGAGCACCTCGGCAGGACCAAACTTGTGAAAACGGATCGTGCGGGACATCGCAAACCTCGCCAAATGAACCTCTAATGCCTTGAACTCTAGCTGGGCTTTCAACCCAACACTATCTGTGGCTATTAATAGTCGACATGCCTGTCATTGATTCCGCAGCGGCGGCGATATCGTCAAATGCCGTGAGAAACCGAAGCCGCCTTTACAGGAAATCTGAATTACCCGGTGCAGAGTACCAGCCTTTCCCCGTAATATTCCTGCTGGCCATTGTTCTCATATGGCCGCCCACGTCAAGCTTGCTGACTCTGCCAGGACTCCAGATGAATCGTAATGACCTGCGTCGTGTCGACCTGAACCTGTTGATCGTTTTCGAAACATTGATGCACGAACGCAGCGTGACCCGTGCTGCGGAAAAACTGTTCCTCGGCCAGCCAGCCATCAGTGCGGCGCTCTCGCGCCTGCGCGGCTTGTTCGATGATCCTTTGTTTGTGCGTACCGGCCGCAGCATGGAGCCGTCCGCCAGGGCGGTCGAGATCTTCGCCCTGCTCTCGCCGGCACTGGATTCGATTTCCACCGCCGTCAGCCGTGCGGCCGAGTTCGATCCTGCCACAAGTACCGCCGTGTTCCGCATCGGCCTTTCGGACGACGTCGAGTTCGCCTTGCTGCCCATGCTGCTCAAGCGCCTGCGTGCCGAATCGCCGGGGATTGTGCTGGTGGTGCGCCGGGTCAACTACATCCTGATGCCGGGGTTGCTGGCATCCGGCGAGATATCCATCGGTGTCAGCTACACCACCGACCTGCCGGCCAACGCCAAGCGCAAGGTACTGCGCCGCAGCCAGCCGAAGCTGTTGCGCGCCGACACCGTGCCGGGGCCGTTGAGCCTGGACGATTACTGCGCTCGCCCCCATGCACTGGTGTCGTTCGCCGGCGACCTCAGCGGCTTCATCGATGAGGAGCTGGAAAAACTCGGGCGCAAACGGCATGTGGTGCTCGCCGTACCGCAGTTCAACGGGCTGAGCACCTTGCTCGCCGGAACTGACATCGTGGCGACGGTGCCGGATTACACAGCCGATGCGCTGACTGCCGCGGGCGGTGTACGGGCTGAAGATCCGCCGTTGCCGGTGCGCAGTTTCGAACTGCATATGGCCTGGCGCGGGTCGCAGGATAATGATCCGGGGGAGCGCTGGTTGCGGTCGCGGATCCAGATGTTCTTCGGGGACCCCGATAGCCTGTAATGGAATTCCACTGAATTCCATAAAACCGTTTTATAACAACCGCTTATTGATAATTTAAGTCCACTGCCGCCTGTCTAAATCCAATGGATTCCACGACTCATGGGGGCATAATTGGGGGCAAATTTCGGTTCCTTAAAAAGGATGCCCCCACCGATGCCCCCAGATAATGCGGTCGTTTTCAAACGAAAACTCAGCGATGCCTTGATCCGCTCACTGACCGAACCCGGCAAACACGCCGATGGCGAAGTCCCTGGCCTCTACTTGGAGGTAAGGACGTCGAGCAAGGTCGGCAAATCCCCTTCCAAGGTTTGGCGATTGAAGTATCGGCTGCATGGTAAGGAAAACCGCTTCTCCATCGGCGCTTACCCCGACATTGGTCTCAAGGAGGCGCGCGAGATTGCCCGCGGCGCACGCCGCGACGTGGCTAACCACACCGCTCCGCTCAAGGCCAAGACCGCCAAGATCGAAGCACACCTGCTCAACGAGGTGCGCACCTTCGAATACGTAGCCAAGCAATGGTTAACGTTCAAGTCTGCCGAGCTGGTAACCAAATCCATCGCGGGGTTTAACGGAGCGCTGAACAACCACATCTTGCCCGCGATCGGTAACAAACCTGTCAGCGAGATCAAGCTGGAGCACATCACTACAATCATTACGGAGTTGCGCCGCCAGCGCACCATGGCCATGGCCCGGCGCGTGCGTACCATCATCCGTGCCGTCCTGGGCTTTGCCGAGGGGCGCGGATGGGTGGAACGCAATGTGGCGCTTAGCAACATTGAGGAGTTGAAGATCCGCCATGTCGTGACCAGCAACCCGGCGATCGAAAGGCCAGCCGACCTGGGCAGGTTTCTTCTACGGCTTGATGACTGCAACGACGGCAGCGTTGCCACCGCAATGCGCCTGCTGGTCATGTTGCCGGTCCGCCCAGGCGAACTGGTGCAGATGCGCTGGGAAGATGTCGACTTGGTGGGCGCCGATTGGCGTTATGTGGTGAGCAAGACCAAGCATCTGGACAAGAGCAAACATATCGTGCCGTTGCCTGAACAAGCCTTGGTTCTGTTACGCGAGCTACATAAAACCCGCGTGGTGGATGAAGAAGGTAAAGGCTGGGTGTTCGTCTCACCGGTTTATCCGGGACGTCCCATAAACCCGACCTCCATGCTCAAGTCCTTTCAACGCATCTGGCCAGAGTACGACATCACAGCCCACGGCTTTCGCGCGACCTACCGGACCATTGCCCACGAGCACTTGGGTATCGATCCAATCGTGCTCGAACTATCGTTATCTCACCGAATGCCAGGAGCTCTTGGAGCTGTATATGCGCGCGCACAACTGCTAGTGCAGCGCCGGGAGGCTGCTCAGCAATGGGCTGACTATTTAGATCAGTTGCGGCAAAACGCAGCACGAGTTAAGACAGGTTGACGCTACTCATGTTTTCTCCGTTAATCAGATGGGGAGCGATCCGACCAAATCGCCTTACATTGAGTAGAGCTGCACTGGCAGACCAGCCCCGGGGGCGGCTAGCCGGGCCGGCCCCATAGCGCTACCGCCATTGCGCCAAGGGCCGGCGCAGGGATGTCTCTTAGTACGCCGCCGTAGGTGCCGATCGGCGTCCGGATTGGGGCACAAAAAACGATGTCAGACTTGGCCATCAGAGCGCATCGAAGTGGTTGTAGGGTGATCGAAAATCAGGCATGTCGTGGTGGCGTGCGCGTATAGCCTTCCGTCAGGGCCGACGATCCGCCCCTCAGCCGTGGCGACCCGGCTCCCGACATGAATCACCTTGCCCTCAGCACGCACCAACGGCACCGCATCGGTCAAGGCACGCACCACATTTAGCTTCAGTTCAAGCGTGGTGTAGCCTTTGCCAACAGCCAGAGTTGTATGCACGGCGCAGCCCACCGCCGAGTCCAGTAGCGTTGCGAACCAGCCACCGTGCACGGTGCCCAAAGGGTTGTAATGCCTGCGCCCGGGCCGACCTTGAAAGACAGCGACTCCGGGTTCCATGTGAATCGGCACAAAGTCGAGGGTGTCTCCGATAGGTGGAGGTGGCAACTCCCCGGCAAAGATAGCCTCAAAGACGCCCATCCCCGTAAGGCTGAAAGCCTGCCCTCTGGGCATAACATCAGTTACCTGAAGACGAGCACGGACGGTCTGCTCCTCCTCAATCCATTGCGCAACAACCTGATCAACATCCATCAGCTACTCCTTCCCCACATACTTGTATATGCAATAGTTGCAGGTACAATATACCGCATGAAGAGACCGATCAAGCCACAAGGATGCACCAACCTTAAGCTTCGCCAGCTCACACGCATGGTGACGCGTCACTACGACCACTATATCGCAGAGACCGGGTTGAAAAACACGCAGTACGCGCTGCTATCGCATGTCGTCAGACTAGGGCCAATTCGTCCAAGTGATCTGGCAAAGCGCATGCAGATGGATGCTTCGACTTTGACCAGGAACCTTCAGCCTTTGGCTGCCCAAGGCTTGCTGAAGGTGGGTGCAGGCGATGATTCTCGCAGCCGTCTTGTCGAGGCGACTGAGGCTGGACACGCGAAGCGAGCTGAAGGACAGCGCGCCTGGATGATCGCGCAAACGGCACTCAACGAGCTATTAGGCATCGAGCGCGTGGCCGAATTGCACGATCTTCTGGATGCCTGTATCGAGTGCCTTGGCGACGATGCCGATGACACATCAGTGGCATGATTTTTTCGCGCGCAAGCTTGAACCTAAACGCCCTTGAAAAAAAAGCCAAAGGATTTAAATCCATGACGACAACTTTTGTCCGCCCTTCAACTCGGGCGGCCGACGTCAAAAATACATCCTTTACCTATCGAAAGGCTGGCCTCCAAGGCGACGCCGCTCACATTATTTGTATACAGCGTGCACGGGAGATTACGCATGGAGGCTAAGGGCACATTGGCGGTTATCGGAGCGGAATCGCGACCATTCAACCAGCCACTGACCGGGAAAATTGTGGCACTGCTTGCAGGTTTAGCGGCTATCAGCACGCTGTCCACGAATATCATCCTGCCGGCGTTCCCCGTCATCGGCGCAGACTTGGGGGTAGACGCTCGCGAGCTTGGCCTGACGCTGTCCAGCTTCTTCATCGCCTTTGCACTGGGCCAGTTGGTGGTCGGGCCACTGGCTGACCGCTACGGACGCAAGAAGCTGGTGCTGGGCGGACTCGCGATCTTCGTGGTGGGCACCGTCATTGGAGGCCTCGCCACCACACTCGATACGCTAATTGCAGGGCGCGTCATCCAGGCGTTGGGCGTGTGCGCCGCCTCTGTGTTGTCGCGCGCAATTGCACGGGATCTGTTTGAGGGCGAGGCACTCGCTCGTGCCTTGTCGCTGACCATGATCGCCACCGCAGCAGCGCCAGGTTTTTCACCACTGGCGGGGAGCCTGCTGTCGGTCACGCTTGGATGGCGGGCAATTTTTATCCTAGTAGGGCTAGCCGCCATAGCGCTCGCCTTTTTCTACGTGCGCGGTCTCGGTGAAACCCATCCAGCCGACCGACGCGCGCCGCATTCAGCCAAGAGTGTAATGCGAGCCTATTGGCGGTTGACGCTGGATAAGCGCTTCATCCTGCCTGCTCTTTCGATGAGCCTGCTGATGAGCGGACTGTTCGCGTCGTTCGCCGCTGCCCCCGCTATTTTGATGAAAGGGATCGGCCTGACGTCGTTGCAGACAGGCCTGTACTTCGCCTGCACGGTATTCGTTGTGTTCGCAGCTGGCATGGCGGCCCCGCGCCTGGCGCATCGTTACGGCCCAAGACTCATTACCACACTCGGCATTGCCTGTGCCATGACAGGCGCAGGACTACTCCTCGCAGGTCCGACCGATCCGAGCCTTGGATGGTATGCCCTTTCAATGGTCACGTTTCTTTGGGGCATGGGCCTGGCCAATCCACTGGGCACAGCCATCACCATGGGGCCTTTCGGCAAAGAAGCCGGGATGGCTTCCGCCCTGCTGGGTTTTTTTTCCATGGGGGCGGCTGCACTGACAACCTGGCTAGTCTCGGTACTAACATTTGCGCCGGTCACGACGCTGGGCGGTGTACAGACGACAGCGTGCCTGATCGCGCTTGCGCTGTTCCTTCTACGAGGCAATCTCGCGAAATAAAAGCGAAGTTACTGAGGCTTTGCGTCTCGTTTCCGTAACAAGCAACAACGGGAGAATCAGTATACAGATCAAAGGTAGCGTGGCGCTGGTGAACGGAGCCAACCTTGACTTGGGCAACACCTTCGTGCAGTCGCTGTTCGCGGCAAGCGATGCGAAAACGTATGCTGCGGCACCGCGAACCCTTCGCTCTCACAGCCCAGGCCAACGCGGCGCCACGTCAAACGCAATCGATTGAGGGCGGTCCGTCGCCCAACCTCGCGGTGTTCAACGAGCCGCAGTATCACGGATTGGTTGAGCCCACGTTGGAAGGCAAAGCCATTTGGACCGCAGTTGTGACACATCTTCCAACGCGACGCACAGGAGTTTTCTAGCATCACCAAAGGCACCCTCCCCGCAAAGTTGACCTATTATGGCTTGCGCTGCCATCAAAACTGCGTCGGCAGCCCAATCACGCTCATCGAAGCTTGGCGCATCGCTTCGGAGCGAGTGGGGTGGGCGTGGCTGATCAGTCCAATGTCTTGGGAGGAGGCCGTAAACTCTATGGCGACGCAAAATTCGGCGATTATTTCGCTTACACTCGGCCCTAGCAGATGCACTCCGAGGATTTCGTCTGTTCGCTCATCGGCCAGAACTTTGGCGAAGCCATCAGTCTCGTGATTGACCTTCGAGCGACTGTTGGCGCTGAACGGGAATTTCCCAATCTTGTAGGCGCGGCCATCAGCCTCGATCAGCTCAGCGTCGCCACCGTCTGCGGGTTCCACGCTGAGATTCACGCCGTGATTCGACGTGGTTGGGGTGGTGACTTTTGAACTGAGCTTGAACGTAATGCCCTGGAGTGAGAGTGAGCGTTGCTGGGTTTGCCTGCTTCCAGATCTGTCCCGTGAGCGACGTGGTCAAGGTATCCACCACCGTGACTTTCGCGCCCAGGCGCCGCCACAACGAGCCTAATTCCAGCCCAATAACGCCCGTGCCGATGACCGCCAGATGATTAGGTGCTTCGGTCAGAGACAACGCGCCGGTAGAGTCCAAAATGCGTTTGTTGTCGATGTCTACGCCGGGTAGCGGCGTGGGCTCGGACCCGGTGACGACTTAGCGGTTATCAGCACGCTGTCTAGGAACATCAGTCCAATTGATCCAGCAAAGCCCTCTCAGTCTCCTACCCCCACTGCTCGGCCCCGAAAGTTCTATGCAGAAGCGCTGTTCCCAGCATTGCAGAGAGGTGGACCAGCACTTGCTCCTTCATTCTTCTAGGACCCGACGCCTGGGCCACACTAAGTAAAGTGTCAAACAAAACCCTTGTCCCTTCTCGATAGGATTGCGAACACAATTGCTCGGGGACGCGCCCCACCGCGTCATGACTGAACGCAACGATTGCACACCGGCCCTCTCCAGCAAAAGCAAGGTACCGGAAGATCAAATATCGATAGGGGTTTTCAGTCGTCAATCCAGCCCGCGCGGCTTGCGCCTCCCATATACCTTGCGTCTTACGAAACGAAAGACGGCAGACTTCAGCCGCAAGCACTTCCTTGAAACTGAAGTACTTATAGCCCCCCATTGGTCATGCCTACCTCAGGCATGATGCTGGCTTCGTTCACACCAACTTTGAAAAACAACCTCGCCGCTGCGTCCAAAATCAGAGCGCGCGTCGCATCTGCCTTGCTGCCTTTACAGCGACTCATCTGCTGCCTTCTGGGCATAATCTGCCATCACACTTCAAACTCAGGCGCACAGCGGCGGAACAGCACGCTCGCGTTAACGCCGCCAAAACCGAACCCATTTGAGAGTGCGTTCGTGATCGCCATCTCCCGGGACTTGAGGCCTACCAAGTCAAGCCCATCAGCCGCCTCATCGGGATGATTCAAGTTGAGCGTAGGGGATACGATCTGGTCGGGAAGCGCCAATACGGTAAAGATCGCTTCGATGCTTCCGGCCGCACCCAGAAGATGCCCGGTGGCAGACTTGGTCAAGCTGATCGCCACGCCAGAGCCACTCCCGCACACCGAACGAATCGCAAGCCAACTCGCCCTTGTCACGGACCTGTGTGGAGGTCACTTGTGCGTTGATGTGCTGAACATCCACGGGACTGACTTTTCGCGATGCTGATCATCGCCGGTTCGTTGGTTGGCTACAGCGACGCGATCCTCTCGTACATCATGTGCAAGGCGATGAACCGTTCCTTCTTTAGTGTGCTGCTCGGTGGTTTCGGCAACAGCGCCGACGCGGCCGACGCAGCAGGCTCGAAAGAAGCACGCCCGGTGAGATCCGGCTCGGCTGACGACGCAACCTTCCTGCTGACCTACGCCGACACCGTGATCATCGTTCCAAGCTATAGCTTGGCGGTAGTGCGGGAGCAACATGCGCTGAAAGAGCTGACCGAGAAGCTGCCCATCGTGACGTGACCGTGAAGTAAGCGATCCACCCAGTGGCAGGGCGCATGCCCAGGCACATGAACGTGCTGCTGGCCGAGCCGAAGTGTCTTACGACCAGGACGTTCGAGATGGAAGACATCAACTCCGAGTTCGGCCAAGCCGACGTGGTGCTGGTGCTGGGTGCCAACGACGTGGTCAACCCGGCCGCCAAGAACGATCCGAAATCGCCGGTTGACGGCATGCCGATTCTCGAAGCGTTCAACGCCAAGACCTTCATCGTCAATAAGCGCTCGATGGCCAGCGGCTATGCCGGCCTGGACAACGAACTGTTCTAACTGAACAAGACCATGACGGTCTTTGGTGATGCCAAGAAGGTCATCGAAGACATGGTTAAAGCAGTCGATTAGCCCTGTTTCCAGCATCGCCATATCCTGCGGGCTACGCCTGCGCGCGATATGGCGAAGTTTATATTCGAACGCTGGCAAAGTTGATTCGCCGCGAGTTTGGCTCAAGGCCGACATAGGCCAGTAATCGGCATGAAGCTGTCATTAGGTGACTAATAAGCCTGGCAAATCACTAAACTCTCCGATTAAATCGAGTGAAAGATATATTCAGTCTGTGCGCGAAGATCCAGTTCAACACCTGCTTCATGCAGACGAGTGCGGAGGTCAGCATCATTGACACGTACTTTCCAAGACACATTTGCCGGCACATCGCCCCCCGCGCGAACGAGACTGATGGCCCGCTGCAACTGCGCACGGTCGGCCAAGTAAACAGCCAGCGCGTTGCCTTTCCAGGCGGCAACACTCATCCCCATCGCCGCGCATACTAAAACTTTAGCCTTGGCGTCGTCACGGTCAGCCTGACGGGAGCGTTGAATCTGATCCTCCAAGACAGGATCAACTATACGGTCAGAACACAACACCTCTCCCGTCTCCCAGACTTCCGGAGGGCAGACCTTTTCTGCGGGGTGTACGGTTAGAAATGGATTGATTTCCATCGGATAGATTCGACAGACCAGCGGTCGATCTTCATAGATCTCGCAGTGGTTATC
The DNA here is from genome assembly GCF_019956445.1 of Pseudomonas sp. BF-R-19. Taxonomy (NCBI): domain Bacteria; kingdom Pseudomonadati; phylum Pseudomonadota; class Gammaproteobacteria; order Pseudomonadales; family Pseudomonadaceae; genus Pseudomonas; species Pseudomonas sp. BF-R-19. The sequence continues at coordinate 138,813 of NZ_JAHBDN010000022.1, forward strand.
CTCCCCTAAACTTGGACACTGTGTCAGTGCGTTGCCCGCGAAAATGGCTATTACCTGAATACGTGCATCTCCACTGACGACGTCTACCGCGCGTTGCACGCTGTGGGCGTAGTGCTCTGGCAACGGGAAGGCTGATGTGTCGAAAACTTCGAGTATGACTGCGATGTCGCCACCGCGATTTAACCATTCCTCGGCCTCTTGAAGAGTCAGAGGAATAAGACGTTCTTTACAGCAAGTTCCGCACCCGTTACAGGTAAACCGCGTGACGTTGTTTTTTATGAGCGTCACTGATTGGTTTATAGGTGTCATGATCAGTCCTGTTCATCGCCTCCAAACTTCGAGTAGCGGCGATGGCTAAAAATACGGGCATACCCATGGCGACGCCGTATCACCTGGCCGACGGGCATCTACGACTCGCACATAGATGCCCGGGCGCCACTGTAATTCAATCCAACTCTGGCGGATGTTGAGTGGTCATAACAGGTCGGTCATTGAAACAGTGCAAGCTGTACTCAACAACGAATTACGACTCGAGCTCGCAGAATCCGAGGCGAGACCTCTGATTCCTTCAGACTAAAACCTGTGTGGCCTCACACTCTCCACTCCGTTACGAGGTTCAAGCCAATTCGGCTAAAGAGGCCGGATTGAAGCCCTTCAGGTCCGCGTAATCGCCTTGTTCCACTTTGGCGACCCAATCCTTGTCACTCAGCAGAACACGCCCTACTGCGATCAGATCAAACTCTTCGCGCTCCATACGCTCGACGAGCCGATCCAGACTCGCAGGGGTTGATCCCTTGCCGGCGAATGCGTGAGTCACATCGTTATCCAGCCCGACCGAACCGACGCTAATGGTTGTGGCTCCAGTAACTTTCTTTGCCCAGCCTGCGCAGTTCAGCCCGTTCTCACCATCAATTTCGGGAAACTCAGGGTCCCAGAAGCGTCGCTGCGAGCAATGCAGAACATCAACACCCGCTTCGACCAAGGGCAGCAGCCAGTCTTCCATTAATGCAGGGGTCTCGGCGAGGCGCACCCCAAAGTCCTGCGGCTTCCACTGGCTAACGCGCATGATGATAGGGAATTCGGGGCCGACCGCATGACGAACGGCAGACACGATCTCAGCGGCAAAGCGCGAGCGCTCTTTGATCGTCGGTCCGCCATAACGATCGGTGCGCAGATTGGTGCCGGCCCAGAAGAACTGATCGATCAAATAACCATGAGCCCCATGGATCTCAACGGTGTCGAAACCCAGGCGTTTGGCATCCGCGGCTGCCTTGGCAAAAGCCGCAACTGTGTCTGCAATATCCTCTTCGCTCATCGCCACACCGCGCGGGTCGTTTGGCGAATCGAGGCCAGATGGGCTTTCGACGGGCGCATCAGGCTCCCAGCCGCTGACGTCACGCACTGCACCGGTGTGCCAGAGTTGCGGCCCCATACGGCCACCCGCATTGTGGACAGAATCGATCACGTTCTTCCATCCGGCCAGCGCTGCTTCACCGTGGAAAAAAGGAATGCCGGAACCGTTACGTGAAGCGGGACGATCGATGACCGTCCCTTCTGACAAAATTAATCCGGCCCGACCTTCAGCGCGCCGCCGGTAGTATGCAGCGCTCCCTTCGCCGGGAATGCCCTCCGGCGAAAATTGCCTCGTCATCGGCGCCATGACAATCCGGTTTTTCAGCTCAAGCGAGCCGATGGAAAAAGGACGGAATAAAACGCTGGTATCAGGATTTGACACTGGATGGACTCCATTTGCTTTCGGAAGCCATATAAGTATATTTTGTAAACCAAATGTCAATTAGGCACCTAGAGTCGCCTAGGTATACATGAGGAAACTTCGATGCTGGAATTAAAGCCGCAATGTTTTTCGTCGGAGTGCCCAAGCCGGGCGCTGTTCGACCAAATCGCAGACAAGTGGTCAATGATGGTGCTGGCGGTGCTTGATGACGGGCCGCATCGTTTTAACGCCATCAGGCGCCGTCTGGAAGGCGTCACTCAGAAGGCACTGACACAGTGCCTGCGGCGGCTGGAACGAAATGGTCTCGTCTCGCGCGAGGTCATTTCATTCTCGCCCGTGGCAGTCCAGTATGAGATCACTCAACTGGGTCGAACACTGCAGCAGCCATTTCGCGAATTGCATAAATGGACGCTCGATAAATTGCCCGAGGTTGAGGCGGCCCGGTTGAAGTTTGACGAGGCCGCGGACGTAAAGCTGACTACGTGATTCTTTTTAACGACTCCCCGCCACTGCCACCCTGCAACGCATTACTTGATAGTTCTGCTGGCGGTATCCCTAAACCTACCAGCGCTACATTAAGTGCCTAATTGACTCTAGGTTTATCACGTATACCTTGTCATGGCCGACAATGATGGTTTCACTCGATGCCCCATTGCGACCTTTGATCGACGCCTCTCTGCGATTCGATTGGCCAAGCGCCTTCGATATCGACGCGGGGTGCACTGATCCCAGCGGCCTGACCTTTTTGGAAAGCCCAATATGACGAGGACTAAAATGCGCAAAAATCTTCAGTTTTACATCGATGGTTCGTGGGTGAAGCCCGCAGCTAATACCGTAATAGATGTAATTAATCCGGCTGACGAAACGGTTGCCGGCCAGGTCGCGCTCGGTGGCACCATCGACGTCGATGAAGCGGTCGCAGCGGCGAGAGCCCCTTCCAGACCTTCTCGCAGATATCGGTTGATGAGCGTCTTGCACTATTCGATCGAATCATCGCAGCCCACCAGTTGCGCGCACATGACCTTGCGATAGCAGTGTCCGACGAAATGGGCGCACCGCTATGGCTTGCCGAGCAATTGCAAGTCACGGCCGGCCTCGCCCACATTCAAATCGCTCGCGCCGCGTTAGCCAAATATAGTTTCGAACACGAGATGGGCACCACTGAGATCGTACGCGAGCCGATTGGCGTCTGTGCGTTAATCACGCCATGGAACTGGCCGCTCAATCAGTTGAACTGCAAGGTGGCCGCAGCGTTGGTGACAGGCTGCACGATGGTGGTGAAGCCATCTGAAGTGTCGTCCTTCTCGGCGACGATCTTTACCGAGATCATGCACGATGCCGGTGTACCTGCCGGTGTTTTTAATCTGGTACATGGAGACGGCAAGGGTGTTGGCGAAGCACTGACTAGCCATCCTGAAGTCGATCTCGTCTCGTTTACTGGATCCACCCCCGCAGGCATCCAGGTAGCGCGCAATGCTGCACTGACGGTGAAACGCGTACACCAGGAACTGGGCGGAAAGTCGCCGAACATCCTTTTGCCGAGCGCCGATTTTCCGTCAGCCGTGGCGGCGGGCGTGGCTCAAATTATGCTCAACAGCGGTCAATCATGTAATGCGCCGTCGCGGATGTTAGTCCCTGCGGAGCGAATGGCGGAAGTCGCCGATCTCGCGCGTGCAGCTGCAGCGGAGTGGGTCGTGGGACACCCGGCGAACAATGCCAAAATGGGCCCGGTCGCCTCCGAGGCGCAGTGGAGCAAGATCCAGAACCTGATCCAGGTCGGCATCGAAGAAGGTGCGACGCTGATCGCAGGGGGGCTTGGCCGACCTGAAGGGCTCGACACCGGTTTCTACGTCCGGCCGACCGTCTTCTCCAACGTGACGAATGACATGACTATCGCCCGCGAGGAGATCTTCGGCCCGGTGCTTGTCATCATCGGTTATACCGATGAAGCAGACGCAGTAGCGATCGCCAATGACACGGTATTCGGTCTTGCCGCTTATGTTCAGGGCGAACATACAGCCGCCGAGGCAGTGGCGCGTAAACTTCGGGCCGGACAAATCACGCTCAATTATGCCGACATGGATTTGGCGGCCCCGTTCGGGGGATACAAGCAGTCGGGTAACGGTCGTGAATGGGGAGAGGTTGCGTTCGGCGATTTTCTCGAAACCAAAGCGATCGTTGGCTTTCGCAGGGTCGTCTGACAGGCCCCTGCTGCCGGACTGATTGTTATGCGCTGAAGGCAATTAAGCTGGGACACCCGAGGAGGTTAGATGAAATCGGAACCCAAAGCCTGGATGTAAGTAACGGTATGACCACGTACCGTTACTTACTGCTTTTGAGCACGGAGCAGACTTATCAGGTGCGCGCCTACGGGAGAAATCACGAAACCTCACCGTTGAGATGCTTGCCTATTTCCAAGATCTATTCGAGGTGCCCAATAGTTAGGTCGCAGCGCTTACCCACGCGAGCTACAGCTTATAGTTCAATGTCATCAGAGCATTCCGCGGCGCTCCATAACTTACCGTGTCGAAGTCGCCCTTCTGCGTTGCATATTTTTTATCAAACACATTATTAACATTGATTGATACGTCCATGTGACTTGTCATCTCATAACGGGCCATCAGTGACGTCAACGCATAGGGATCTTGTTCCGCTACCCGTGTGCTGGTACTACTGCTCAAAAAGCGGCTTTGCCATCTGATGCCTCCACCCAACGTTAGCTTCTCCCATATTCCGGGTGATGTGTACGTCGTGAACATCTGAGCGGTAGTGCGTGGCACCTGAGCATTAAGCCTGGCGTCATTACCATCTTTGGCCGTGAAAGCCGCAACGCCAGCGTAGACATTCCAATTGGTAGCAACCTCACCCTGCATGTCAAACTCGATCCCACGGGATTTGTTTCCGTCAATTCCTTTGTAAGCCTGGGCTCCGCCTGGCGTAAGAAGACTGCCGTCCGCTTGTGCAGCATTGTCCAGTTCGGTGTCAAACAATGCGACAGACGCATTCAGTCTGCCTCCCAGGTATTCAGCCTTGAGGCCAATCTCTTTCGTCTTACCTTCAGTAGGCGTAAGGACGTTGCCGTTGCTGTCTCGGAATGATGATTGAGGATTATAGATGCCGGTATAACTGATATAAGCAGAATACGTACTGTCAATGTCGTATATTAAACCTGCATAAGGCGTAAATTCATTACTCTTTTTAAAACTGAACGGTGTTCCGCCTGCGGTCTCGTCGATCTCGTATCGATTGAACCGCCCGCCTAGAATCAACTTCAATGGATCAGCCAAAGAGAGTCTCGCCGTACTGTAGAAACCGCGCTGCTTAATCTCGGTATTGGTCGGTATTGACGTCATTGCATCGAAGTCAGGCTTGGGGAAGTGACTATTCCAATCGTAGATGTTGACGGGCGTGAACCCTGAAAAAAAGGGGCTGACGTCGTCTTTGTTCGAGGTATATCGAGAACTCATACCTCCCACCACCAGGTCATGTTGGCGTCCCATCAAGTCGAAGGGACCGCTCGCCATCACATCAAAGGTGTTCTGACGGCTTTTACCTTCGCCGGCCAACGCTTTCGGATAAGCGCCATTAGGAAAACTGCCCAATCCAGTATCCTGGTCAGGTGTACCAGAACTCCCCATTAGCTGGGTGTCATACTTAGTACGGTACTGATTCACGACACCCTGGACTTTCCAACCGTTATCAAACCGGTGTTCCAGTTCGGCAAAAGCACTCTGCCGGGCACTGTCCCAGCGGCTCCAGTCCGCAGCCACAGATTTGGAACGCGACCATTCTGCTTCTGAAACATTGCTGAACCATAGAGGAGTACCGCCCCAAGTCGGTCGCTTAGGGGAACTATTCTGGTAGTCGTAACCTATACCCAAAGTAGTGTCTTCAGTGAGATCTGCCTCAATGATCCCGTAGAGCGCTTGCTTTTGTGTTTGATAACCGTCGAGGTAAGAGTGGCCATCATTATTGACCCCTACCATACGTGCCCGAACGCGACCGTCGGTTGTCAGGGGTACGGAAATATCCCCCACCTCTCTAAAACTGTCCCATGACCCCGCACTGATAGAGGTGGAGGCCGAAAACTCCGGCGTTGGTCTTTTGCGCACCAGGTTGACGGCGGCCGACGGATTGCCCGTGCCGGTGAGAAGTCCGTTAGCCCCGCGCACAATTTCGACACGGTCGTAAAAGGCAGTTTCCAGGTCGCTGATACCGCTGCCGTTTATGACGTCGCCGATGACGGCCGGTATGCCGTCATATTGGATGTTGTCGATCAGAAAGCCTCGGGCATAAAAGCTCGTGCGTTGGCTATCAGATTGGTAAGACGAGATGCCGGTCGTGTTCTCCAGCACTCCCTGGACTGAATCCAGCTTTTGATCGTCCATGCGCTGACGTGTGACCACGGAAACTGATTGCGGCGTCTCCCGCAGCGTCAGCGGCAAGCGAGTCGCGGCGGTGGTCCGGCCAGTGGTGTAAAGTCCAGTCCCTTCCGTCGTGGTGGCATCGGGTGTTCCTGTCGCGCTTATCGTCACCGATGGGAGGATCATCACGCCCTGAGACTGGGTGCTCTCATCAGCTTCGACAGTGTCCTGCGCCATCACACAACTCGAACTACCTAAAAACACAATCAGCGCTGCAGCAACTGGTTTTTTCACCAGACACTGAGCCACGCAATGGTGCCTCTCACCGCAGTAAGTCAACGAACTCCACATCAGACATTCCTTATCAAGAAAAAAACAGACAGCGGCCGACCATCGAGAGACGGATTCGAGGGAAGGCCGAGAACTCAACCGGAACCAGACCGGAGAACAGAAGTGAGGAATCAACCTCAAGTGAAATTGATTTTCATTCGTTGTCGCGCAATCTAGCAACAAGCAGCCATTGCCAGATATCGAGGTATGGCCAGATTATTTTCCAGTTCAGCCAATGTGCGCGACGGGGCGTTTTCTGGCCGGAATTGAGCGTAACCGCCGTCAATTTTGACTTTGATTGGGTAAGGAAGGAGGTATGTTTCCTGTATCGTTCTACGATGCCTTGGGACAGGCAGATCGCAATACAGCACCAGAAACGATGGGGTCCGATTAGCCGCCGTTACACGTCATCAAGGAAACAGGATTGACGGCACGTGCAATGATTCACTCGCGATGAGAGCGCTGGCTGAGCGGGTGGAAAGATACTGCACAGGAGGTTTGCCTACGGTTTTGCGGAACATCGTGATAAAGCCGCTGGGTCCCTCATAACCGAGCTCCAATGCAACCGTTTGAACGCTCTCTCCTTTGGTCATACGTTGCAGTGACAGAATCACATGCAACTGCCGACGCCAACGCCCAAAACTCATCCCTATTTCCTGCAGTAAAAGCCGACTCATGCTGCGCTCACTCATACCGATGCGAGTGGCCCAATCGTGCACCGAAATCTTAACCGCAGGGTCGGCCAAGAGCATTTCAGCAAGCCTGCGCAGACGCGTGTCGCGAGGCATCGGTAAATGCAGGTCCTGCACGGGGGCCGCCGACAATTCATCCAACAACGTTGCGATCAAGCGTTCTTCGCGCGCGCAAGTGACTGCGTTTCCCGAGAAGCCTGCCGCCTTCAGCAGCAACTCACGCAACAGCGGCGACACGCCAATCGTGCAGCAGCCTCGCGGAAGATCCGGGGCGGCATCAGGTTCAACAAACAGGCAATAACATTCTGTTTCTCCGGAACCACGTGTCGCATGTGACAAACCACCGGGTATCCATACGGCACATTGCGGTGGAACGATCCAGACGCCATCTTCTATTTCACAATTGAGGATACCGCGCACGGAGTAAAGCAGTTGCGCCTTACGATGTTGATGACTGGCTTGCTCCCAGTCCTTGCTAACCATTGAAGCGCTGAGTGCAACGACGGGCCGCGAAAAGCTATCGACGTCCCACTTGGTAAACGTGTCTTTGTTAGCAGTGTTCGCCATAGCAGGTGCGCGCCTTTCGCTAAGCCAAGAAAAAAATCTGGCTGACTCGAACAACATTGTGGCAATACTGTGCAATCACGCCAGCTCGCTTACAGGGTATCCTGAAACTGCGAGACATCACAGAGGTTTGGCAACTCGTCGAAGGACTATAGAAATGCGTATCGATGCCACCCAATTTCCGTTCGTTTGGTTGCAAAAAACCACACTGGGCGATAGCCAAGAAAAGTCACTTGCTAAGTTCGAAGCCTTGATTGCTCGCAATGAACCCTTCGTCCTCCTAAGCAACGAAGGTCTAGATAAGGAACAACCGGAACACTCACCAGACGAAATGAAACAAATGGCTCTGTGGATGAAGCGCCATAAAAGCGAACTCAAGAGGTATGTCAAAGCCTCGATTCATATCGAATCAAGTCTCACCAAACGCTTAGCAGGCAAAGCGTTCGCAGTTGTGTATGAAAAATTTTGGGGCTATCCCATGCTCATGACAGCTACTGAAGATGAGGCCTTGGCGCTGGCGCAGAAATTATTGGAACCAACGCTCATGAAAACCAGAGAGTTTTAGAAAAGTAGCGGCGTGCCTAAACGACGCCTACTTATCAAGGAGTGCGATCGAAAGACGCTTTATAGCAGTGAGATGGGATAATTAATGAAAATCCGGTTTTCATCAAACTCATTGGTGCTGAAGTCCCGACGAATCGACGCATTGCGCCATTTCACGTTGAGGTTTTTCAGCGCGCCGCTCTGCACGGTGTAGGCCAGTTCGGTTTCACGGCCCCATTCCTTGCCGTCGTCGACCGCGGCGGTGTGCACGTTGTCGCCGCTAATGTAGCGGTTCATCAGGGTCAGTCCCGGCACGCCGACGGCGGCGAAGTTGAAGTCGTGGCGCAGTTGCCAGGATTTTTCCTGGGCGTTGTCGTAGCTGGAGTTGTAGCTGTCATTGGCCAGGGTGCCGCCGCTGGTGCCGTTGACGCGCATCCAGGCATCGTCGCCGCCGACTTTTTGCAGGCCGACGTAGAAGGTGTTGCCGCCGTATTTGGCCGAGAGCAGGGCGAACGCGGTTTTGTTGTCCAGGTCGCCGGCCAGAGCGCTGCCGTCTTCCTTGCCGATGAAGTAGCCGAGGTTGGCGCCCAGGGTCCAGTCGCCGATGGGCTGGCTGTGGGTCAGGTTGAAATACTGCTGTTGGTAGATGTCGGACAGTTCCGAATACCAGACGCCAACCTGGGTGCGTTTTTCGTTGAAGGCGTATTCACCGCCGCCGAAGTTGAAACGGTCGGACGTGAACGCGCCGCGGCCGTTCATCGACATGTCTTCCATGCTCGCGTCGTTGCGCGGGCTGTTGGCGCGGAACTGACCGCCGTACAGGGTCAGGCCGCTGATTTCCGTGGACGTCACCTGGCCGCCACGGAAGGTTTGTGGCAGGGAGCGTCCGTCGTCGGAGCGCAGGATCGGCAGCACTGGCATCCATTCACCGACCTTCAATTCGGTCTTCGACACCTTGGCTTTCAGGGCGACGCCCAGGCGACCGAAATCGTCGGCCGGACGACCGTCATCATGCACGGGCAGCAATTGTGTACCTGCCGTGCCACGGCCGCCGTCGAGCTTGACCGAGTACGTGCCCAGCACATCCACACCGAAACCGACCACGCCCTGGGTGAAACCGGACTTGGCGTCGAGGATGAAACTCTGGGTCCACTCCTCAGCTTTACCTTGGGCGGCGTTCGGGTTGGTGAAGTTACGATTGATGTAAGCGTTGCGCAAATTGAGGGTGGCCTTAGCGCCATCGACAAAGCCGCTATTTTGATCGGCTTGAACAGCCACTGACGAACCCGCGCAGACCGCAAGAGTCAGACTGATCAGGGATTGATGTGCAGGCACGCTGCGGGAACTAATAGGGTAGCGCATGATGTTTTCTCACAATGAGTTATTATTGTTTTGTTGCGATTTTTAGCTCGTTATTCAACTTGCTCACAGGTAGCGCGAAGCGTTAACTATCGAGCAACTGCGGAAATCCCTTTCTGTCTTTTAACAGCCCTTTATTGAGCAACTTGATAATTGGTTAATATCACCTTAAGCAAAATCCGAGCGTGCGCAGACGCGAGCCTAACTCAATGCCTGCAATGGCACGCTCGTGAGAAATTGCGTGAGAACAACAACTGAAAGTTAAAACGTACTCGAACGCTCGGCGATCAACCCGCACACCCCGGCGTTTTGCAACGTGTGTATTCCAATTGATAAAGCGTGGTTTCTGGTCCCATCGATTGCCCCTCCAACAGCCGTTGTAACTCGGCCACAAAAGACTCGCCGGCGACGCGAACGTAGTCAGGCGCACAACCTTCGATCATGACGATCCAGGCCGGTATTTGGGTCCCTTCGGCGCGGGCCTTTTTCTCTGCGGTTTCAACCTTGCTCACGGCCTCATCAGCAACACACAAATGCACGCCGGTAATACCCTGTGTATCAACAAGGGGAGGAAGCACGCGTTGGCGCAATGCGTCTGACACCGATTGATGCCGCCCTTCGACAACATCGAAACGGACCGTTAACAAATACGCGCCCTGCCCTACACCGCTGGTGTAAGTGACCTCGCAAATGGATCGAGCGACGTTGCGATAGGACTTCACTGACTGCTGGGTCCATGCCGTCGGACTGTTGAGACGCGATAAATAATCCTGCCCTCCCAACACCTGCACAGTGTCAGCCTCATAGAGGTTGAAATAGGTCGGCCCTGCATCCAAAGCGATGTATCGGCGGCCCCGCAAAAAACCCGGAATTCCAGCCCGCTCAGGCATGTGTTCACGGTTATGCCACTCATAGAACTCGTCCCGCGCTTCGGGCAAAAGATCATGCCAGATCGCGACTACACCTGTTCCTGCAAAGCTCATAGCGTTTTCCTCTAGCGATAGTCAGTCAACATTGGGATGGCGACCGGCGACCCATGCAGCCCCCATTTCAGCAACGTAAGGAACCACGGTCTGAAATTGTTCACCCAGCCCTTGGCCACCGACACGCATGGTGTCACCCGCCTTGAGGAATACCGGTGGCTTCTGCCCGAGCCCCACACCTGGCGGCGTTCCTGTAATGATGACGTCACCCGGCATTAGCGGCATGAAGCGACTGAGGTACGCGACAATATGTGCAACGCTGAAAATCATCGTACGGGTATTACCGGTCTGGAGACGTTTGCCGTTCACGTCGAGCCAGAGGTCAAGTGCCTGCGGATCGGCAATTTCGTCGCGAGTGACCAGCCAAGGTCCCAGAGGTGCGAAAGAAAAGCCGCTTTTCCCCTTGGTCCACTGACCTTCGTACTCGAGTTGATAAGCCCGCTCGGAAACATCATTGGCCAAGCAATAACCGGCGATGTGATCCAAAGCCTGCGACTCATCAATCTGCCAGGCAGGCGTACCGATGACGATGGCCAGTTCGACTTCCCAATCAAGCTTCTGAGCCCCCGTTGGTAAAATGACCGGGTCATTGGGTCCACTGATGGACGCGGTGTGTTTGTTGAAGACCACCGGCTGGCTCGGGATAGGTGTATTTGTTTCAGCCGCGTGATCGGAGTAGTTCAGACCGATGCAAATCAGGTTCGGTACGCTGCCTACGCAAGGACCAAGACGTGTGCCAGGCGCCACCACCGGCAGCTTTTCAACGTCCACAGCACGTAGTTTTTCGAGCACTGTCGGGCTCAGGGCCGACGCATCGATGTCGTCGACAATGCCCGAAAGGTCTCGCACGATCCCTTGCGAGTCCAAAATTCCCGGCTGTTCCTGCCCCGGTAAACCAAAACGAACTAAGCGCATTTGTTACTCCTCCAGCGTTGAGAAATGGACAGACAATGAGCCTGCTTCGCCGAACTGAACATGCAGTGGCTGATTGACGGGCACATCGAGAACACCTGCATAGGACCCGGTGATAATCACCTGCCCTGCTTGCAGCCCTATCCCTTGTGTAGACAGAAAATTGGCCAGCCATACGATCGGCAACAACGGACCCCCGTCCGGATGGCGGCCCTTGATATTCAGAAGCTCTGCCGTTGCATCGCTCAGGGTGATATCCAGTTCAGAGGGCATGCTGGCAGAGTTCGACAGCGTGATTGGCGCCCCAAGTACCAGGCCGTGATTGAATAGACCGTCCGCGAGCAATTGCTCGAATGGCAGTGTGTGAGGATCGGTGTAACGGCAGTCGATCACTTCCAATGCCAGGTGCACATCGCTGATCGCTGCAACAATCTCTTCAGTTGTATAAGGCTCGACACGTGCCGGCAAATCACGGGCAAGGACGCATGCCAGTTCAGGCTCGATGCGCGCCTTATCGGCGTCGGCGGCCAGTCGGTAACGTTCGCCGTTTACAATGCTGTCGTTGTAGATCGGGGCCACGATCCACTTGCCAGCCGGGGGTAACGCACACTTCCACCCCCCCACGGTTTTTCCAGCCAATGGCCCCACGTGCTGCTGGATGGCAAAACCTTGTGCGAGGCTGGTTGGCAGGTTCGGACCTGGCAAGGATGCCAGCCGACCCCCCTCTAGCCGTGCACGGACCAGAGCGGCAGCGGCGACTTCCAGCCCTGCCCCCGCCTCGGTCCATGCAGGTGCGAGTTGGCTCATACGTTCTCCGTATGCACGCTGTTCTGGCGCGGCCAAACCGTCCCCAGCTTGTTGGCTGCATCTTCCAGCAGAGCATGCAATTCGTCATAACGTTCAGGCTGCATGCGCAAGACCGGGCCGGCGATACTCATCGTGCCGACCACAGTGCCGGACGGAACCAGCTTGACCGGTACGGCAATCGCCCAAACACCTGCCTCGGCTTCCTCAATGACCAAGCCATACCCGCGCTTTCGGGTCAGCGCTAGCTCGGCCAACAAACCTTCAATGCTATTGATCGCTTTCGGCCCCATCCCGGCGTCAGCTTTCCCCAATCCGCTACGCAGCGCATGCTCAATGGCCAGCTCATCAGGCATTGATGCCAGCCAGGCCTTGCCATTGGCGGTGGCGTAGAGATTGATCGGTTTATCCATGGCTGGCGAATACACGAGCCCCGGCGCAGCGCCTTGGGCCGAAGACAGCCAGGACAAGGTGCCCTCGTTGACCACCGTCAGCCGCACCAACTCATGACACTGAACCGCCACTTGCTCAAGGATCGGCTGGACCAATTCAGGCAAGCCAATCCCATGTAAATAGCGCTGCCCCAACAGTGCAAGCTTGAGAGTCAAGCGGTATTGCGAGGTGGCTTCATCCTGCTCTGCCCACCCTTGCTCGACTAACTGAGCAAGCACTCGATGAGCGGGCCCCTTTTCCAGGCCCAACTCAGCTGCGATATCGGACATCCGCATCCAGCGAGCTTCACGTGCCAGCAGCTCAATAGCCTCCAGACAACGGTCAACAGCACCTTTGACGACTCTCATATTTTTCTCGACTTATCTTTGACAATGAGGTGAATGTGAGCAACATTGTTCGTACTGGAACGACGTTCCAATAGTATGCAGGCGCCACTCGATAAGTCAAACCCGCTTGTATCTGGTTGGCCTTATCGAGACAGAGCTGGACGCGCAGGCGGTCTCCAGAAGGTGGGGACGCCTGACAGGTATAAAAAACCGAACCCTTCGGGCCCGGCTCTTTTATCGATAGACGTGCGCCTGTGCATGGTCAATCTCCGCGGAAGAACGCCCAATGCCTCTCACTTCCCCGCCTTACCTACAGCAGTCCGCGAGCAGCAAGATTGTGCATCATCGCCCGCAAGCCGAAAGTCCAGGGCGCAGCCTCATGGCTGTAGGTGACTGTGTTGCGCAGTGTGCCCAGCAACGGGCTACCTATGCTGACCTCATCACCCTGCTTATGTGTAAAGCCGCTTCCCGGCTCCTCACGATCCTGGGTAGGCGCAAACAAGGTCCCGAGAAAAAGCATGAAGCCATCAGGGTATTGGTGATCGCCGCCGACCGTCTGGGCCACGAGATCCAACGGGTCACGGCTGATCAGTGCCATGGAGCTGCTGCCTTCAAGGATGAAGCCGTCGTCGCCCTGAACTTGCAAATCCACGACGCAATTGCGCACGTCATCGAGCGTAAACGCTTCATCGAACAGACGAATGAACGGGCCGATCGCACAGGACGCATTGTTGTCCTTGGCCTTGCTCAACAGCAGTGCGCTGCGGCCTTCAAAATCACGCAAATTGACGTCATTGCCCAAGGTGACGCCATGCACTTGGCCTCGACTGTTTACCGCGAGCACGATTTCCGGCTCTGGGTTGTTCCATTCAGACTTGTGATGGATGCCGATTTCGCTGCCACTGCCCACTGCGGCCAGAACCGGTGCCTTCGTGAAGATCTCCGCATCCGGGCCAATACCGACCTCCAGGTATTGCGACCACATACCCTGCTTGATCAGCACAGCTTTAAGGCGCATCGCTTCTGGCGAGCCCGGTTTGATTGCCCGCAAGTTATCGCCTATGGCTTCTTGCACCAAGCGCCGAACACTTTCGGCTTTGGCAGCATCGCCTCGGGCCTGCTCCTCGATTACCCGCTCAATCATGCTGGACGCGAAGGTCACCCCAGCCGCCTTGATGACTTGCAAATCTGCTGGGGGCAACAGAGAAGCCTTGCCGGGATCGGAATGGATGCCGGTGTTCCCAAGCAGCTCCTCGACGGTCCCGATGTACCTGCCAGGCGTCTGACGAACCGCCAACAACGGCGAGGCGTGTTCCAGCAGTTCGCTTATTGTCGAAAAGACTTCAGAAAGGTCAAACACACCGTCCTCACGCAACTGCACCGGCGAGGGGCCTGCAATCGCACCCGGGATCCAGGCGCGGCCGATCAGCGTTCCGGCCAGGCCATCCACTGGCAGGGTGTTTTCGCGCGTCAGTTTCAACTTCGACATAGAGCTTCCAGATCAGTCAGCCATCAGAGCCGTAAAAGTAATGGACCGCCCCCGTAAATCCCAATGAAAGAATCTCACCAATCAATGCTGTTTCGTTATCGACAGACAAGGCCTTATCCAATGGAAAACGATCAAATTACTTTTGGCAGTGTCACCCGATGGCTGAAGATCAAACATTTGGTACTGGTCAATAGCCTGGCCAAGACCCGCAATATGCACACGACCGCAGAACAGATGAATGTTACGCAACCGGCCATCAGTAAATTGCTTCGCGATCTGGAAGTACTCCTGGGTTTCCCACTGTTTGAGCGTCAAACGCGCAACCTGGTCCTTACTGAACTAGGAGAGTTTGTGGCCCGTTATGCGCGTATTACCTTGGAAGACGCGGAATCGTTCGTCGACCAAGTCAACAAGCTGCGAAAAGGCGGGCATGGCCATTTAAAAATCGGCACCATTTTCGCCGCAACATCAGTGGTGCTGCCTGAAGCGATCGCCAGCATAAAACGCGATCGCCCCCTGCTTTCTATTGAGGTGATCGAACAAACCAGTAACCAACTGCTGGAAATGCTCGAACAAAAAAAACTTGATTTGATCATCGCGCGCTTCACGGATGAGGATTGTCAGTCTTTCGAATTTACATCGCTGGGACCTGAACCCTTTTGTCTTGTGGTGAACAGCACACACCCTCTGTGCCGACTGAAGGAAGTCCCCACCGAAGCACTCAGCGAATGGCCATGGGTCATGTATCCCTTTAATACGCCGATCCGACAACGCATGGAGCGCGCGTTCACACTGTTCAAGATCGCCCCGCCAACCAACACCGTTGAGACCATTTCGATGCAAACCTTCCTGCAGTTGCTGCAGTCTGGGCCAATGCTCGCCATGCTCCCCGAGTCCATGGTCCAGTCGCAACTGCAAAATGGGCAGCTTCAAATCCTCAATACGCCCTTCAAAGTTGAATCTCAGGATTACGGGGTTATCACTCGCAAGGATGAGCCCCTGTCAGAGCCAACGCGGATGTTTGTTGCGACCTTATTAGAGTTCGCCAGACTGCGGCAAACTGCTACAGAGAAGAGGCACTGCAGCGATCCCAGTAAAAGTCGATGAGGCAAAGTTATCGAGCAATCGAAAGCTCTCATTAGGCAGCCATTTCTATGAATCCTATAGTGCCGGCACACAAGTGCGGCGCTATTAGCGATCGCGCCACCCCCCAGCAGCCCGTGAGGATGCGATGGAACTGATCATGAAAACCGGCGCAGCAGCTGTGCTGCGTTTGAATCCGCTGGACGATGTGCTGATTGCACGCCGACCTTTACTCGCGGGCGAAATCCTTGAGCAAGAAGGCGTGACCATCCGGCAAGCGATCGTCCCGGGCCATAAAGTTGCCTCCCGCCGTATCGAAGCCGGTCAACCGGTGAGGCGCTATGGGCAAATCATTGGTTTTGCTGTTGTCGACATAGAAGCAGGCGAGCACATCCATGTGCACAACTTGGCGATGGGGGAATTCACTCGAGATTATGCTTTCAGCGTCGACGCGAAGCCCAACGTCAAGCCGAGTGAAGCCCCGTCGTTCATGGGTATCGTACGCCCGGATGGACGTGTCGCGACGCGCAACTACATCGGCATTCTTACGTCAGTGAATTGCTCTGCCACAGTAGCCCGGGCCATCGCAGACCATTTTCGTCGGGACATCAATCCCGCCGCACTGCAAGCGTATCCAAACGTCGACGGTGTTGTTGCTCTGACGCATTCCGCCGGCTGCGCCGTTGATCCCGCGGGCGACGGTTTGAGCATGTTGCGCCGGACATTGGCGGGATATGCGACCCATGCCAACTTTGCGGCCGTGTTGGTGATCGGGTTGGGCTGCGAAACGAACCAAATCGACTCATTACTCACGACGCAAGGACTCACCCGTAGTGATACCTTGCGCACGTTCAACATTCAGGACAGTGGCGGTACGTCCAAGGCCATCGCCAGTGGCATTGGCCATGTGAAGGAATTGCTTGGCGAGGCCAATCGGATTCAGCGTGAATCGGTCAGCGCTCGCCATCTGATCGTAGGGCTTCAGTGCGGCGGCTCGGATGGCTACTCCGGTATTACTGCCAACCCTGCGTTGGGTAATGCAGTGGATCGCCTGGTCGCCTGCGGCGGTACCGCGATTCTTTCCGAAACCCCTGAAATCTACGGTGCCGAACACTTACTGACGCGGCGGGCTGTGAGCCGTGAAGTCGGCGAAAAACTGATCGCTCGAATTCATTGGTGGGAACGTTACTGCGAGCGTATGGGGGCCGAATTAAACAATAACCCCTCTGCCGGCAACAAGGCAGGTGGCTTGACCACCATTCTGGAAAAGTCACTGGGCGCCGTGGCGAAGGCCGGCTCGAGCAACCTGATGGATGTCTACGAATATGCCCAGACCGTCACTGCCAACGGGCTGGTTTTCATGGACACCCCTGGCTACGACCCGGTCTCCGCAACCGGCCAGGTCGCTGGCGGTGCCAACCTGATTGCGTTTACCACCGGTCGCGGGTCGGCCTATGGCTGTGCCCCTGCCCCATCAATCAAGCTGGCGACTAATAGCGCCTTATGGGCTCGTCAACGAGAAGACATGGACATCAACTGCGGCGAAATAGCCGAAGACACGTTGACCATCGAAGCGTGCGGTGCAGCGATCTTTGAAACCATGCTACGCATTGCCTCGGGCGAGCGCAGCATGAGCGAACAACACGGATACGGACAAAATGAGTTCGTGCCTTGGCAGATCGGCGCCGTCACCTGATTTTCAATCCTGGGAATGCCTTGCCCAGCTATCTCTTGCACATTCATCCTGGAGACAACGATGTCCCTCATCACCGGCCAGAATTTTATCGGCGGCCAGCGCAGCGCCGCCGGTACCATCATCGTCAAGAGCGTGGATGCCAGCACGGGGGAAACCTTACCCTATGCCTTCCACCAGGCGACCGCGCAAGAAGTCGAGGACGCGGCCCATGCAGCCAACAACGCCTTTTTTAGCTACCGTAGCCTGAGCGCGAGCAGACGGGCTGAATTTCTCGATGCCATTGCCCAAGAGCTAGAAGCTCTGGACGATGAGTTCCTTGCCCTGGTTTGCCGTGAAACAGCACTGCCTGTAGCTCGTATCCAGGGCGAACGTGCACGTACCAGCGGTCAAATGCGCCTCTTTGCAAACGTACTGCGGCGTGGTGACTTCTATGGCGCTCGCATCGACCAGGCATTACCACTTCGCAAGCCGTTGCCGCGCCCTGACCTTCGCCAGTACCGCACCGCAATCGGTCCGGTTGCTGTATTTGGTGCCAGTAATTTCCCGTTGGCTTTTTCCACGGCCGGCGGCGATACCGCCTCCGCGCTCGCGGCTGGCTGTCCGGTGATATTCAAAGCCCACAGCGGCCACATGGCTACTGCGGAACAGGTCGCCAATGCGATTATCCGGGCGGCCGAACGCAGCGGCATGCCCGCCGGTGTCTTCAACATGATTTATGGCAGTGGCGTAGGCGAAGCCTTGGTAAAACACCCGCTCATCAAGGGCGTTGGTTTTACCGGCTCGCTCAAAGGCGGTCGAGCATTGTGCGACATGGCCGCCGCTCGCCCCGAGCCCATTCCAGTCTTCGCCGAGATGTCGAGCATCAACCCGGTAGTGATCCTGCCCGAGGCACTCTCGCGTCGGGCCGACAGTATCGCTCACGATCTTGCCGCCTCAGTGGTTCAAGGTTGTGGGCAGTTCTGCACTAATCCAGGACTGGTGGTTGGCCTTCGCTCGGATGCATTCAGTGCCTTTCAGGATAGAGTGACAGCGTTGATAAACGACCAACCGGCACAGACAATGCTCAACGCAGGCACCCTGAGTAGCTATGCTTCTGGGTTGCAGAACCTGCACGCGCACCCAGGCATCGTGCATCTGGCTGGCAGCAACCAACAGGGGCACCAGGCCCAACCACAATTGTTCAAAGCCGACGTAGAGTTGCTGCTAAAAGGCGACAAGGTCCTTCAAGAGGAAATCTTTGGCCCTACATCTATCTTCATCGAGGTCACTGACCAGGCGCAGCTCAACGCGGCCATCAATGCCCTTCACGGACAGTTGACCGCAACCTTGATTGGTGAACCAGAAGACCTAACGCAATTCGCAGAGTTGACTGCTTTGTTGGAGGTGAAGGTCGGTCGCATCCTCATCAATGGCTACCCAACGGGTGTCGAGGTCTGCGATTCAATGGTGCACGGCGGCCCTTATCCTGCGACTTCCGATAGTCGCGGCACCTCGGTCGGCACCGTGGCCATCGACCGCTTCCTGAGACCCGTCTGCTTCCAGAACTACCCCGATGCATTGCTTCCCGATGCGCTCAAGAACGCGAATCCGTTGAGCATTTCGAGGCTCGTCGACGGTTATCCCTCGCGAGATAGTTTGTAGGTTGGCAAACGTGCAAGACGGCATGTAGACGGATTGATTAAGGCGCGCGGGCTAGCGCGCCTTAAGGTCACCCTGCTCCTCTTACACCCTATTCGCTCAATTGCACGAGCGGGCTTTAGCGTGCTCGCTCGGCTTGGCGAGGACGTCCTCAACACCTCACAAATAACCTGCGTCCCCCTTGATCGACCAAGGAACGACTCCCCTTGACAGGGCGGTAATCTCGGTAACAGAATTACTGATGGAACGTAGTTACAATAACAACAATTGAGAAACCGGAGACACGTTATGAAGCAGAGCATACCGATCGACGCTCATTCCAAAAGCCAGTCAAAGAAAGCCGCAGCCAGCGGCTGGATCGGCTCGGCACTGGAGTATTACGACTTCTTTATCTATGCGACCGCGGCGGCCTTGCTGTTTCCACAGCTCTTTTTTCCGTCTGATAACCCAGCGGTCGGCATCATTGCCTCTCTGGCCAGCTTTGGTGTGGGCTATATTGCTCGACCGATAGGCGCTGTCGTCCTAGGGCATTTGGGTGATCGCCACGGCCGTAAAACGGTTCTGGTTTACTGCATGTTCCTGATGGGCTTCTCTACGATGTGCATCGGACTTCTGCCAACGTACCAGCAGATCGGGATCTGGGCGCCGGTGCTGCTTGTGACGTTGCGCCTGATTCAGGGTTTTGCGGTGGCCGGGGAGATCTCCTGCGCCAGTTCCATGATTCTCGAACACGCCCCGTCCGGTCGCCGTGGTTACTTCGCGAGCTTTACTCTCCAAGGGGTTCAGGCCGGGCAGTTGCTCGCGGCGGCAGTTTTCTTGCCTCTCGCTCACTTTATGCCTGCGGATCAGTTCGCATCCTGGGGCTGGCGGATTCCGTTCCTGCTCAGCGTCGTTGTCGTCATCATGGGATATATCATTCGCCGCCAGGTCGACGAGACACCTGTATTTGCCAAACAAAAAAAGCAAGGCGAAGCTACTGTCCTGCCAGTTGTCGAAGTCATCCGGCAGAGCTGGGGTGATCTCTTGCGTGTGATCTGCATGGCACTTGCTGCGGTGATCGCCATTGTCGCCTCGGTATTCGGCGCTACCTATGCGGTTCAACCGGCCTATGGAATCGGTTTCCCTGCAGGCGTCTATTTGTGGATTCCTCTGCTGGGTAACATGTGCGCGGTGATCCTAATCCCCTTCGTTGGTAACCTCTCAGATAAGATCGGCCGCAGGCCCCCACTCATTGTTGGCGTGCTCTGCGCAGGGATACTCTCGTACGCCTATCTGTACGCTATCAGCATCCATAACCTATGGCTTTCGCTGGTTCTGTCCGTACTCATGTGGGGCGTCGCCTATCAGGGTTATAACGCTATATTTCCAAGCCTCTTTCCCGAATTGTTCCGTACTCGGGTGCGTGTAACTGGCATGGCCATCGGACAGAACATCGGAACCGCAATGACTGCGTTTCTTCCGGCACTTTTCGTCACTGTTGCGCCCCCAGGCTCCGACAACATCCCACTGAAAATCGGTTCTCTAACATTAGGTATCTGTGTTGTCGCTGTGATCGCGGCGCTCACTACACGTGAAACATACCGGATTCGGCTTGAGGATCTTGGCAAGCGCGGCGCGGTGCCTATCGCCAAGGATGAATATGATCGTATGCGGGCCGCAGCGATGTCGGAGGCGCCCAAGACAGGCGCGCCAAAAGACTTGGCTAGCCAAGCGCACTCCTAACGACTCCGGCGATCATGTTGGGGCGACATTAGGTTTTCGCCCCCCTACAGGTTGGACGAGCAGAGCAGCGTCATAGGTCAGGTGATTACCCATGCCTAATCGCGGACGCTGTAGATTCCCTAAAACCGAGCAAGTCTGCTCCCCCTGCCATCATCAAATATCAGGCAACCATGGCCTCACATATCACAGGAACAACTCGGCTTTATGGATTGGTCGGCCATCCGCTGACGGCTGCCAAGTCTCCGCAATTATTCAACCGACTCTTCATAGAACAGCAGGCAGACGCGGTTTGTGTTCCATTGGAGGTCAAGGCCGATGACCTGCCCTCGTTCGTGACGGGTGCCAGGGCACTGAACAATCTCGCTGGCATCCTGGTCACCATGCCTCACAAGCAAAGGATGCTGGCGGTTGTCGACGAACTTCATCCGACTGCGCGTCAAGTCGGTGCAATCAACGTCATTCGTTGCGAGACAGACGGACGCTGGGTCGGCGCTGTATTCGATGGCCTCGGCTGTGTGCTTGGTATGCAATGGGAAGGCTACTATCCAGCGAACAAAAACGTTCTTTTGGTCGGCGCTGGAGGCGCAGGCAGAGCGATCGCATTTGCCGTCGCGTCGGCGGGCGCTCGATCGCTGACTATTTCCGATGTCGACGAACAGCGAGCCGAGGAACTGGCGAAAGCCGTTGCTGCCGAAACAGGTTGCATAACGCATTCCGGCCCTCCCGACCCACATGACTATGAAATCGTGATCAATGCCACGCCGCTTGGCATGAGCAAGAATGATCCTATGCCTGTGGATCCCGAGCGGCTCGAACCCGGCACCCTCGTCGTCGATATCATCAACTCGCCGGACTCGACACCGCTTTGCACTGCTGCGCGTCAACGAGGTTGTCGTACCCAGGACGGGGGCCCCATGCACAAAGGTCAGGCGCTGCTTGCACTGCGCTTCCTTGGGTTCGATTACCACCCCGATAACGTAACAGCACCGCGCCAGGAGTGAGTACATATGAAAGTTGCGTTACTGGAAGTCAGCCATTGGCATGTCCCACTGTATCTGAATGCCCTTGAGACCCATGGGGTCCAAGTGGTGGCCGTGTCGGATTCAGAGCACGTGAAGGGCGAGGCCATTGCTGAGCGATTCAAATGTGCGCTGTATAGCTCATCCTATGAGTTGCTTGAGCGCGAGGAGGTCGATTTTGCTTTCGTGTTCGGCAGGCATTCGCAAATGCCGTCGCTGGCAGAGGCCGTGATCGCACGAAACATCCCCTTTGCCCTGGAAAAGCCCTGCGGCATCAACATGGCACAGGTCACACGGCTACGCGAGCTGGCCGAACAAGCCAATCTCTACTGTGCTGTACCGCTGATCTTCCGCATGAGTGAACTGCTGAGTGCTCTGCAAGATGCTGAGGGGCGTTTGGCCGCGGACTTCAACTACATGTCTTTCCGGTTCATCGTAGGTCCGCCCGCTCGCTATGAAACTGCAGGCTCAGGCTGGGCCATCGATCCCGCTTTTTCAGGAGGTGGATCGACGATCAACGTGGCTACGCATTTCATAGATCTCTTCAGACTATTGACCGGTAAGGAGGTCTCGCGAGTCTCAGCCGTCATGAATTCACTCACGCATCGAGGGGCCGTCGAAGACTATTCGTTATTGACCCTGCAGACTGAAGATGGCGTGATCGGTGTTGTGGAAACGGGATACAGTTTCCCCAGTACCGCCGACGAGCAGCGCGAGTTCTCCTTCACCCTTTCATCCGATCACATGTATGCCAAATCCGGTCCCGACCGAATCGAAATAAGGGATCGACGGAACCTTGCCGCCGGCACTCGAAGCCGCCGACTACAACTGGACACTGACGTCTATTACCCACTGTTCGTCAAGCAAGTGCTTGCTGAATGCCGTAACGGGGCCAAGCCAATTGCATCATTACGCGACGCCGAGGCAATCATGCAGGTCATGGACGCGGCCTACGCTTCGGCTCGGCAAGGAGGTGCGCTTTTGACGCTTGCGCCGACGCCTGAATGATTCGAGCCACCGAGCTGAATCCGACACCTAAGCAGCTAACAATTGGGATTTGCGCCGTTGTCTTTTTCAGATCGAGCTGATGGGGGTCGCATAATTTTCCGGTCTCCATGTCCACATGATGTCGAAGAATGGCGGGCTGCCATCCATGTTACCGAACCATCACTAGGTGGGTGGGTTGCCTGCCACCCTCGCCTGCCTAGATATGAATCAGCATTGTAGTGGTGGCCTTCCCTTTAGAGTCGCAAAAGGTGAGCCAGACGGACGACATGGTCATCGATGTGACAAGGCCTTGACATCATGTACCGATCGTTCCATCATGTGTCTTGATGAAAGCGATGATACAGCGAAAGGCATATTGCACATGAAAAAAACAGCAATTGTTAAAAAGTTAGTATTAACTTGCGCCCTTCTGCTCGGAGCGGGAACAGTTTCCGCCAACCAATCAGCCAAAGTTCTTAATCTAAATTTCCATGTATTCACCTCCGAGGACGATGGATTTTTTGATAACTCGGTGGTTGTTGAGGGAGATAAAGAACTCCTGCTAATTGACGCGCAACTTACCCGAGCGAACGCGCTTAACGTCCTAAACTTGATACGATCACTTAAAAAAGATCTTAAACAAATCTATATTACTCACGAGCATGCTGACCATTTCCTAGGATTGGAAGTTTTTAAGGACGCTTTTCCAAATGTGGAGATTTTAGCCAATTCTAAGGTCGCGAGCCGTATCGATGAAGTATATAAGGCTAAACTTGAAAAATGGCATGACGTACTGGGGTCAAAAGCAGCCACTCGCGAAATTCCCATAACTAGTTTTGATGGGAACCAACTCAGCCTTGAAGATACGAAAATCGAGATTCACAAACATCTCCAAGGGGACACTGATGAGAACTCCTACCTTTGGTTTCCAAAAGAGCGCGTCGCAGTGGTGAGTGACATGGCCTATGACCAAATGCACGTCTATACCGTGGAAACGACTCCTGAGAGCCGAAAACGCTGGGTTCAAAATCTCGATGTGCTTGCACAACTAAAGCCTAATATTGTCATCCCAGGTCATAATTCCCCAAATAAAAAACTTGACGCCCATAGCGCAATTGATTTTACAAAACAATATCTTTTAGTGTTTGAAGAAGAACTTTCAAAATCAAGCTCCCGCACAGAGCTTCAAAAGCGCATGAAAGTAAAATATCCAGATGCAGAGCTTTTCTTTAGCGTCGAAAGAGCATCCGCTAAATTTTTTGGTCAATAATATTTATTGCGCAATGCTCTCTCTCAGTTGGCGGATGAATCGCCCTCTCCCATAGCGTCAAGCGATGGTTGGCACCATGGAAAGTACCAGGCTATTTTAACGATATCACCGCACGCCTCTTCACCAAGCGTCACCAAGCGATAAAGGTTAAGTCACCCAACTTATACGCGGCTATTGTTTATATATGACTTTGAGGCCACGTCAACATTGCAAGGTCAATGAGATGGGCAAGTGTCTGGCTAGGAGCTCCGACTGAAGGCAGATTTACGATGGCCTGCAATACTCCAAAGTAATACCAAGCCAGCAGATCCAAATCGACATGCTGCTCGATCTCACCCTCCAACTGCCCATGAGTCAGAATCTCCAAAAAAATCTGCCGCTGCTGGCAAGCTGCTGCGTTCGCGGCTCTCTTTCCTGCGGCAGTGAGGTCTTCTTGCTCAGCGTTACTGCGAGATATCAGGCAACCAGAGGGGCGCTTTACGTCAGATTCCCTCGGAAGAAACTCACGTAGCAGTGCTTCTACGCTCGCTTTGGAGTTCTGTGCTCGGGTCGATCTCATTCGCGTCAATACGCGGTCGGTATACAGCTGAAGAGACTCGTTGAAGAGCCCATCCTTATCTTGGAACCGCTGGTATAAGCTTGATCGAGACAGTCCAGTTGCCTCGGTCAGATCGCTAACAGATGCATTTGCGTACCCATGACGCCAGAAAACACCCGTCGCCGCTTTTAGTACTGCATTTTCGTCATATTGCGGTTTACCGCTCATAAATCCTCCGTTGATAACCTGGAACGATCAGACCAAGATAGATGGAATGATCGTTCCATGATATAGGAAGATTTTACTATGCTCAACCAATCGACTAATCGGGCGCAACCAATCAGCATCGCCATTGCCGGCGCGACAGGCCGCGTAGGAAGGCGGTTGATCAGTCAGTTAGTGCAAGACCCGGTCAGCATACTTGCACTCACACGTCAGAAATCATCCACGTCCTTCCCGGAAGGGGTGGCCTCTGCAGAGTTGGATTTTGATCAGCCGATAACGCTCAGAAAAGCGCTTGTAGGTGTCGAGAAACTGTTCATTGCTCACGGCACTTCCCCGCAACAAGTCGCTAACGAGATTGCCCTCATTGACGCTGCCGTAGAAACTGGCGTGCAGCACATCGTAAAGCTTTCGGTTATGGGGCCATCGACCCCTCTTAATCCATTTGCTTGGCATTCATTGATAGAAGCACATCTGGGTCAACAATCTATAGCATCTACTGTATTGAGACCAACTACGTTCATGGACGTACTCAAGCGTGCTGGCAACGCTGTTGCTACGGGCACTTGGGCCGGCGCCGCAGGCAATGGACGTGTAAATCTGGTAGACACTCGAGATGTAGCGGACTCTGCACGCATAGCATTACTGGAAGAGGTAGCAGAAGGCTCCCAACGTGCGTATCACCTAACAGGGCCTCGAAGTTGGACAATGCCGCAAATTGCTGAGGAATTATCCAGTCTGTTAGGCTACACAGTCACCTATACTCATCGCTCCCCCGCCGAACATCGCTCTGCATTGGTTGCCGAGGGACTCTCCCCGTTTGTAGCTGAGATTCTTGTGGGCCTTGATCGCATTTTCCATGATTCCGTACTGACAGAACGAACCTTCACTGTTGAAGACCTCACCGGTACTCCGCCGCGTTCGCTGTCCGTCTGGCTTCGCGAGAACCTTGATATATTCAAGAAATAGGTGCGGCCAATATTTAGCAGCCGAATTTAGCTCATTCTCGGCAGCCACATATTATTTAATAGAATAGCTGTAATCGAAGTGTTGATATAGCAGGTTAGCCAAAGGCATGAACGCGTGACCGAGCGTGCAAACTTAGACTATCCCAACCGAGCATCATCGCTTAATAGACAGTTGCTTCCAACAGCAAATACTCAACTTGTAAATCTTACGCTATAGATTGCTGTTCATGAGGGCATTCAGACATCCGGAAGCTAAGGAGTTCGTTCTTGAGCTTGTTCTCCATGCTTTAAGCGACCCTGTGCGCATGGAGATTATTCGCCACCTTGCTGGCGTCAGTGAAGCGACCTGTAGTGAGTTAGACCTAAACCAAGCGCTTCCCACCACTTCAGAGTTCTACGTGATGCGGGGTTGATGCGCACTCGCAACGTTGGTGCAACCCACATGAACTCTCTTCGTAAGGATGAGCTGAAATACGCTTTCCAGGGCTGCTTGACTCCATACTCAGCCATTTCACGTCGCCAAGCGGTAAGCGTACGGTTAAGTCGCCTTGATGGAAGGGATGCGAGGTAGCGTCGCCGACGCAAACGTGAGCACTGGCCATCTCCTCATCCAGTTTTTGGACTTGAAGGGGTCTTGATAGATCGTTGATTTCTCCGTGGCAAACATCCCCGCTTGCCTGATAATCAACTCAAAAAGATCATCATGTCCCAGCGGTGCTGCGACTTCGCATGAGCCTTCGCATTCGACCTGACCAATCAATTGCATTCCATTTGACCAGCTACCGAGACAATCCGTTGTGGTCAGCGCATAAAGGCGAAACGGAAATCGGTACCACCCGCAAGAATCGGTAAGTATTCAGGTAAATGTAGGGCTATCTTTCTTGCGAACTTTCCAGCAAGCAGGTGCCAGATGAGCATTTACAGGATGAAAGATTGATTGGTATCCGTAGCGAATAAAATGTGAACAGCTGCTCCGAGTCGGGTGGACGCATTTGTTGACATCGAACTGCCAGCTCGACCAGGTTAGATTGCGCAAGCCTCAATTATCGGGACGATACCGTGAGTGCTGATTGCCACCCTATCGACGCATGCCGAGTCTTGCTTGAGGCTCGCCTGCGGCTGGTAGAGCCCGATCTAATTTTCATCGCAAGGGGCTGGCGGGCGATGAGACGCAAAAATACGAGACGCTTCTCGGGGGGGGGGGGGAAGAGA
>NZ_JAHBDN010000012.1:0-3341 GCF_019956445.1 Pseudomonas sp. BF-R-19
AATCTTGACGATGACCTACTCTCACATGGGGAAACCCCACACTACCATCGGCGATGCATCGTTTCACTGCTGAGTTCGGGATGGGATCAGGTGGTTCCAACGCTCTATGGTCGTCAAGAAATTCGGGTACTGAGTCGTGACCAGATGGCCGCGCTTCAGCAAATTGGGTATGTAATAGATTTGTGTGTTGCTCTCGAACTTTCGGTTCTTTCGTCTTCACACACCGCAATCTGATGCTTCTTTCGAAGTAAGCAAATTGCTTGGGTGTTATATGGTCAAGCCTCACGGGCAATTAGTATTGGTTAGCTCAACGCCTCACAGCGCTTACACACCCAACCTATCAACGTCGTAGTCTTCGACGGCCCTTCAGGGGACTCAAGGTCCCAGTGAGATCTCATCTTGAGGCAAGTTTCCCGCTTAGATGCTTTCAGCGGTTATCTTTTCCGAACATAGCTACCCGGCAATGCCACTGGCGTGACAACCGGAACACCAGAGGTTCGTCCACTCCGGTCCTCTCGTACTAGGAGCAGCCCCTCTCAAATCTCAAACGTCCACGGCAGATAGGGACCGAACTGTCTCACGACGTTCTAAACCCAGCTCGCGTACCACTTTAAATGGCGAACAGCCATACCCTTGGGACCGGCTTCAGCCCCAGGATGTGATGAGCCGACATCGAGGTGCCAAACACCGCCGTCGATATGAACTCTTGGGCGGTATCAGCCTGTTATCCCCGGAGTACCTTTTATCCGTTGAGCGATGGCCCTTCCATACAGAACCACCGGATCACTAAGACCTACTTTCGTACCTGCTCGACGTGTCTGTCTCGCAGTCAAGCGCGCTTTTGCCTTTATACTCTACGACCGATTTCCGACCGGTCTGAGCGCACCTTCGTACTCCTCCGTTACTCTTTAGGAGGAGACCGCCCCAGTCAAACTACCCACCATACACTGTCCTCGATCCGGATAACGGACCTGAGTTAGAACCTCAAAGTTGCCAGGGTGGTATTTCAAGGTTGGCTCCACGCGAACTGGCGTCCACGCTTCAAAGCCTCCCACCTATCCTACACAAGCAAATTCAAAGTCCAGTGCAAAGCTATAGTAAAGGTTCACGGGGTCTTTCCGTCTAGCCGCGGATACACTGCATCTTCACAGCGATTTCAATTTCACTGAGTCTCGGGTGGAGACAGCGCCGCCATCGTTACGCCATTCGTGCAGGTCGGAACTTACCCGACAAGGAATTTCGCTACCTTAGGACCGTTATAGTTACGGCCGCCGTTTACCGGGGCTTCGATCAAGAGCTTCGCGTTAGCTAACCCCATCAATTAACCTTCCGGCACCGGGCAGGCGTCACACCCTATACGTCCACTTTCGTGTTTGCAGAGTGCTGTGTTTTTAATAAACAGTCGCAGCGGCCTGGTATCTTCGACCGGCGTGGGCTTACGGAGCAAGTCCTTCACCCTCACCGGCGCACCTTCTCCCGAAGTTACGGTGCCATTTTGCCTAGTTCCTTCACCCGAGTTCTCTCAAGCGCCTTGGTATTCTCTACCCAACCACCTGTGTCGGTTTGGGGTACGGTTCCTGGTTACCTGAAGCTTAGAAGCTTTTCTTGGAAGCATGGCATCAACCACTTCGTGTTCTAAAAGAACACTCGTCATCAGCTCTCGGCCTTAGAATCCCGGATTTACCTAAGATTCCAGCCTACCACCTTAAACTTGGACAACCAACGCCAAGCTGGCCTAGCCTTCTCCGTCCCTCCATCGCAATAACCAGAAGTACAGGAATATTAACCTGTTTTCCATCGACTACGCTTTTCAGCCTCGCCTTAGGGACCGACTAACCCTGCGTCGATTAACGTTGCGCAGGAAACCTTGGTCTTTCGGCGTGGGTGTTTTTCACACCCATTGTCGTTACTCATGTCAGCATTCGCACTTCTGATACCTCCAGCAAGCTTCTCAACTCACCTTCACAGGCTTACAGAACGCTCCTCTACCGCATCACCCGAAGGTGATACCCGTAGCTTCGGTGTATGGTTTGAGCCCCGTTACATCTTCCGCGCAGGCCGACTCGACTAGTGAGCTATTACGCTTTCTTTAAAGGGTGGCTGCTTCTAAGCCAACCTCCTAGCTGTCTAAGCCTTCCCACATCGTTTCCCACTTAACCATAACTTTGGGACCTTAGCTGACGGTCTGGGTTGTTTCCCTTTTCACGACGGACGTTAGCACCCGCCGTGTGTCTCCCATGCTCGGCACTTGTAGGTATTCGGAGTTTGCATCGGTTTGGTAAGTCGGGATGACCCCCTAGCCGAAACAGTGCTCTACCCCCTACAGTGATACATGAGGCGCTACCTAAATAGCTTTCGAGGAGAACCAGCTATCTCCGAGCTTGATTAGCCTTTCACTCCGATCCACAGGTCATCCGCTAACTTTTCAACGGTAGTCGGTTCGGTCCTCCAGTTAGTGTTACCCAACCTTCAACCTGCCCATGGATAGATCGCCCGGTTTCGGGTCTATTCCCAGCGACTAGACGCCCTATTAAGACTCGCTTTCGCTACGCCTCCCCTATTCGGTTAAGCTCGCCACTGAAAATAAGTCGCTGACCCATTATACAAAAGGTACGCAGTCACCCAACAAAGTGGGCTCCCACTGCTTGTACGCATACGGTTTCAGGATCTATTTCACTCCCCTCTCCGGGGTTCTTTTCGCCTTTCCCTCACGGTACTAGTTCACTATCGGTCAGTCAGTAGTATTTAGCCTTGGAGGATGGTCCCCCCATATTCAGACAAAGTTTCTCGTGCTCCGTCCTACTCGTTTTCATGACCAAGAGATTTTCGCGTACAGGGCTATCACCCACTATGGCCGCACTTTCCAGAGCGTTCCGCTAATCTCAAAGCCACTTAAGGGCTAGTCCCCGTTCGCTCGCCACTACTAAGGGAATCTCGGTTGATTTCTTTTCCTCAGGGTACTTAGATGTTTCAGTTCCCCTGGTTCGCCTCTTGCACCTATGTATTCAGTACAAGATAACCATCTTATGATGGCTGGGTTCCCCCATTCAGACATCTCCGGATCAAAGTCTGTTTGCCGACTCCCCGAAGCTTTTCGCAGGCTACCACGTCTTTCATCGCCTCTGACTGCCAAGGCATCCACCGTATGCGCTTCTTCACTTGACCATATAACCCCAAGCAATCTGGTTATACTATGAAGACGACATTCGCCGAAAATTCGCGATTAAACTCACAAATTTTACCTTAGCCTGATCCGTTACCAGTGAAAGTAACGTTCAGTCTATCTTTCTATCACATACCCAAATTTTTAAAGAACGAACTAGTCAAAGACTAGAAATCAA
>NZ_JAHBDN010000013.1:0-3312 GCF_019956445.1 Pseudomonas sp. BF-R-19
ATAAGAGACCGCCCCGCCCTTGTTCTCGAAGGTCACGGACTTGGCCGTATTGGCCTCGACCATGGCCTTGCCCAGCACCCGGGCGGTCTGGTCGTAACCACCGCCCACGGAGCCCGGGGCCATGAATTTCACGGTATCCAGCGCGAAGGCTGGCGCAACAAGCACGGCTGCGGCCAAACCGGCGGCCATGCAGCGACTGAAACGACGGATCAAAGCGGACATGGGCATCTCCTGATTGCATTGTTTTTATGGGTGCCGCTTGCCCATCGAGATGTGCGATGAACATGGGCCTGCAAACAAGCTTAGGCCATGGATCCGTGGGTTGATCTGTTTTGCTGAAACCACCTGCCAAAGGCGCCGCAAGCCCCCTGTGGGAGCGAGCTTGCTCGCGATGGCGGTGTGTCAGATACCGAAAATGTCGACTGACACTCCGTCATCGCGAGCAAGCTCGCTCCCACAGGGACCTGGGTGCTCCCGCCATCCATTCATTACAACTTTGTCATCAAGCTGTTGGTCGGCTGTCCGGATCACTTCGTTAGCCTGAACTCACTGTCAGGCCAACCACCGGCAGCCACCCTGCCCTTGTAGAGAGAGATTCGTCATGAAAATGTTGATCGCGGGTTTTGCCGCCCTGCTCGCCACCGGTTCGGCGTTTGCCGCCACCCAGCCCACCTCGCCGGTCATCCACGACAAGGTCGGCTTTTATGTCCCGGTAGATGTTGCCAAAGTCCTGTCGATGACCGACCTCAACGGCCAGTGCGGCATCGTTCCGGCGCAGTTCAACTACCTCGACCACCAGGGTCGCGAGCACCAGCTGGACTATCAGGTCCAGGGCGTAGGTTGCCTTGGTGAGAACTGAGCAGATGCCTGTATTCAGCGCCGACCGGGCTACACTTTCGCCATTGGCTCGCCCCTGTAGCCCGACCGGATCAGGCAGGTTTGCATGAACATCCTCGTAGTCGAAGACGAACCCAAGGCCGGCAATTACCTGCTCAACGGCCTGCAGGAGCTCGGATACACCGTGAACCTGGCGCGGGACGGCATCGATGGCCTGCACCTGGCCCTGGAACACGACTTCGACGTGATCGTGCTGGATGTCATGATGCCGAAGATGGATGGCTGGGAAGTCCTGCGCCGCTTGCGCAAGGAAGCCGATACACCGGTGCTGTTCCTCACTGCCCGGGATGACATCGCCGACCGCATCAAAGGCCTCGAACTGGGCGCCGACGATTACCTGATCAAGCCGTTTTCCTTCGCCGAACTGGTGGCACGCCTGCGTACCCTGACCCGGCGCGGTCCTACCCGGGAAGAAGAACACCTGCACGTCGACGACCTGCAGATCGACGTGCTCAAGCGCCGCGTCAGCCGCGCCGGCAACCGCATCACCCTGACCAACAAGGAGTTCGCCCTGCTGCACCTGTTCGCCACGCATCAGGGCGAGGTGCTGTCACGCTCGATGATCGCCTCGCGGGTCTGGGACATGAATTTCGACAGCGACACCAATGTCGTCGATGTCGCGGTGCGCCGCCTGCGCCTGAAAATCGATGATCCGTTCCCGCTCAAGTTGATCCACAGCGTGCGCGGCATCGGCTATCGCTTCGACACTCAACCCTGAATGCAACCATGAATGTGATGACGCCGCTGCAATCCGCCTCCCGCCTCAGCCACTCCCTGACCCTGCGTCTGGCGCTGGTGTTTGCTTTGCTGGCGTTTGTCTCGCTGGCGCTGCTGGGCGTGGCGCTGTACCGCGACCTGGAGCGCGAGCTGATCCATCGCGATGACATTGCCCTGATCACCCGCATCGACCAGTTGCGTACCTTCCTCAACGACAGCAATACCCTGGACCTGATCAAGGCCAAGCCGGCGCTGTTCCAGAACATGATGGGCAACCGCGAGGCCCTGCTGACCATCGGCACCCCTGGCCAGCCGCCGTTGCTGGTGGTCAACCCGGGCAACCTGACGATGCCGGCGCTGACCCCGGTGGCCATGGATCATCGACTGACCCTGAGCGACGTGCAGCATTTGCCCAACGTCAACGGCGTGCCGTTTTCCGCCCTGGCGGCGACCATCGATTCCGGTGACCTGGGTAGCCTGCAAGTGGTGACCGGGCGCCTGATGACCGAGCGCACCGCCGTGCTCGCCGACTACCGGCTCAATGTGTACCTGTTCGCCAGCGTCGCGGCGATCCTGCTGGCACTGTCCGGTTATGTGCTGGTGCATCGCGGCCTGTTGCCAGTGCGGCGCCTGGCCCGTCACACCCAGAGCATCGACGTCGGCAACCTCAACGAACGCCTCGACAGCCAGGGTGCGCCGCTGGAACTGCTGCCCATGATCGACGCCTTCAACGCCATGCTCGACCGGCTGGACAAAGGCTTCATCCAGTTGGGCCAGGTGTCGACCGACATGGCCCACGAACTGCGCACGCCGATCAACAACCTGCTCGGCGAAACCCAGGTGGCCTTGCAGCAGAACCGCAGCACCGATGCCTATCAGCAGCTGTTGGCCTCGAATGTCGAAGAACTCGAGCGCCTGGCGCGCATGCTCGACAACATGCTGTTCCTGGCCCGCACCGATCCGCGCAGTGCCCTGCGCCAGCGTCAGGAGCTGGATGCCGCCGACGAAATGCAACGCATGGCCGATTATTTCGAAGGCCCGGCGACCGACGTTGGCATCTGCATCGATGCCCGGGGCAGCGGCTTGATCTGGGCCGAGCCGATGCTGCTGCGCCGTGCATTGGCCAACCTGTGCGCCAACGCCATCAAGTACGGCGCGCCGCATTCCGAGCTGTGCATCCACGCCAGCCCGACCGCCGACGGCATCCAGGTGCAAGTGCGCAACCACGGCCCGACCATCCCGGCCCGGCATCTGCCACGGCTGTTCGAACGCTTCTACCGGGTCGACGAGTCCCGCGAACGCTCGGCCCAATCCAATGGCCTGGGCCTGTCGATCGTGGCGACGATCATGCAACTGCACAACGGTGCCTGCCACGTCAGCAGTAGCGACGGCATCACCTGCTTCGAACTGTTTTTCCCGGCGCGACAACAGCATGAGTAGCGCACAGGCGAAAACCACCCGCGGCACTTGCGACAAAACAATGCTCAAGGGTGCGTGTCATGACCTAACCTCATTGGCTATGTGACTAACAACCCGTCGAGCTCGCCGATGCGCAATGTCTTGAAGTCAATGATCTACGTCGCCTTCGCGGTTCTGGCGGCAAGCCCGGGCTGGCTGTTGGCGGGGGACATGGCCGACGTTCCTGCTCCTGCTCCTGCTCCTGCTCCTACTCCTGCTCTTGCCCCCGCTCCCGCTCCC
>NZ_JAHBDN010000014.1:0-3132 GCF_019956445.1 Pseudomonas sp. BF-R-19
ACCGGTGTAACCGCTGGCGCCATACACCACGACTTTGATATCGGACATTTCTTGTTCTCCGGGTTTACGCTTGTTGTTGTGATCTGTGGGCAGAGACCGCATGCGCCGCCAGTTCGCATTCGAGCTGCTCACGCAGCACGCGCTCGAGGGGCTTCTCCGAAGCGGTCTTGGGAATTTCATCGACCCGCTGCACGTGGCTGGGGATCAGGTTGCGCGGCAGGTGGCGGGCGCAATGCGCCAGCAGTTGACCAACATCCAGAGCACGACCTGGCACCGGCATTACGGCGGCAACTATTTCCTTTTCGCCGGGCGCGCAGGCCGACGTGGCGAGCCCGTAGACGAACACGTCGGCGACCTCGTCGGCTTCAGCGATCACCTTCTCGATCTGCGCCGGGTCGATAAACTCGCCGTTGCGGCGGATGCCGCCGCCATCGCGGTAGTCGAAGTAGACCCAGCCCTGCTCGTCCTTGTGGCCGATGTCGCCGGAGTGGAACCAGCCGCCACGGGTCTTGGCGGCGGAGGCCGCCGGGTTGTTCAGGTAGGCCACCGGTGGATGGTCGTCACCGGAGGCGGCGCGGAAGCAGATTTCGCCGCATTGGCCCGCCGGCACCTCGTTGCCCTCTTCGTCGAGGATTGCGCAGCGCAGATGCGACGGCGACTTGCCGATCGAGCCCAAGGGACCAGCGCCAGGAGAATTGAGGGTCAGGCCCCCTTCCGCCGTACCGTAGAATTCGAAAACCTCGACGTTGAAGCGCGCCGCGAAGTCCTGCCAGATGCTGGCCGGCATGCCGGCGCTGAAGACGTAGCGCACCGGGTTGTCGGCATCGTCCGGGCGCGGCGGCTCCGAATACACCGCGGTGGTCATGCCGCCCAGCAGGTTGAACACGGTGCACTGGTAGCGGCGCAGGATTTCCCACAGGCGTGACTTGGTGAACTGCCGGCTGATGACCACGCGAAGTCCCATGAATAGCGCGTTGCCCAGGGTGATGCACTGGGCGTTGGCATGGGTCAGGCTCAGCCCGGTGTAGGGCCGGTCGCCCGGGCGCAGCCCTACCTGCTCACCGAGCCCAGCGATGGCCGCGAAGCGCGCGTAAGGTGCCACGATGGCCTTGGGGTTCCCGGTAGTGCCGGAGGTGAACAGCAACTGCATCGGTTGTTGCAGATCCGTTGCCCGAACAGCGAGGTCCGGAACGCAATCCTCCAGCACATCCTGCAGCGCACGTACGCGCACCTTCGGATGAGCACGCAACTCGACGGACGCGCCGCCGGTGTTCAGCACCCAGAGCCACTGCAATTGCGGCAGGTCATCCACCAGCTCGAGAACCGTGGTCAGCGCATGGTCGGCGACTATGGCACCGCGACAGCCGGAGAAGGACAGCAGGTACTGCAGCTTGTCGCCACGCGCACGGGCATCGATGGGGACGAACACCGTGTTGGCGATGGACGAACCCACCATGGTCTCCACGAACTCGGGGTGGTTGAACATGATCAGGGCGAACGCTTCGCCCTGGGCCATGCCCTCGTCGTCCAGGCCGGCGGCGATGCGCTGGCCGTTTTCCCAGAGCTGGCGGTAACTGCGGGTACAGTCACGCAATTGTTGATCAGTATCGACATGGACGAAGGTCAGCACGTCCAGATCGGGGGTTTCCTCAACCTTGCGGCGTATCACGTTCGCCAGGATCAATGAAGCATTGTTCTGCATGGGGTTCTCCTAGCGGGTCAATACGGTCATGCTCATCACCGCGGCATCCGCGCCGATGAATCCACCGCCGTTTTCAGCCAGCCCGACGCGGGCCTCCTCGACCTGGCGCGCACCGCAATTGCCACGCAACTGCTCGACCAGTTCGAAGACCTGGCCCAGGCCCGTCGCGCCGATGGGGTGCCCCTTGCGGTTGAGGCCGCCCGACACGCTCACCGGAATGCGCCCGCCTAACTCGGTCGCGCCGGACTCCAGCAGAGCCACGCCCTCGCCCCGGCCACAGAGCCCCAGGCTCTCGTAGTACATAAGCTCGGATGCGGAGGTGGCGTCGTGCAGCTCCACCAGACTAAGATCCTGCGGGCCGACACCGGCCGCCTGATAGGCCAACCCGGAGGCCCAACGGGTCACTTCCGGCATGTCGTCATCGACGTAGTCGTAGCCGCTGACGATCATCGATGCGGCGACCCGGATGGGTTGCCGCGCCCCCAGGCGCTTCAACGCCGCCTCGGAGACGATCACCGCCGCCGCCGCGCCATCACCAATGGGCGAGCACATCGGCAGGGTCAGCGGGTCCGCGATCCTGCGGGCGGCGAGGATCTGCTCCACCGTCAGCACATCCTGGAACTGGGCGCGCGGGTTGAGCGCGCCATGCCGGGAGTTCTTCGCCGTGACCATGGCCAGGTGACGCGGCTCGCCGCCGGCCATGGCCAGGTAGTCGCGCGCCCAGGTGGCGTAGATGTCCATGAACAGCGAGCGATCCTTGCCGGCCTGGCTCAGGTCGACCTGGGCGCCGGTGCGTTGTAGACCTTCCCGCAGGAAGCCCAGCACCGCGTCCTGCTCGTCCACGTCGACACAGCCGTCAAACACCGAGAAGGTGCGCGCCTTGTCCTCGTGGTAGAGCTTTTCATAACCTGCGGCGATGACCACGTCGTACAGACCGTGGGTGACCATGGTGCAAGCCTGCTGGAAGGCGGTGGAGCCCGTAGCGCAGGCGTTCTCCACGTTGACCACCGGAATGTGTCCGACGCCCAAACCGCGCAGCACCGCCTGCCCGGCGATGCACACCTGCCCGGTGATGACCGGTGCGGCGCCGGTGCCCATCCAGGCCGCTTCGAGCTGACGGGCCTCGATGCCGGCGTCGTCAAGCGCCTGTTTGATCGCCTCGCGCGCCAGGCTATTGAGGCTGCGTCCTAGGTGCTTGCCGAAGCGGGTCATGCCGACGCCGATGACGTAGGCGTTCTGCCGCGCGTTGCGGATCAGTTGCTGATCCAGTTCGTTGGTGCTCATCACAGCCACTCCGGGTTGGTGAGGCTGTAGCCGCCCTTGATCGCCAGGATCTGGTTGCAGCCGTCCTCGATCATTGAGGCGCGGGCATCACGGAAGATCTTCTCCACCGGGTATTCGCGGGTCATGCCGTTGCCGCCGAACATCTG
>NZ_JAHBDN010000015.1:0-2947 GCF_019956445.1 Pseudomonas sp. BF-R-19
TCGATGACCTTTTTAGCGTCGCCGAACACCATCATGGTTTTGTCCAGGTAGAACAGTTCGTTGTCCAGGCCGGCGTAGCCGCTGGCCATCGAGCGCTTGTTGACGATGATGGTCTTGGCCTTGAACGCCTCGAGGATCGGCATGCCGGCAATCGGCGATTTCGGATCGTTCTTCGCCGCCGGGTTGACCACGTCGTTGGCGCCCAGCACCAGCACCACGTCGGCCTGGCCGAACTCGGAGTTGATGTCGTCCATCTCGAACACCTGGTCGTAAGGCACTTCGGCCTCGGCCAGCAACACGTTCATGTGGCCGGGCATACGACCGGCCACCGGGTGGATCGCATACTTCACGGTCACGCCACGGTGGGTCAGCTTCTCGGTCAGCTCCTTCAGCGCATGCTGTGCCCGCGCTACCGCCAGGCCGTAGCCCGGCACGATGATCACGGTGTCGGCGTTGGTCAGCAGGAAGGTCGCGTCGTCAGCCGAACCGGATTTCACCGGACGCGCTTCTTTCGAACCGGCCGGGCCGGCCGCGTCCGCCGTGTTGCCGAAACCGCCGAGCAGTACGTTAAAGAAGGAGCGGTTCATCGCCTTGCACATGATGTACGAGAGGATTGCACCGCTTGAGCCCACCAGCGAACCGGCGATGATCAGCATCGAGTTGTTCAGCGAGAAACCGATGCCCGCCGCTGCCCAGCCGGAGTAGCTGTTGAGCATCGACACGACCACTGGCATGTCCGCGCCACCGATCGGGATGATGATCAGCACGCCGAGCACGAAGGCCAGGGCCAGCATCACGGCGAAAGCGGTGTAGTCGCCGGTGAGCATGAAGGTCACGCCCAGGCCCAGTGTGGCCAGGCCCAGCAGCAGGTTCAGCTTGTGCTGGCCACTGAACTGTACCGGTGCACCCTGGAACAGGCGGAACTTGTACTTGCCGGACAGCTTGCCGAACGCAATCACCGACCCGGAGAAGGTGATTGCACCGATGGCGGCACCGAGGAACAGTTCCAGGCGGTTACCGGCCGGGATGGCGTCACCGAGTTGCTTGACGATGCCCAGCGACTGCGGCTCGACCACGGCAGCCACGGCGATGAACACCGCCGCCAGGCCGATCATGCTGTGCATGAAGGCGACCAGCTCGGGCATCTTGGTCATTTCAACGCGTTTGGCCATGATCGAACCGGCAGTGCCGCCGATCAGAAGGCCGACGATCACGTAGACGATGCCGTCATGGGCCAACTCGGAACCCAACTTGTAGATCAGGCCGACCGTGGTGAGGATCGCCAGGCCCATGCCGAGCATGCCGAACAGGTTGCCACGACGCGACGTGGTGGGGTGTGAGAGGCCCTTGAGCGCCTGGATGAAGCAGACCGAGGCGATCAAATACAGGGACGTAACCAGGTTCATGCTCATGCTTGCTGCACCTCAGCCTTGGCTGCTGCGGCTTTGGCTGCCGGAGCTTTTGCCGGAGCCGCTTTTTTCTTGAACATTTCCAGCATGCGCCGGGTCACCAAAAAACCACCGAATACGTTGACCGCGGCCAGGGCCACGGCCAGGGTGCCCATGGTCTTGCCCAGCGGGGTCACGGTCAGCGCCGCTGCCAGCATGGCGCCGACGATCACAATGGCCGAAATGGCGTTGGTGACCGCCATCAGTGGCGTGTGCAGAGCAGGTGTCACGTTCCAGACCACGTGGTACCCGACATAGATAGCCAGCACGAAGATGATCAGGTTGTAGATACCGTCAGAGATCAGCATGTCTTCCATTGTTTTTATCCTCAGCCGTTCTTGCGCACGATCTGGCCGTCGCGGCACATCAGGCACGCGGCGACGATATCGTCTTCAAGGTTGATCACCAGTTGTCCTTCTTTATCGAACAACAGTTTCATGAAGTCCAGCAGGTTGCGTGCGTACAGCGCCGAAGCGTCAGCCGCCACGGCGCTGGCCAGGTTGGTCGGGCCAACGATGGTCACGCCATTTTCGACAACCACCTGATCGGCCACGGTCAGCGGGCAATTGCCGCCCTGGGCTGCCGCAAGGTCGATGACCACCGAGCCCGGTTTCATCTGTGACACGGTTTGCGCGCTGAGCAGTGTCGGTGCCTTGCGGCCGGGAATCAGCGCGGTGGTGATCACGATGTCAGCCTGCTTGGCGCGTTCGTGCACAGCCGCGGCCTGGCGCTGCATCCAGCTGGCCGGCATCGGGCGGGCGTAACCGCCGACACCGACGGCGCATTCACGCTCTTCGTCGGTCTCGTAAGGCACGTCGACGAACTTGGCGCCGAGGGATTCGATCTGCTCTTTTACCGCAGGACGCACGTCAGACGCTTCGATCACCGCCCCCAGGCGTTTCGCCGTAGCGATGGCCTGCAAACCGGCCACGCCGGCACCGAGGATCAGCACGCG
The DNA here is from genome assembly GCF_019956445.1 of Pseudomonas sp. BF-R-19. Lineage (NCBI taxonomy): Bacteria > Pseudomonadati > Pseudomonadota > Gammaproteobacteria > Pseudomonadales > Pseudomonadaceae > Pseudomonas > Pseudomonas sp. BF-R-19. The sequence continues at coordinate 2,404 of NZ_JAHBDN010000015.1, forward strand.
GGCCGCTTTCACGGTGCCCGCCGCGGTCATCAACATCGGCATGAAACGCGGGTAGTAGTGCGCGGCCAGCAACACGGCCTTGTAACCGGCGATGTTGGCTTGCGACGACAATACATCCAGGCTCTGGGCGCGGGAGGTACGAGGCGCGGCTTCCAGGGCAAAGGCGGTAATGCCGCATTCGGCCATTTTAGCGATGGTTTCATTGCTGAACGGATTGAGCATGCCCACCACTATGGTGCCGCTCTTGATCAGTGCGAGCTCACTGTCGCTGGGGGCGACGACTTTGAGAATCAGCTCTGCACCAAACGCATCGTTGGCGCTGCCAATGCTTGCACCTGCCGCTTCATAGGCACTGTCGACAACGCTGGCATTAATGCCGGCGCCGCTTTGTACAGTGACCTTATGGCCCTGGCCGATCAGCTTCTTGATGGTTTCCGGGGTTGCAGCAACCCGTGTTTCACCGGTCTGGGTTTCGAGAGGAACACCAATGTGCACGTCAAATCTCCTGCGTGATCTTATTGAGTAAACCCATGCACTACGGATG
>NZ_JAHBDN010000016.1:0-2408 GCF_019956445.1 Pseudomonas sp. BF-R-19
GTAAGCGTCCGCCAAACACACCTTGTGTGATTAAACGGGCGCCCACCTGTGCGGCAACAGCTCGGTTATCTCACTCGCACGCTGCGTCGGCAGGCGTGTAAGAACATCCTTCAAGTAAGCATACGGATCATGTCCGTTGAGCCGCGCCGACTGGATCAAACTCATGATCGCCGCTGCACGTTTACCGCTGCGTAACGAGCCCGCGAACAGCCAGTTCGAGCGCCCAAGAGCCCACGGCCGGATTTGATTCTCGCACCAGTTATTATCGATGGGCACAGCACCGTCATCGAGATAGCGCGTCAGCGCTATCCAGCGTTTGAGGCTGTAATCCAGGGCCTTGGCGATGGCCGAACCCTCAGGCACAAGCTGTCTTTGGGCGGTCATCCAGGTATGAAGTGCGTCGGCGATTGGCGCTGCTTTTTCCTGCCGTATTCGCTGTCGATCACCCGGTTCCAGGTCGCGGACTTCTCGTTCAACTTCGTACAAGGCCGCGATGTAGTGCAGCGCTTTTTCGGCGATCTGGCTCTTGTTGGTCGCATGCAAGTCGAAGAACTTTCGGCGGGCATGGGCCATGCAGCCGATCTCCCTAACGCCCAGTTCAAAGCCTGCCTTGTAGCCGGCAAAGTCATCGCAGACCAGCTTGCCGTTCCAACTGCCCAGGAAGGCTCGGGCATGTTCGCCAGCGCGGCTTGGGCTGAAGTCGTAAACGACCGCCGCCAGGTCAGAGAACTGACTGGTGGCATAGGCCCAGACATAAGCGCGATGAGTTTTTTTAGCGCCAGGCGTCAGCATTTGTACCGGCGTCTCGTCGGCGTGAACGATGCCGTGCGTCAGCACGGCTTCGCGCAGCGCATCGACTAGTGGTTGGAGTTGCACGCCGCAGTTGCCCACCCACTGCGCCAAGGTCGAACGGGCGATGGGCAGCCCGGCGCGACCGAAGATTTTTTCCTGACGATACAGCGGCAAATGATCAGCGAACTTGGCCACCATGACATGGGCCAGCAGGCCCGCTGTCGGGATGCCTTTGTCGATGACGTGCGCCGGTACCGGCGCCTGGATTAGCGTTTCGCACTGTTCGCAGGCCCACTTTCCACGGATGTGGCGCTCGACGGTGAACACGCCGGGCGTGTAGTCGAGCTTTTCGCTGGCATCTTCGCCGATGCGCTTGAGGGCGCAACCGCACTGGCAGTGGCTGTTGTCCGGTTCGTGATGGATCAGCGTGCGAGGAAATTGCGGCGGCAGCGCTGCGCGCTTAGGTTGCTGGCGCACTTTGGCTTCGACTGGTGCCGGTTGCAGCGCCTCAAGTTCGGCTTCGATAGCGGCTATATCCGTATCGATCAAGTCGTCGAGCAGGCTGGCTTGATCCGGGCTCAACTGCTCGCTGCGCTTGGCAAACTTGAAGCGTTTGAGCAGTGCGATCTCGTGGGCCAGCTTCTCGTTGACCGACTTTTGATGATTGATCTGCTTGTCCATCGTCTCGACGCGCTGGATCAACTGCGCCGCCAAAGCACGCAGTTCTTCAGGGTTTAATTGATCGAGATTCGGATGCGAAGTCATGCCGCCGATTTTGCCAGAGTGGGCTATGGGCGGCGATAGACTGATGCGCCAATTGCGCTGGCAAGCAGGCCATGGCAGGCGAGTTAGAGCACCGTGATGGCTCCTCCGGAACCGACGCGTTGCCAAGGTAAGCCGAGCACCAAGGCTTGAAGTTGCTCTGCATCCAGCTCGACTTCAGAGCCGTGCCGCACGCCAGGCCAAAAGAAACGTCCTTGATTTAAGCGCCGGGCAGCAAGCCAAATCCCCAAGCCATCATGCACCAGCACTTTCATGCGATTGGCACGACGGTTGGCAAACAGATAAGCACAGTGCGGCTTCGCCGCACCGAACACCGCCACGACCCGCGCCAGCGCAGTTTCAGTGCCGGCGCGCATGTCCATGGGCTCGGTGGCGAGCCAGATGGAGTCGATGCGGATCATCGCAGCAGGTCTCGCAGGAAAGCAGAGCACGCCGCTGCATTTTCTGCCGGCCAACTCACCACGACTACGCCTTTTGAATGCGGCACTTCGATTCGGATCGTGGCAGGAAGGGCCTGATGCATCGGCAACGGCGGCGATGTCTTAACCGGGATGAAGGCGGTTTGAAGTGTCAGGCTTTTCTGCGCATGCACGCGTATCCATTTATGGACGAGGTTGGCGTTGAGGTTGTGGGTCAACGCGACATTGGCAATCGAGGTGTCAGGCTGCGCGCATTCGGCGATGACCTGGGCCTTGAAGGACTTTGAATAGGAACGGCGTTCTTGTGGCATAGGCGTCCGCTTAAAAAGGCTAAAAATGGTGTCCACTTAAATTTAGGTGGACACCATCGCCTCAAGCGACGGTGTCAGGAAGGTGTGTTGCCCGGACGGTTAC
>NZ_JAHBDN010000018.1:0-1679 GCF_019956445.1 Pseudomonas sp. BF-R-19
CCAGGCTGTGTGAAAACGCACTGAGTACGTCGATAACGGAGAGTTGCGTGCGTTGCCTGCGAAACAGCAGACGGAAGCGCGAATTACCTTAGTCAGCTACATAGGTGTTCGTAAATGCGATTTGGGCCGCGCCAGCGGCCCAAATCGCTACTAACGGGCGAGCAAGCGGCTGGACTCACGCCCTGATCGCTTCAAGCAATCCTGCAATGCCGAAGATGCTCATCATTCGCTTGAGGTTGTAGGCGAGCACATGAAGGCTCATCTCGGTGCTTACCCTCGGCAGGGTTTTGGTCAGGAAGTGGGTACTTCCCATCCAGTATTTGAGCGTTCCAAAAGGATGTTCAACGGTCTGGCGGCGACGCCTCATCATCGTTGGATCATGATCCAGCCGAGCCTGCATTGCATCGACTACGGCTTCATGTTCCCAGCGCTTTACCCGGCGCTCTTTACCCGTGGTGCATTGCTTTTGCATTGAGCAGGACTGGCAGCCCGAGAAGTAGTAACAATGCAATAACATGCCGTCTTCCACCGACGAATACCGCCGGGTCAGTAACTGTCCCGCTGGGCATCGATACTCGTCCGATGCAGCAACGTAGATGAAGTCCTGCTTGCCAAATCGGCCTTCGGCTTTGCTGCCCGATGTCAGGGGTTTCGGTACGAAGGTAGTGATGCCGGCTTGCTCGCAAGCAAGGATTTCCAGACCTTTGTAATAGCCTCGGTCGGCCACCACCGTTAGCGATTCAGCCTCGATTTCTTCACGCGCCTGGTTCGCCATATTGCTCAGTTGCCCACGATCATTACCAACATTGGTCACCTCATGGGCAATGATCAGATGGTGTTTGTCGTCGACAGCTGTTTGGACGTTGTAACCAACTGTTCCGGTGCCTCGGCCGCTCGTGGCCATTGAGCGTGCATCTGGATCGGTAAGAGAGATTTGTTGGTCTGGACTGTCGTGGAGCTGCGCCTCGATGTCCTTGAGTTTCTGCATCTGCTTTTTCAGCGTTTCTATCTTTTCTTTCAACCGCTCGGCCTTGGCCTCGGCTACTTCGGGTGTTGCCCGATCCGCCGAATCCATCGCCGTTAGATAACGGTCAATGCTCTGTTCAATCTGCTGCATGCGTGCCTTCACTTTGCCCTGGGTGAAGTTACGGTCGCGATTATTGACGGCTTTGAATTTGCTGCCATCGATGGCGATGATTGATTGGGAGAAGAGATTGAGGTTGCGACAAAGCACTACGAATTGCCGGCAGACGCTGCGAATGGCTTTGCCGTTGTCTTTGCGAAAGTCGGCAATGGTTTTGAAGTCCGGAGCCAAACGTCCCGTCAGCCACATCAACTCGACATTGCGCTCGGCCTCGCGTTCCAGCCGGCGGCTGGACTGAATCCGATTCAGGTAGCCGTAGATATAGATCTTCAGCAAGATCGCTGGATGGTAGGCCGGACGCCCCGTTGCAGCAGGATCAACACCTTCAAATCCAAGTGCACCCAGGTCGAGTTCATCGACGAAAACGTCGACCACTCGCACTGGATTTTCTTCGGCTACGTAATCGTCCAAGCACTCAGGCAGCAACGTGACTTGCGTCCGAGCCTCACCTTCAATGAATCGCTTCATGATCGCCCCCAATACGATCTAGACGATCAGAAGGTTAGACAAACACTGGCGTTTTCACACAGCCTGG
>NZ_JAHBDN010000019.1:0-1670 GCF_019956445.1 Pseudomonas sp. BF-R-19
GCTTTCGGCCCAGAGTGTGTAAAAACGCTCATTGCTTCATCGTCTTGGCGCATCGACGTTTGTCGGCTGATCTATCGCATCGTCAGCGTCACGGCTTGCATCGGTAACGACCTGGAGCACGCGAACGCTGTTTTACAGCCTCTGGCCGGGTCAAAACCGGCCTTTTTAGGCTGACAGCGCTTTCATCAAACCATTGGCACCCATGATTTTCATGACCCGTTTCAAGTTATAGGCGAGCACATTCAAGCTCATCTCTGCATTTACCCCCGCCAGCTTTCGCGTCAGGAAATGCGTTGCCCCCATCCATTGTTTAAGCGTCCCGAAGGGATGCTCCACCGTCCGTTTACGGATTCGCATCATCTCCGGCGCGTTGCGCAGCCTGTCCTGCATTTCTTCCAGTACGGCTTCATGTTCCCAACGTCGAACCCGTCGTTCCGTGCTCGGTGTGCACTGCGATTTCAGCGCGCAGCCCTGGCATTTCGAACTCCAGTAACGGTGCAGCTTCAGGCCTTTTTCAACGTTGCTATAGCGCCAGATCAGCGCTTCGCCAGCCGGGCATACGTATTCGTTTTTTGCCGAGTCATAGATGAAGGCATCGTTATTGAAACGCCCGTCTGCCTTGGCTCCAGAGGTCATTGGCTTGGGCACATAGGCGGTGATGTTGGCATCGTGACAAGCCAGGATTTGTTCGCTTTTGAAGTAACCTCGGTCAGCCACTACCGACAGCATTTCTGACGCCATCGCCTCGCGGGCCTGCTTGGCCATCGAGCTGAGTTGATCGCGGTCGGAACCGACGTTGGTCACCTCGTGCGCTACGATCAGATGGTGCTGCGTATCGACCGCTGTCTGCACGTTGTAACCGACGATTCCGGTACCGCGCGTCATCATGGAGCGGGCGTGTGGATCGGTCAGTGAGACCTGTTTGTCCGGCGATTCGTTGAGCTGGATTTCAATCGCTTGAAGCTCCTTCATTTGCGTCTTCAGCTTGGCGATTTTCTCTTCCAGTCGCACGGCACTGGGCTCGGAAGCTGTGGGTTCTTGCCGATCGGCAGCATCGAGTGCCGCCAGGTAACGATTGATACTCGATTCAATTTCTTCCATTCGTCGCTTCAGTTTGGCGTTGGTGAAATTGCGGTCGCGGTTGTTGACGGCTTTGAATTTACTGCCATCGATGGCGACCAGATTTTCTCCAAACAATCCCAACTGCTGACACAGCACAACGAACTGGCGACAGACGCCTCGGATGGCCTTGCTGTTGTCTTTTCGGAAGTTGGCGATGGTCTTGAAGTCCGGCATCAAACGCCCGGTCAACCACATCAGCTCGACGTTGCGTTGGGCTTCTCGCTCCAAACGTCGGCTCGACTGGATGCGGTTGAGATAGCCGTAGATGTAGATCTTTAGCAAGATCGCGGGGTGGTAAGCAGGCCGGCCAGTATCGGCTGGAATAGCACCTTCAAAACCCAGATTGACCAGGTCGAGTTCGTCGACAAAGACGTCGACTACGCGCACCGGATTGGTATCGCTGACGTAGTCGTCGAGGCTCTCGGGAAGTAAGGTGCCTTGACCTCGATGTTCACCTTGGATAAAGCGCTTCATGGGCGATCCCTGCGATGAAATCCTCAGAAATCATAGCAAGGGTTCGCGAAGGTGTTTTTACACACTCTGGGCCA
>NZ_JAHBDN010000020.1:0-1623 GCF_019956445.1 Pseudomonas sp. BF-R-19
GCGCTGCTGGCGCAGAAGCACGCCGCGCAGGTGTTCAACGCGGACAAGACCTACTTCGTGCTCAACGGCACCTCGGCGTCGAACAAGGTGGTGACCAACGCCCTGTTGACCCCCGGCGACCTGGTGCTGTTCGACCGCAACAACCACAAGTCCAACCACCAGGGCGCGCTGTTGCAGGCCGGTGCCACGCCGGTCTACCTGGAAACCGCGCGCAACCCTTACGGCTTCATCGGTGGCATCGACGCTCACTGTTTCGAAGAGGACTACCTGCGCGAACTGATCGCCGAGGTCGCCCCGGACAAGGCGCAACTGCCGCGACCGTTCCGCCTGGCGATCATTCAACTGGGCACCTATGACGGCACCATCTACAACGCCCGGCAAGTGGTCGACCGCATCGGCAAGCTGTGTGACTACATCCTGTTCGACTCGGCGTGGGTCGGCTACGAGCAGTTCATCCCGATGATGAAGGACTGCTCGCCGCTGTTGCTTGATCTGGATGAGAACGACCCGGGCATCTTCGTCACCCAGTCGGTGCACAAACAGCAAGCCGGTTTTTCCCAGGCCTCCCAGGTACACAAGAAAGACCGCCACATCAAAGGCCAGGCGCGTTATTGCAACCACCACCGGCTTAACAACGCCTTCATGGCCCAGGCGTCCACCAGCCCGTTCTACCCGCTGTTCGCCTCGCTGGATGTGAATGCGCGCATTCACTCCGGCCGCAGCGGCCTGCGCCTGTGGGAAGACTGCGTGAAGTTCGGCATCGAAGCGCGCAAGTTGATCCTCGAAGCCTGCACCATGGTCCGCCCGTTCGTACCGAACACCATTGAAGGGCGGGCGTGGGAGGACTATCCAACGGAAGAAATCGCCAACGACATCCGCTTCTTCGAGTTCCATCCCAAGGATCGCTGGCACGCCTTTGCCGGCTACGCCGAGAAGCAGTACTTCATCGACCCGTGCAAGTTGCTGTTCACCACGCCGGGCATCGACCCGGTGGACGGCAGCTACACCGACTTCGGCATTCACGCCGGCATCCTGGCCAACTTCCTGCGCGAGAACGGCATCGTCCCGGAAAAGTGCGACCTCAACTCGATCCTGTTCCTGCTCACCCCGGCCGAAGACTGGGCGAAGATGACCCACCTGGCCGCGCAAATCGCCCGTTTCGAACGCTTCATCAACGATGACGCGCCGATGAGCCGGGTGCTGCCGGCCATCTACGCGCAGCATCAGGAACGCTATCGCAACTACACCATTCGCCAGCTCTGCCAGGAAATGCACGACCTGTATCGCCACCACAACGTGCAGCAGTTGCAGAAGGACATGTTCCGCAAGGAGCACTTCCCGAAAAAGGCCATGAACCCGCAGCAAGCGCAAATCGAGTACATCCGCGGCAACGTCGAACTGGTCGCGCTGGCGGAGGCCGACGGGCGCATTGCCGCCGAGGGTGCGCTGCCTTATCCGCCGGGGGTCTTGTGCGTGGTGCCCGGTGAAATCTGGGGCGGCGCGGTGTTGAAATACTTCCTGGCCCTGGAAGAAGGCATCAATCGCTTGCCCGGCTTCACGCCGGAGTTGCAGGGCGTGTACCTGAAGCAGGAAGGCGGGCGTACCCGGGCGTATGGGTACGTG
>NZ_JAHBDN010000021.1:0-1379 GCF_019956445.1 Pseudomonas sp. BF-R-19
AGCTTCGAAAAAATGATTCCGCAGAGCCAGCCGTACATCCAGAACTTCCTGGAAAACCGCGCTTCGCTGCGCGGTCTGGGCAACTCGGTGCGGGTGGTGGTGGAGAACACCCAGGGTGATATTTTCGATCCGCAATACCTCGACGTGCTCAAGCAGGTCAACGACCAGTTGTTCCTCACCGAAGGCGTCGACCGCGCGTGGATGAAGTCGCTGTGGAGCCCGGCGGTGCGCTGGACCGAAGTCACCGAGGACGGTTTCCAGGGTGGCCCGGTGATGCCCGACAGTTATCAGGGCTCGCCTTCCGACATTGAACAGTTGCGCCAGAACATCTCCCGCGCCGGTCTGGTGGGCAGCCTGGTGGCCAGCGATTTCAAGTCGACCATGCTGATCGTGCCGCTGATGGACAAAGCCGCCGCCGGTGGCCAGCGCATCAACTACCACGCTTTTTCGCAGATGCTCGAAGAGCAGTTGCGCGACAAGATCGAATACGCCGGCGACAGTGCGGCGCGTCAATCCGGGGTCGAAGGCAGCGGCCAGTACAAGGTGCGGGTGATCGGCTTCGCCAAACTCATGGGCGACCTGATCGACGGCCTGATCCAGGTGATGATGTTCTTCGGCCTGGCCGTGGTCACCTCGCTGATCATCATCTACGCCTACACCCGTTGCGTGCGCAGCACCCTGCTGGTGGTCGGCTGCTCGCTGATCGCGGTGGTCTGGCAACTGGGCATCGTCGCCTGGCTCGGCTACGCCATCGATCCGTACTCGGTGCTGGTGCCGTTTCTGATCTTCGCCATCGGCGTGTCCCACGCCGCGCAGAAGATGAACGGCATCATGCAGGACATCGCCCGTGGCACCCACAAACTGATCGCTGCGCGCTACACCTTCCGCCGTCTGTTCATCGCCGGTGTCACCGCGCTGCTGGCCGATGCCGTGGGCTTCGCCGTGTTGATGCTGATCGACATCCCGGTGATCCAGGACCTGGCGATCACTGCCAGCATCGGTGTCGCGGTGCTGATTTTTACTTCGCTGTTGTTGATGCCGGTGGCCCTGTCCTATGTCGGTGTCGGCGCGAAAGCCGCCGAGCGCGCGCTGAACATCGACAACCGCGCCGAGAAGCACAAAGGCTTCGGCAAACTGTGGGACGCGCTCGATCGCTTCACCACCGCCAAGTGGGCCACCGGCGCTGTTCTGGTCGCGGTGTTGATGGGTATCGGCGGTTTCATGGTTAGCCTGAACCTGAAGATCGGCGACCTGGACAGCGGGGCGCCGGAGTTGCGCGCCGACTCGCGCTACAACCGCGACAACGCCTACATCACCCAGCATTACGCGCTGTCCAGCGACCTGTTCGCGGTGATGATCAAGACCGCGCCGGAAGGCTG
>NZ_JAHBDN010000029.1:0-124211 GCF_019956445.1 Pseudomonas sp. BF-R-19
TGGGCATCGATTCTCATCGAGGCGCGGGGCGACAACCCCAACTCAGACGCCGGATAGATGAAAGCAAGCCAAACACGACATCAACAACAGTATTGCAGAAAAGGGGGTAACCATAGATGTGGGAGCGGGCTTGCTCGCGAAGGGGCCCGACGAGTTACCCCAAAAACTGCAGAATCAACCAACCGTTCGCCCCACTGATCACCACAAACCTCGGGCCAGGCCCGGCAAAACGCAAAGTCTACGGGGCCGCGCCCAGCAACTGCTGGCGCAACTCGGGGTTATTGGTACGCGGATCGAGCCAGATGGCAAAAAACGCCTTGGCGAATTGCAGGTCCGTCACATCACGCAGTAACTGCTGACCGAGAAAAAAACGCACGCCCTGCCCCGGCAGATAGACCCCGGTCAGCCGCGTGCCGGCCTGCACATCGACGAACGACTGGTGCATCTGCGCCTGCCAGGACGCCAGTTGCTCGGCACTGACCGAGGTGCCGGCGAGTCGCTTGATTTCCCTGACACTGGCGTTCACCAGGTCATCACGGGAAATGCTGCGCTGGTAGATCAGCTCCAGGGCGAACGGCTGATCGCCCGCCAGGGGCCGCGAGGTACTCCAGAGCCGTGCGCTGTAGACATCGAAACCGTACTTGCGAAACTCGCCGCTGCCGAGGATTTGCGCTCCGGGCAGCGAGTCTTGCCAATTGGCCAGGGCCTGGCAGCTCAGCAAGACAAGCAGCCACAGACCATGGCGTAGCGGTGATCGTTGGCGGTTCATGGCAGATTGGCCTCATCGCGGGATGCCCAAAAAAACGTATACGCAATAGACCCTTTCGTACAATTTCCAATAATGGCTCTATTTTTGTATACAAAATGCACATACACATAAAGCAATCTATCCGATGCAATGTTACCGTTGCCACCTCACACAGGTCGGAGACGTGCGCGTGTTGATCCTCAAATTGCTGGTGATCCCAGGCTTCCTGCTACTGATTTCCCTGGCTGGCAAACGCTGGGGGCCGAGCGTGGCCGGTTGGTTATCGGGGTTGCCGGTGGTGGTCGGGCCGATCCTGTTGTTCCTCGCCCTCGAACAAGGCCAGGCGTTCGCTGCGCAATCGGCCACCGCCGCGCTGTCAGCCATGTTCGCGATGATTGCGTTTTGCGTGACCTATGCCCAGGTCGCACAACGGGCCGGATGGCCGCTGGCGTTGATGATCTCGCTGTCGGTCTGGGCGCTGGTGGCGGTTGCCCTCTCACTGATCCCGCCCTCCCTGGTGTTTTCGGTGTGCGCCGCCGCCACCGCGCTGCTCGCCGCGCCGTACCTGTTCCCCACCGTGCAACCGGTGCTCAGTGGCCCGGCGCCGAAATCCGACAAGCTCCTGTTGCGCATGGTGGCCGGTGCATTGCTCACCCTGGTCGTCACGCTGCTGGCCAGCACCGTCGGCGACCGCTGGAGCGGCCTGCTGGCAGTGTTCCCGGTATTGGGCAGCGTGATGGCGGTGTTCTCCCAGCAAACCCGTGGCCCGGCCTTTACCGCCGCGCTGCTGCGCGCTACCGCCACCGGCATGTACTCGTTCGCCGCCTTCTGCCTGGTGTTGGCGCTGGCCCTGCCGACGATGGGAATGAACGCTTTTGTGCTGGGCGTCGCGGTGTCGGTGGCCATGCTGGGCGTGACCAAGCGCCTGCTGGCGCGGCCGGTTGGCCCGGCGACTGACACTGAAGGAGCAGCCGTCAAACGCTAAGCTGCATCAGGTCATCGGGCTGTCCTCAGCATGGGTGGGTGCTCAGCCAAGGTGACCGCTCGGTAGTGCACACTGGAATGCATCACAACCTCCATGGGATGATCGCGCCCCACCGCGCGCCCATCCCTGGAGATTCCGATGTCATTGTTGAGTAAAAGAGCCCTTGTCCTGCTGCTGGCCGCCGCTACCGGCCTTGGGGCTTTGAATGCGCAGGCCGCCAAGGCCGCTTCCAGCGATGCGCCCGCCCACAAAGTCTCGATGCTCGGCGACAAGTTCACCTTCAACCTGCCCAAGGGTTTCATCGCCAACCCGCTGCCCGCCAGCCCGGACGGTGCCAGTGGCACCCTGTACAGCAATGAAACCACCAAGACCGTGGTGATCGCCGCTGAAAACACCCTGCCCAACGGTGTCAGCGTCAAGGACAACGACGGCGGGTTCCTCGACGGCACCGTGGCCGATTTCGATGCGGCGCAACACACATCACTGCCCGACTACAACAAGCTCAGCGAGAAAGCCCTGACCCGGAAAACCGGGCTGGGCCTGCGCCAGGTCGACGGCACTGCCACGCAGGGCGGCGGCATGACCCTCACCACCACGCTGATGGCGGCATCCGGCACTCGCATGGCGGTGATCCAGGTCATTTCCCGTCCCGGCGACATGGCGGCCCACGAAACCCTGGTCAAACAGATCGTCAGCGGGAAATAAGGCTAAGGGTTCAGACGCTGCAACCAGGCGCTCAAGTCCTGTATCTCGTCGGCGCTGATGCTGTGACCGACACCGGGGTAGGCGTGAAACTCGGGCTCGAGTGACACGCTCTGCAACAGGCTGTTGGCTTCGGTGCCGTCGCTCAATGGCAGGCGTTTGTCCTGCTCGCCATGACCGATGAAAATCGCCAGCGACTGGCGTTTTTCATCCGGTTGGAGCTCGGACTTGAGCACCGGCAGAATCCGCCCGCTCAACGCAGCGATCCCACCGAACGCCTCGGGATGTCGCAGGCCTGTTTCGTAGGACATGATCGCGCCCTGGCTGAAGCCGACCAGGAACACCTTCTCGGGTTCGGTGTGATATTTCTTCGTGGCCTGTGCGACGAAATCCAGCAGCAACTGGCCGCTGGACTTCAGATCATCGGTCTCGCCGTTGTAGGCCCCTTCGCCCTTCTTGCGAAACCACTGATAGCTGCCCGGCTCCATCACCATCGGCGCTCGTACCGACAGGTAGGTGTAGGACGCGGGCAAGTCATCCTTGATGCCGAACAGGTCCTGCTCGTTACTGCCGTAACCGTGGAGGAAAATCACCAGGGGTTGATGGTTCGAATCGGAGCTGGCCTGCTCCAGGTACTTGAGCGGCAAGTCGGTTTGCAGCGGGGTTTGGGCGTGGACGGCAGTGGATACCAGGAGCGTGAACAGCGCGAGCATCTTCAACATGGGTCTTCCTTCACTGAATGCAGGATTCGGGGAAGAGCCTAACACTGCTCAGTAGGCAGGAACATCTCGGGCTTGGCTGATGCCGCCTTCGCGAGCAAGCCCGCTCCCACATTTGAAATGCATTCAACTGTGGGAGCGGGCTTGCTCGCGAAGAGGCCAGTACAGACAAAGAAAATTCCTGGATCAGTCGTTGATCAACTTGCCCACCCGAATCGGCTCGCGCCCGGCGACCTTCGCCTGCCAGCTGCCGGGCTGGGTGTAGCGCCCACGGTCGATAGCGAACAGCACGCCACTGGTGCCGGCCTGCACGGTGGTGACCTTGTCGTTCAACGGGTCGACCACCTCGAACAGCGCATCGCCCTTCTCCACCCACTCCCCGGCCTCACGCAGGAAGCTGACCACGCCGTGATGCGGGGCGAACAGATATTGGGTGCCTTCGAATGGCATGCCTTCGCAGCATTCGGCCGGTGCCGCCGACCAGGTGCCGGAGATGAAACCCTGCTCGGCGAGGAACCCGAGGATGGCCTCGCAATTGGCCTGGGCCTGGTCGACGCGGGTGTCGCACATGCTGCCCAGCTCCAGGGTGGTCGCCAGGTTGGCCGGTGGTATCGCCGCCGCCGGGAACGCCCTGGCCAGGCGCAACCATGGCGCAGAACAGGATTCATCGAACGAGCTGCCGCCGGAGTCTTCACACAACAACGCCACGCCGGCCTTCAAACGCGCGGCCAAGGATTGCCATTGCGGCCAGTGCTGCGGCAACGCGTAGATGTGGATCGCGGCGTCGAAGTCGCAATGCAGGTCGAGGGTGATGTCAGCGTCGCAGGCATGGCGCAGCAACAGGCGGTGCATGGCTTCCAGCTGCGATGGCGCTGCCGGCAAGCCGTCGAGGACCTGGCCCATGGTCTGGCGAATCAGCGCGATGTTGGCCTGGGCGTCGCTGCCCAGGCGATCACCGATCAAGGCGGCCACCGGCGCACTGAGTTCGACGAACGAGCGGTTGAAGTTCTTGCCGCTGCCCAGCTCGAAACGTCCCAGGTGGCTGCCTTGCAAGTGCTGGTCGAGGCCAATGGGATTGGCCACCGGCACCAGTTCGATCACACCGTTCAGTTGTCCCTGCTGTTCAAGTTCGGTCAGGCGTTTCTTCAACTCCCAGGCCGTGCGCATGCCCGGCAATTCGTCGGCGTGCAGGCTGGCCTGGATGTACACCTTGCGCGTGCCCGCGCCATAACGAAACACGCTGAGGGTGCGCTGGCTGCCCAGGTGGCTCCAGGGCAGTTGGTGGTCGATGCGTTGCATGGGAATACTCCTGAATAGCAAGGTCACCATTGTGGGAGCGGGCTTGCTCGCGAAGGCATCGGTACATTCAACATCACTGTTGCCTGACACGACGCCTTCGCGAGCAAGCCCGCTCCCACAGGTCTCTCTGTGCTGAAAATGATTGCACAAAAAAAATGGCAACCGCGCCAACGGTTGCCACTTTTCCAAACGGCTGGATTACTCGCCGTAAACGTCAAACTTGAAGTACTTGTCCTGCACTTGCTTGTACTTGCCGTTGGCGCGGATTTCGGTGATCGCTGTGTTGAATTTCTCGGCCAGGGCGGTATCGCCCTTGCGCACGGCAATGCCGGCGCCGCCACCGAAGTATTTCGGATCGTTGTACTCAGGGCCGACGAAGGCAAAACCTTTACCGGCGTCGGTTTTCAGGAAACCGTCGTCCAGGTTGACCGAGTCGGCCAGCAGCGCGTCAATGCGGCCAGACACCATGTCCAGGTTGGCTTCCTGCTGGGAGCCGTAGCGCACCAGGACAATCCCTGCCGGTTGCAGCACTTCAGTGGCGAAGCGGTCGTGGGTACTGGCGCGCAGGACACCGACTTTCTTGCCCTTGAGTTCGGTCAGCGGGTCCTTGACGTCGCTGCCTTCCTTCATCACGAAGCGCGCCGGGGTGTGGTAGTACTTGATGGTGAAATCGACGTTCTTCTTGCGGTCGTCAGTGATGGTCATGGACGACAGGATGGCGTCGATTTTCTTGACCTTCAGCGCAGGGATCAGGCCGTCGAACTCTTGCTCGACCCAGGTGCACTTGACTTTCATCTGCTCACACAGCGCGTCGCCGATGTCCACATCGAAACCGGTGAGTTTGCCGTCAGGGGTTTTCATCGAGAATGGCGGGTAGCCGGCTTCGATACCGATGCGGATCGGCTTGGCGTCTTCGGCCACGGCGGTCAGGGACAACATCGACAGTGCCAGGGCACCGAACATCACTAGCTTCTTCATTTATAACTCCTGTGTGCGGAGGCTTTTATTGGCAGCTTCGATTGGCAGCGTTCGGTCATCGCTTCGTGAGCGGGAACCGAAGTGGCCGGCAGTCTAGAGCGGCTACAGGAGGGCAAATTACGCCGAGGCGACAAATATTTATAGAAAAGTGGCACCCGGAGGAAGGTGTCGAGGTGAACGCGCCATGACGGTGCAAAGTCTGTCAGACATACCGCGACTTCATGCCTGACCTTCAGGTTTTCCGGCTCCATCCGACAGAATGGGACGACTGGCGATGCCCGGCGTTTTGCGGCACATTGAGCGCCCTTGCGTCCCATCGAGAGTAGCGTGATGCCCACGTTGAACCTGATCCAGCACCACCCCGCCGAAGGTCCGGGCGCTATCGCCATCTGGGCCGAATCCCGAGGGCTGACGCTGAAGGTGTTTCGCGCCGACCTCGGCCAATTGCCACCCGTCAGCGCCGATCCGGTGATCCTGTTGGGCGGGCCTTACGAATCCAATGCCGGTCCGGCCTGGCTGGAAGCCGAACGGCAATGGCTCAGAGGCAGTCTGGATCAGGACGCGGCTGTGTTCGCCATATGCCTGGGGGCACAGTTGCTGGCGTTGAGCCTGGGCGGGAATGTACGGCGGATGGACCGGAGCGAAACCGGATGGACCACCGTAAGCTTTATCGATGGGCAAACGCTGAAGGTGCTGGAGTGGCACGAAGACGTCATCGACCTGCCGCCTGCCGCGCAGCTGTTGGCCAGCAGCGCGTACTGTGCGCAGCAGATGTACCGCGCCGAGCCGACGCGGCTGGGGTTGCAGTTTCATCCGGAGTGGAACGCCGAGTCGGTGGCCCTGCTCAATGCGCATTTTGGCGATGAGTCGCCGTTGCCACGGGGGCCGCAGGAGACAGAAGCTTACGCAGCAGTGGCCAAGTGGTTAGAGGCAACGCTGGATGAGTGGTGGGCGGCCACTTCCTTTCGCTGAAATACATACCTGTGGCGAGGGGGCTTGGGTATCAGCATTCACAACCAATCACAGCACTCACCGGCCGCTGCACCCCGACACTCAACTCAAACCCCTCATCCAGCCACCCGGTCACGCCACCAATCATCTCCTTGACCGGATACCCCAGGGCCGCCAGTTTCACCGCCGCCTTGTTGGCGCCGTTGCAGTGTGGCCCGGCGCAATACACCACAAACAGGCTGTTCTTCGGATAACCCGCCACCCCTTCGGCACTCAGCAAGCGCCCGGGAATGTTGATCGCTCCCGGTACATGCCCGCGTTCGAACGCCAGCGGGCCACGAACATCCACCAGAATGAAATCAACTTCGCCTGCCTGTTGGCTGCCGTGGACGTCGGAACAATCGGTTTCGAAGGTCAGGCGGTTGCTGAAATGCATCAGGGCGATGGCCGATGGGGCGGCGGGGATTTCGCGAACCAGACTGGTCATGGGCAGTACTCCAAAGAAGCGGTGGGTGTGGGAAGACTTTATCCACCAGGCACATGCGGCTACAGTGGCGCACAAGACACTCACCGGGAACTTTCCGCCAAATGCACCCTACCCCAGGAACGGTCGCGATTCTGGCCTACGACGGCCTCTGCACCTTCGAGTTCGGCATTGCCGTGGAGATCTTCGGCCTGCCACGACCTGAATTCGATTTTCCGTGGTACGAGCATCGTATCGTCGCGGTCGATCAAGGTCCGATGCGTGCCATGGGCGGCATCCAGGTCCTGGCCGATGGCGGCATGGAATTGCTCGCCGATGCCCGCACCATCATCATTCCCGGCTGGCGCGACCGCAGCACCGCGGTGCCCGCCGAGCTAATCGCCGCCCTGTGTCAGGCCCATGCGCGGGGGGCGCGGTTGCTGTCGATCTGCTCCGGTGTTTTCGTCCTCGCCGCCACCGGGTTGCTCGACGGCCACGGCGCGACCACGCACTGGCGCTACACCTCGGAACTGGCCGAGCGCTTTTCCGGCATCCTCGTGGACCCGGACGTGCTGTATGTCGATTCCGGCCAATTGATCACCTCCGCCGGCAGCGCGGCAGGCATCGATGCCTGCCTGCACTTGGTGGCACGGGATTTCGGCACCCAGGTGGCCAATTCCGTGGCCCGACGCCTGGTCATGTCGCCGCAACGCAGCGGTGGCCAGGCGCAATTCATTCCGACGCCGGTCAGTCCTACACCGCGCAGCGATCTTTCCCGCGTCATGCAGTGGGCACGTGAGCGTTTGCACGAGCCGCTGGAGGTGCGCGACCTGGCCAGCGAAGCCGCCATGAGCGAACGCACCTTCCTGCGCCGCTTTACTGAAGCCAGTGGCCAGTCACCGAAAACCTGGTTGCAGCACGAACGTCTGGGCCGCGCCCGCGAACTGCTGGAAAGCAGCGACCAGAACACCGAGCAGATTGCCGAACGTTGTGGTTATCGCTCGGTGGAAAGCTTTCGGGTGGCCTTTCGCACGGTGGTTGGCGTACCGCCTTCGGTGTATCGGGAGCGGTTTGGGCGTGGGGGCAATGCTGGTTTTTGAGGTGTTCTCAAGGGCCTCTTCGCGGGCAAGCCCGCTCCCACACAGATAGTGTGAACACTGGAGATTCACTGTGGGAGCGGGCTTGCTCGCGAAGACGTCAGACCAGGCAATTCAGCGCTCAAGGCTTGCGCAATAAATAGGTATCCATGATCCATCCATTGGCCAGCCGCGCAGCCTTGCGCACCCGTTCGATTTCATCCGCCACATCCTTGAGCCTGCCGCTGATCAGGATTTCATCCGGCGTCCCCAAATAGGCCCCCCAGTAAATCTCGAAGTCCTGATCCACCACCTGATGGTAAGCATCCTGGGCATCGAGCATCACCACCAGGCTGTCGGCATCGCTCACCTGCCCCGCCGCCAGTCGCCGGCCGGTGGTGATTTCAACGGAGCGGCCAATCTGGTTGAGCGGCACCTTGTGCCGTGCCGCCAACGCCTGGACGCTGGTAATGCCAGGGATCACTTCGAACTCGAACGCGCAGGCACCTGAAGCCTGGATCGCCAGAAGGATACGGATGGTGCTGTCGTACAGCGCCGGGTCGCCCCACACCAGAAAACCACCACACTGGCCGTCGGACAGTTCTTCATTGATCAGCCGCTCGAAGGTCTGTTGTTTGGCCTGGTTCAAGTCGTCGACACTGGTCTTGTAGTCCACCTCACCGCGCTCACGCTCAGGGCTGTGGGCTTCGACCAAACGGTAATCGTGGCCGGTGATGTAGCGTTCACAGATTTCGCGCCGCAATTCGATGAGTTTGTCTTTGCTCTCCCCCTTGTCCATGAGAAAAAAAACATCGACCTGATTCAGCGCCTTCACCGCTTGCATGGTGATGTAGTCGGGATTGCCGGCACCGATCCCGATGACCAGGAGTTTTTTCATCACAGCAGGTCCTCAGGGTCGGTGCCCGGCAAGCGTAGCCGCCAGCAACCATGGAACCGCAACTCGACAGCCGACAGGGGTTCGACGTCGATCAGGCTGGACAATGCCCCCTGCAACACCTGCGTCAGGGCGGCACGGATGACGAAGGGATGGGTAATGGCAACAATGTGCCCCGGCGTCGACTGCAAGGTTGTCAACCACCCGTCCACCCGCTCCTCCAGTTGCACCAGCGACTCACCACCGTGGGGAGTCGAAGCCGGGTCCACCAACCAATACTGGAGCGCCTGGGCTTCGGTTTTTTGCAGCTCACCGATGCGCACGCCGCTCCAGCGCCCGAAGTCGCAGTCCCTCAGTGCGTCGACAATCTGCGGCGAACTGCCGAACAGTTCAGCGGTTTGCCGGGTGCGCAACTCCGGGCCACAGACAAGGCGTGGAGCGCCCTTGAACTGCTTGCAACGGGAAAGCCTGAGCGCTTGCCAATCCATCTCCAGAGGCTCGTCCAATGGAAAACGCGCCAATTTCTGTGCGACGGTTCGAGCGTGACAAATCAGGGTTAAACGGGTCGCCTGCACCAGCAATCACTCTAAAGATGGAAAGGAACGACGGCGTCAGGTGACTGCCATCGCGCAATTGTGCCGCAACAAAGCAGCCCCGGGTGGTGTTTAATTTTCCTGTTTGAAACGGATCCTTCAGTCATTTCCTGCCAGGTTTTCTGTCATGGCTGACCGCAATGCAGGCAATCACCTACAAGACTTTACGACATCGGCGTAGCCCCTTGGTACAGGCACTTCGCCCCTTTTTCGGGCACGGCCAGACCACGCGAAAATTCACTAGACAGGCAGTGCGCGATAATTAAATACTCCTTTCAACGGACTGTTAAAACACTTGCCACGCTCATCCAGCAGGAGCCCGGATGCCCTTTCTCGAACACCCGATCAACGCGTCTGGCCAGGCATCGTCTCCGGCCGAACCGCCAGTTCCTCGTTTAATGCGGTCCATCCCAAGAAACATCCGACAAGAAAAAGAGTGGCGCCTGACAACATTCAGACGACCACCGATTTAATGTGTGAAAAAACCGACAGTGATAGTCAGGTTCGGCTCAAACCGCCGAATCGTTTGATACAGGAGCGTTTCCATGCTGGTCTTGCGTCCAGTCAAGTTGGCCGACCTGCCCCAGTTGCAGAGGCTGGCTCGTGAAAGCCTCGTGGGCGTCACGTCCCTGCCCGACGATAGCGAACGGTTGCGCGAAAAAATCCTCGAGTCCTGTGCCTCATTCGAGAAGGACGTCGAGGCTCATGGCCCGGAAAACTATTTCTTTGTACTCGAAGACCTGACGACACAGCACCTGGTCGGCTGCTCGGAAATCCTCGCCACGGCGGGGTTCAGCGAGCCGTTCTACAGTTTGCGCAACCGGCACTTCACCAGTGCCTCGCGGGAACTGAACATCGAGCACGGCGTACCGGCCTTGTCGTTGTGTCACGACCTCAGTGGCCACACCTTGCTGCGGGGCTTCCATATCGATGCCGCGCGGGTACGCAGCGCGTATTCCGAACTGCTGTCGCGGGCGCGCTTGTTGTTCATCGCTGCCCACGCCCGGCGTTTTTCCGAAACGGTGATCACCGAGATCGTCGGCTACAGCAGTGATGAAGGCCACTCGCCATTTTGGGACGCCGTGGGCAAGCATTTCTTCGACTTGCCCTACGTCGAGGCCGAACGGCTTTGTGGCCTGCAGAGCCGCACCTTTCTCGCCGAACTGATGCCGCAGTATCCGATTTACGTGCCCATGCTGCCCCAGGCCGCACAGGACTGCATCGGCAGCATCCACCCCGACGGCCAGGAAGCCTTCGATATCCTTGAACGTGAAGGCTTCGAAACCAACAGTTACATCGATCTGTTCGATGGAGGCCCGACGCTCTATGCGCGCACCTCGGGCATTCGTTCCATCGCCCACAGCCAGTGCGGCGTAACGCAGCCTGGCCCGGTGATCGATGCCCGTGGCAGCTTTCTGGTGAGCAACGAATCCTTGACGGATTATCGGGCCATCGTCGCCGATCTTGATTACATCGCCGGACAACCCGTAACGCTGGACGCCGCCATGTGCGAGGCGCTGAAGGTGACCGAGGGCAGCCCGATCAGGCTGATCGCCCTGTGAATACCCGCCAGATTCAACGCCCGAGCACACGCGCACAAGGAGCAGCCGCATGATTGTCCGTCCGGTGCAGATCACCGACCTGCCCGCCCTGTACAAGCTGGTGCGTCAAGCCGTTCCGGGGCTTACCAGCCTGCCGGCCGACGAAGAACGCCTGGCCCACCGGATTCGCTGGGCCCAACGCACCTTCGCCGGGCAGGTCGATCGGGCCGATGCCGACTACCTGTTCGTGCTCGAGGATGACGAGCAGCAAGTGCTGGGCGTCAGTGCCCTGACAGGTGCCGTCGGTCTGCGCGAGCCCTGGTACAACTACCGGGTCGGACTGACGGTCAGCGCTTCAGCGGACCTGGGTATCCAGCGTCAGATCCCGACCCTGTTCCTGAGCAATGAATTGACCGGGCAATCGGAGGTCAGCTCGTTGTACCTGCGCCCCGATCAGCGCCAGGGCAGCAACGGCCGCTTGCTTTCGCTCGGGCGTTTGTTGTTTGTGGCCGAGTTTACGCAGCTGTTCGGCAACCGGCTCATCACCGAATTACGTGGCAGCGCCGACGAACGAGGTGGCTCGCCGTTCTGGGACAGCCTCGGCCGGCACTTTTTCAAGATGGATTTCAGCTACGCCGATCACTTGTCCGGTCTGGGCAACAAATCGTTCATCGCCGAACTGATGCCGCGCCAGCCGCTGTACACCTGCCTGCTCACCGAACAGGCCCAGGCGGTGATCGGCAAGGCCCACCCGAATACCGAGCCGGCCCTGAAAATCCTCAGCGCCGAAGGGTTTGCCCACAACGGCTACATCGATATCTTCGACGGCGGACCGGTCCTTGAAGCCCCGGTTTCCGGGATCCGCACCGTGCGCGACAGTCAACCGCTGATACTGGCCATCGACTCGCCGGACGATCAAGCGCCCCTCTGGCTGATTCACAACCGCCGTCTGGAGAACTGTCGCATTACCTGCGCCCCGGCCCGACAGGTGGGCAACAGCCTGGTGGTTGATCGCCTGACCGCCAAGCGCTTGCAGTTGCAACCCGGTGATTCGGTGCGCGCCGTGCCGCTGCTTGACCAACGGCTACAGGCCGAGGCGGCGTGACCTATCAGTTCCATCGTTGCGACGTCAATCGGCCTTACCCAGCAAATTCGTCATCATTCTCCCCCGGCACGCGTGATAGCCTTTTACTTCTTCGGCGTTGACACTTTTGCTCAAGCCCTTCCATTCCATTGGTGGAACTCATATGTCCAGGCTTTCCCATCAAGATTTGCGCCGCAATTTTCGCCAATTGTTCGCCTCCGACACCTGCTACCACACAGCCTCGGTGTTCGACCCGATGTCGGCCCGCATCGCCGCCGACCTGGGCTTCGAAGTCGGGATCCTCGGGGGTTCGGTCGCCTCGCTGCAAGTGCTGGGTGCCCCCGACTTTGCCCTGATCACCCTCAGCGAGTTCGCTGAACAGGCCACCCGCATCGGCCGTGTCGCCCAGTTGCCGGTGATTGCCGACGCCGACCACGGCTACGGCAACGCGCTCAACGTCATGCGCACCATCGTCGAACTCGAACGGGCCGGCGTCGCTGCGCTGACCATCGAAGACACCCTGCTGCCTGCGCAATTTGGCCGCAAATCCACCGACCTGATCACGGTCGCCGAAGGCGTCGGCAAGATCCGCGCGGCACTGGAAGCCCGCTGCGATACGGAAATGGCGATCATCGCCCGCACCCACGCCGGGATTCTGCCGGTGCAGGAAATCATCAGCCGCACCCGGCAATACCAGAGCGCCGGGGCCGACGGGATCTGCATGGTGGGTGTAAAGGACTTCGACCATCTGGAGCAGATCGCCGAGCACCTGAGCGTGCCGCTGATGCTGGTGACCTACGGCAACCCGCTGCTACGCGATGACAAGCGCCTGGCCGAACTGGGAGTGCGCGTGACCATCGACGGCCATGGCGCGTACTTCGCCGCGATCAAGGCGACCTACGACAGCCTGCGCGAGCAACGCCAGATCCTCACCCAGACCTCGGACCTGAGCGCGACCGAGCTGACGCACACCTACACGCAACCGGAGGAATACATCCGCTTCGCGGAGGAGTTCATGAGCGTCAAGGAGTGACAGTTTAAACCGACACGCCGCCATCGTCGGATCGCCGCCCGGAGCAGGCTCGCTCCCACAGGTCTTGCGCTGGAAGATCACACCGAGTCGAGCAGTTCGCGATGAGGTTTCCCGTTACCGCAACAGATCACACGATTACGCCCGGTGGTCTTGGCTTCGTATAGCGCATGATCGGCGTCGTTGAGCCAAAGCGTCGCGTCGCCATGGGCCGGGTTGAATGACGCCAGGCCAATGCTCAGGCTGACTTTCAGCGCCGGGTTCTGCTTGTATCCCAAGGTGGCGAAGCGATCGCGCAGGGCATCCATGACGGCGGCGGCGCGGTTCAGGGGCAGGTCCGGAAGGATCACGCAAAACTCGTCGCCGCCGTAGCGCCCTGCCATATCGGCCGCTCGCAGGCTCTGTTTGAGCATCTTGCTCAACTGGCGCAGAACGATGTCGCCGGCAACATGGCCGTAGGTGTCGTTGATGGCTTTGAAATGGTCGATGTCGATCAGCGCGATCGCCCCGCCTTTTTGCTGGCGTTTGCAACGCTGGAACTCGACCTCCATCTGGTCCTTCCAGGCGCCATGGTTCAGCAGGCCCGTCAGGCTGTCGGTGCGGCTCAGTGCCAGCAGTTCACGCTTCTGACGGCCGAGGGTATGGGCCTGGCGGAAACAGATCCAGCCCAGCGCCAGCGGATACAGGCACAGCAACGGCAAACAGGCATAGAGCTGCAACGGGCTGGTGGCAGGAATGAACGCCGGGGCGAAAATCACCAGGCCAACGCCCACGCCCAATACTTGCGCGGCCGTCCCGGCCAGCAGGAAGCGAATGCCACCGATGGCCACGTTGTGCATGGCCATCATGGAAACGGTGGTCGCGCTGGGCAGTGGATTGAAATGCATCGCGGCAATCCAGAAGCCGCCGAGAAAGGCATCGATCAGCAGATTGCGGTGTTCGGCGTGATAAGGCTTTCTGGCCCGGCGCGCCCAATGGTAGGCCAGGTGTGGCCAGACCAGGCCATTGAACCACATGAACCCCCAGACCCAAGGCGCCGGATCGAGTGGATACATCGCCGCGCTCACGCATACCAACCCAAGGGCCACCCCCAGGATTCGCGATGTATAGAGCCTCCTGGCCAATGAATATCCCGTTCCTCCCGATTTTTCCATAGGGCCTCTGTGCCACTCGACGGAATTCGACAACAGCCTGTGCCTATGCGCTGGAGTCTATCAGGGTGAAATCAAATAGCCATCACCGACTGACAGGCTGAATATCGCTACATCACGCTCGCATAAAAGCAAAAGCCTCGTCTCCAGAAACGGCTATACATGAAAGAAGGGTTGATCAATGACCATAAGAGGAGGCCCATGCAGACCTTTCAAGTATTGATCATCGGCAGCGGGTTTGGCGGCCAGTGTGCGGCAATTAATTTGCTCAAGGCCGGCATCGACGATTTGCGCCTGCTGGAGCGGCGGGATTTCTTCGGCGGCACCTGGTGCCAGAACACCTACCCCGGCGCGGCAGTCGACGTGCCCTCGCCCCTGTACTCCCTGTCTTTCGCCCCTTATCGCTGGACGCAAATGTTCGCCGAACAGGCCGAATTGCACCGCTACACCCGCCACGTGGTGGAGCACTTCGGCCTGCGGGACAAAGTGGAACTGGGCGCCAATGTCGAGCGCGTCGAATGGGACGACACCCACAAGCGCTGGACGCTGTACACCGCCAGCAAAGGTACATTTTGCGCGCAGTTCCTGATCAACGCGACCGGGCCGCTAAGTCAACCGGTGGTGCCGCACTTCGACGGACAGGAGCGCTTTCAAGGCAAGACGTTCCACACCAACAACTGGGATCATCACTACGACTACCGACAAAAACGCGTGGCCATCGTCGGCAGCGGCGCCAGTGCGGCCCAGGTCATTCCGGCCATTGCCCCGGACGTCGGGCACTTGCATGTGTTCCAGCGCACACCCCACTGGGTTTTGCCCCGGGCTGACCGCAGCTTTGGCCGTTTCCAGCGCTGGCTGCTGGGGTTCAAGCCGGCCTACAAGCTGCTGCGCTGGGGGATCTACTGGCAATTCGAAACCCGGGTGATTGCCTTCAAGTATTCGAAGCCGGCCGTGCACATGGTCCAGCGCCAGGCCCTGCGTTTTCTCAAACGCCAGGTGCCGGACGCCGAACTGCGGCGCCAACTGACGCCGGACTACACCATCGGCTGCAAACGGGTGATTCTGTCCAGCTCGTTGTACCCGGCACTGGCGCGCGACAACGTGACGCTGCACAGCCGCGAGCAAGGCATCGCGGCCATCGACGAAACCGGCATCGTGACCCTCGATGGCCAGCACATTGAGCTGGACCTGATCGTCTGGTCAACCGGCTACGACGCCACCGACGGGGTGATTTCCTACCCGGTAACGGGCAAAAACGGCACCCGTCTCAAGGAGGTCTGGGCGCAATACCCGCGGGCCTACCTCGGCACCGCCCTGCCCGATTTTCCAAACCTGTTCATCGTCACCGGGCCGAACACCGGCATCGGCCACACCTCGGCGCTGTTCATCATCGAATCCCAGATGAACTACATCCTCGATTGCATTCGCACCTTGAAGACTCAAGGTTTACGCAGCATCGAAGTTCGCCATGAGGCGGAACGTACCTACACTGAAATGATCCACCGGGAAATGGAACGCACCGTGTGGAAGTCCGGTGGTTGCCACAGTTGGTATCAAAGCAAAAGCGGTCATGTGATCGCCATGTTTCCGGGATTCAGCTTCAGCTTTCATCGCTTGACCCGGGCGCTGAAACCCGCCGATCACATTTTGTCCTGAGCAGATACAAGGGAGACGCGTGATGCTTTTGTTGTTCGTCGTTCTCGCAGTGTTCGTCACCTGGAGCTGGCTGACCTACCCGGCCATCGGCTACTGGCTCTATGACTTGAACATGGCGGCCGAGGCCAAGCTGTACCGGCTGCACAAGATCGTCGTGCCCATCCCCGAGATGACCGTCTCAACCTGGCAAGGCGGGCCGTACGAGGCCACCAGCAATGTGCTGATGCTCCATGGCTTCAGCGCCGACAAGAACCTCTGGCTGCGTTTCGCCCGGCACTTTGTCGGCAGCCATCGGGTGATCATCCCGGACATCGCCGGCCATGGCGAAACCGGCTTCAAGGCGGGCGGCGGCTACGACATCCCGCTGCAGGCCAAGCGCATGATCCAGCTGCTGGACGTGTGCGGGGTGGAGAAAGTCCATGTCATCGGCAACTCCATGGGCGGCTACATGGCGGCGTGGCTAGCGGCCACTTACCCGGAACGCATTGCGTCCGTGGCCCTGGTCGACCCGGCCGGTGTCACCGCGCCCGAGCCCAGTGACCTTGAGCGGCATTTGGCCAAGGGCCACAACCCGTTTCTGATTCATTCGCGGGAAGAATTCCGGCGCTTCTACGCCATGACCATGGCTTCGCCACCCTGGGTACCGAAGCTGGTGCTCGATGCCGTCGCCCAGCGCTATGAACAGTCCCGCGAGGAGCTGGAGGAAATTTTCCGCGAATTGCGCGCCAGCCCGCCGATGGAACCACACCTGCCCGACATCACCGCCCCGGCGCTATTGCTGTGGGGGCGCAAGGACCGGCTGATCGATGTCAGCAGCGTGGCGGTCTGGAGCAAGGGCATCGCCGACCTGCGCGTGCATATCTGGGACGCCATCGGACACATGCCCATGGTGGAAGCGCCATACGGTTCGGCGCGCCTGTATCGCGAGTTTTTGGCATCGCTGCGCTCGGAGAGCCCTCAGGATCAACGACTGCACTAGGCATCCCCTAGCAGTCCTTTGCAGAATGAAGTTCGTCAGAAACTTCGTTTGTCGCCGGCGC
Source organism: Pseudomonas sp. BF-R-19 (assembly GCF_019956445.1). Classification (NCBI taxonomy): domain Bacteria; kingdom Pseudomonadati; phylum Pseudomonadota; class Gammaproteobacteria; order Pseudomonadales; family Pseudomonadaceae; genus Pseudomonas; species Pseudomonas sp. BF-R-19. The sequence continues at coordinate 16,912 of NZ_JAHBDN010000029.1, forward strand.
TGAAGGCTGCGATCTTTCGTCCATCCTTTACGTCTCCGCGCCAGGAATCCTGTTCATGAACCACCCGAACTTCGTCAGCCCTGACCTGATCCGCCAACGCTTCTCCAAAGCGATGTCCGACATGTACCGCGAGGAAGTGCCGTTGTACGGCGCGTTGATGGAGCTGGTGGAACAGACTAACCGTCACGTGCTGGACAGCGATGCGCAAATCCTGCGGCAGCTCACCAGCACCGGCGAAATCGAGCGCCTGGACCTGGAACGTCATGGGGCGATCCGCGTCGGTACGGCCGATGAACTGGCGACCCTCGCCCGCCTGTTCGCGGTGATGGGCATGCAACCGGTGGGTTACTACGACCTGACACCGGCTGGCGTGCCGGTGCACTCCACGGCTTTTCGCGCGGTGCATGAAGCGTCGTTGCAGGTCAGCCCGTTCCGGGTGTTCACCTCGCTGTTGCGCCTGGAACTGATCGAAGACCTGGCGCTGCGCGCGTTCGCCCAGTCGATGCTCGACCAGCGCTCGATCTTCACCCCCACGGCCCTCACGCTCATCGAACGCGCCGAATCCCGGGGTGGCCTAACCGAGCAGGAAGCCCAGGCGTTCGTCGAGCAGGCACTGGAAACGTTTCGCTGGCACCACAGCGCCACCGTCACCGCCGAACAGTATCGACAGCTCAGCGCCCAGCATCGCCTGATCGCCGACGTGGTGGCGTTCAAGGGCCCGCACATCAACCACTTGACGCCACGGACCCTGGACATCGACATCGTCCAGGCGCAGATGCCGGCCCATGGCATCACCCCCAAAGCGGTGATCGAAGGCCCGCCTCGCCGCCAGTGTCCGATCCTGCTGCGCCAGACCAGCTTCAAGGCCCTGGACGAGCCGATTGCCTTTACCGATCAAAGCGAGGCGCGCGGCAGCCACAGTGCCCGGTTCGGCGAGATCGAACAGCGCGGTGCCGCCCTCACGCCCAAAGGCCGCGCACTCTACGACCGCTTGCTCAATGCCGCACGGGACGAACTCAAGGACTTCCCCAACGAAGCCAACGCCGCGCGCTATAACGCCCTGATGGTGCAGCATTTCAGCGAGTTCCCTGACACCTGGGAAGGCATGCGCCAACAGGGCCTGGCTTACTTCCGCTACTTCGTGACGGAAAAAGGCCTGGCGGCGGGTGACCTGAAAAACGCGCCCCTGGAAGACCTGCTCAGCGACGGTTACCTGCGGGTTGAACCGCTGGTGTACGAAGATTTCCTGCCGGTCAGCGCGGCTGGGATTTTTCAGTCAAACCTGGGGGATGCGGCGCAAACCCGTTACGGCGCGCATGCCAACCAGCAAGCGTTCGAACAGGCCCTGGGGCGTTCGACGATCGATGAGCTGGGCCTGTATGCCGAGAGCCAGCGGCGTTCGATCGAACAGTGTTTCGCGGCATTGGCCGATGTTGTTCAAGTCAATAAAAAACATGACTGAACGATTTCTCATAACTCAATAAAAAACGGGCGACCTACAGGTCGCCCGCTTTTTTTATATCCAAAACTTTCAGTGCCGCAAACAAAGTGTCCGCCCAGTGCAACGGCCTCGGCAATCCATGCACTGGTAAAGAGCCCTGACACTGGGCGAACGGAAAGTATTTTAGTAGAAGCGAATTAATATGTCCGTGCCGCAAAGATGAAATTTATCGACACAATGTTTAACAGGATGTCGATTTAAATACTATGCAACACGGAATCTCAAACTCACCAGTTCGACCATTATGAGCTGATTATTCCTATACAAAACTTGCACAAAAACAATCAGCCCGAATAGAACCATTACTCGATATCAGTGCTTGCTGGTCACCGTCAATACGTCGGTATAAACCACGTTGACGCTTTGTCCGACTTTCAAGTCCTTGAGTTTCGCCTGGACTTCAGGTCGTTTGACGTCGACGGTCTTGGACTTGCCTTCCGGGTTCTCGAAGGTCACCTGGTTTTTCTTCAGGTCGATGTGGGTGATTTTCAGCTGCACTTTCACCTGGCGGTAAGCTTCGCCGCCCGGGTTGGCGCTGCCTGGCGCTGCGCGTATTTCGCCGATGGCTTCGGCGGTGCCGGGCAAACCTTTGTCGACATCGGTGTCGAGGTAGGCGGCAACGGCGCTGGTGACCGTGATGTCGACCGTATCGCCGGCCTTGAGGTTGTCGAGGTTTTTCGCCTTGTCGGTCAATTGCACAGGGAACTCATTACCCTGCGGGCCTTTGAGGACCACGGAATGATTCGCGGCATCAACCGAAACGACTTTGGTGGAGACCTGATCAGCCACCACGACTTCGGACAACGGAATTTCGGCGGCAACCGCGCCAAAACTGGCAGCAGACAACAAGGTAGCGAGGGTGATGGCTTTGGTCAGTGCATGGCGTTTCATAGGCAGAACATTCCCTGTGATAGATGGCAACAGACGGCGTTGAAACCAGGCTCAACGCCATGTGTGCGAGTGAGCATAGACGCTGTTCTGCGAGTGGTCGCGCCGGGGCGGTGATTTTCCTTGCACAAGCGCCTAGTACCCGGTCATTTCCAGATAGCCCTGCCCTGCATGGCTGCCACTGAGGCGCACCGGGCCTTCCCAGTAGGGAATGCGCAAGTCCATCCAGGCCTGGGGATTGAGCGCGGTGATGGCGATATCGAGGTGTCTGGCGGGGATCTTGATCGACCAGCGAATGGGCATTGTGCGCCCGGCAACCCGGGCGGTGTCTTGCGGCGTGAGGCTGATGTCGCCGGCGTGCAGCATTTGTGTCTGGCCCCGGGCGTCGATCCAGGTGCCGGTGAGGTAAGGCTCGCCGTCCTTGTGCCGCATGCGATACAGCATCACCTGCTCGCCGCTGTCCAGGTGCAGGGAAAACCAGTCCCAACCGGTCTGGTTGCTCGTCAGGGGCTGGCTGCTCCATTCGCGGTCGAGCCAGGCCGGGCCACTGACCTGAAAGGTCTTGCCGTCGATGTCCAGAGTGCCGCTGGCCTGGAAAAACGGCTGGCTGTAGTAGTAAGAAGCCTGGCCCTGCTCGGATTTCTGGCTGAACCCCCGGTCTCCCTGAAGCACCAGCGGACCCGTCGCGGTCAACCGCAGCCGGTAGCTGAAACGCCGGTCGCGGGCACTGAGTTGCAGGTCAGCCAACGGGTCGTCGGCCGTCGCCTGGCTACGCAATTGCCAGTCGTCGATCCATGCATTGAACGGCGCGACGCTGACACCGGCCTGACCGACGCCGCCACGGGCATAGCGCTCGGCCGCGTAATGCACCGTCGCCGAAGTCACCGCTGCGTGACCGAGCCAGATCGTCTGATTCTGCCAACCCGCCACCTCGGGGCTGGCTTTCAGGGCGCTGCGGAACAAGGTCCATTGCGCGCCGAACTCATTGCCCTGATCGTCCTTCAGGTTGGCCGTGACGTACCACCATTCGATGCGAAAGCCCTCGTGAGGGCCGTGATCCGCCGGGAAGCTGAACACCCGACTGGGCACCACCGGGGTGAACGCAGCGGCCTGGTTGCCCAGCCCGGCAAAGCCCTTTTCGACCGGTGCCGGTTGATCGCAACCGCTTGCCAGCAGCGCCAGGAGCAACACGCAGGCGTTAATCTTCATGGGCAAACGTCCGCAACAGGTCCGCCGGTTGCGTGCGGTACAAACGGTACAACGGCCAGGCCGAGGCCAGTAACGTCGCGACCAGCGCCAGCCCCATCAATTGCACCAATTGCCATGGAAACACCCGCAACGGCAGGCGCCAGCCAAAGGCCTGCACGTTGATCACCGTGTCCAGGCACCACGCCAGGGCGATGCCCAGCGGCAACGCCAGTACCAGGGTCAATATCGCCAGCAACCAGGTTTGCCCGAGGTTGAGCAACATCAGATGCCGACGCGTCACCCCCAGCGCCCACAGCGGCGCCAGTTGCCCGAGACGGCTCTGGCTTTGGGTCAACAGGCTGATGAACAGCGCCACCCCGGCCACGCACAGCGTCAGGCTGTTGAGGGCGGCGGTGGCGGCGAAGGTGCGTTCGAAGACTTGCGTGGACCAGCCCTTGAGCCGCGCCTGATTGACGATGCGGCTGTCCTCCAGGGTAAAGCGCGCCTGCAGCGCCGTGACGAACGCCGGGATCGACGCCGGTTCGATGCGCAGGTTGAAGCGGTTCGGTGTCAGTTGCGGCCAGCCGCGCAACAGGTGGTTGATGTTCACCAGAATATGGCCCTTGGGATTGCCGTAGTCGGCGTAGATCCCGACGATCCGCGGCGACCACGGGCCGGTGGGAGTCGGCAGCGTCAGGTGATCGCCCGGTTGCACGTGCAGGCGCCGGGCCAGTTGTTCGCTGAGCATCACCGCATCGTCTTTGGCCAGTCGCTCCCAAGGGTTGTCGCCCAAGGCTTCGAGCAGCGGCCAGTGCTGGCGATAGGTCGGATGGTCGATGATCCCGGACAGGTCCGTCGGCCAGCCCTGCAACTGGATCGAAACCTGCCAGTTGGGCAGCACCGCCGCCAGTTGCGGCTGCTGATTGAGCCAACCGTGCAGCTCCCGGGCCTGGGCCGGGTTCTGGGGATTGAGGTAAAGCTCTGCCGTCAGCCGTTGCTCGAGCCAATCGCTGAAGGTCTGGCGAAAGCCTGCAGTCATGCTGCCGGCACCGATATTCGCTGCCATGGCCAACAGCAGCGCCATCAACGCCAGGCTCAGGGCCGGCAGTTGCTGGCGGCAATCGGCAACAAACCACTGGCCGAGCACCGAGCGACTGCGCTGCGAAACGAGATTGAGCAGAGAACTGAGCACCACCGGCAACGCCAGCGCGGCACCGATCAACAGCGCCGCCATTAACACGAAGCCACTGACCAGGCTGTCGCCGAAGATCAACGCCAGCAGCGCGATCACCCCGGCCATTGCCGCCACCCCACCCTGGCGTCGCAACCAGCGTGCATGGGCCTGATGCCAGGCCTGCGGGTCAGCCAGCGCCAGCAATGGCAGACGCGCCGCCCGCAACAGGCTGTTGACCCCGGCCAGCAACGCGCCGATCAGACTCAGGCCGACACCACTGAACCACCATGTCAGGCTGAGGCTAAGTTGCCCCGCCACTTCGGCGCCATACAAGCCACGCAGGCTGGCCGCGACATCCGGCAACAGCACGCCGGCCAGCAGGTAGCCACTGACCACCCCGGCCACACCGCCGATCAGGGCCAAGCCAGCCAATTCGACGGCGAGACAAGCGATCAACATCCGCGCACTCACACCGCAGGCACGCAGGGTCCGCAGCAGGCTTCGCCGTTGCTCCAGCGCCAGCCCGATGGCGGCGTGTACGATAAACAGGCCGACCACGAACGACAGCACCCCCAGGGCATCGAGGTTCAGGTGGAAGCTTTCGGTCAGGCGTGTCAGGTTGTTTTCTTCGCCGGCGCGCTTGAGTTGCAGCTGCCCCTTGAACGGCTCCGGCAGCGGTGCGGTGAAATCCTTCGGTAACAGCAGCCGCGACACTTGATCCGGCAACCCCAGCACCTGCTGGGCAAAACCGATGTCCACCAGCAGCACACCGGGCGCCATATCGGCCTGCACATGCAATGGCGGCAGTGCCGCGCCCGCCAGGCTCAGTGGCCGGTCACCCTCGCGCAAACCCAGTGCCTGCAAGGTCTGCGACGATATCCAGGTACTGCCCGGCGGGCTGAAAAAATCGACCACCTGTTCAATCGCCAGGGCCTGCCCGGCCACCGCCGCGCCCGCCGGCAGCGACACCGGATCGATGCCCATCAACTGCAAGCGCTGCTCTTCGTGCCCCTTGAGCGTGACCCGGCCTTGCAGCACCGGTGACACCGGCCACCCGGCACGGCGCAGATCGATAAACCATTGCTGGGGGAACGTGCCGCCGCCGGGCGCACCGAGGCTGGCCTGGGGTTCGCCGCCGATTAACTGACTGGCGCGGGCATAACTGTCGCGGGCCTGGCTGTTGAGTGCCTGGACGCCGGTCAACAGACCGGTGGCCAACCATAGCCCGGTGAGCACACTGAAAAACTGCACCGGATGCTGCCGCCAGTGGCTGAGCAGCGCGCGCAGGGTTTCGCTGAAAATGTGCATGTCAGCGCTCTCCCGCACCGGCCAGGCGACCGCCGCACAGCAGGGCTTTTTCTGCCAGCCGTGCCGCTACGCCGGGACTGTGGGTGACCATCAACAGGCTGGTGGGGCTGTCGTCGAGCAATTCCAGCAGCAACTGCAACACCTCGGCACCGGTGGTTTCATCGAGGCTGCCGGTGGGCTCGTCGGCCAGCAGCAATTGGGGGCGCGATGCTAGCGCCCGGCCCAGCGCGACCCGTTGCTGCTGGCCGCCGGACAGTTGCTCCGGGTAGCGCCGCAGCAACTCGCCCAAGCCCAGGCGCTGCACCAGGTGCGCCTGCCAGCGCAGGTCATGGCGCCCCGCCAGGCGTGCCTGAATCGCCAGGTTGTCTTCGACCCGCAGGCTGCCGATCAGGTTGAATTGCTGGAACACCAGGCCGATTTCCGTACGACGCCAGTTCGCCAGTTGCCCTTCATTCATCTGCTCCAGGCGATGCTCGCCACTGCGGATGCTGCCGCGGTCGACCTTGTCCAGCCCGGCGATCAGGTGCAGCAAGGTGCTTTTGCCACTACCCGACTCGCCCATCAGCGCCAGGCTGCTGCCGGGCCTGAGCGTCAGGTCGACGCCTTGCAGCACCGGCAGCGGCCCCTGCGGTGTGGCGTAGCTTTTGAAAACGCCATGGACTTCAAGCATGGGTCAACCTGCTGGATATGCATGGGCCAAGGATAGCGGCCCTGAATGGTTTTTGTCCGCTGACGATCATGGCCCCGACCGGTCATCGCCCTACCCTCGAAGCTGGTCTGACCATAACGATAAAAAACGGAGACGCCATGCCTCGTTTCACCTTGAGCCCTCGTGGGCTGCTCGCTTGCCTGATCACTGCCTGCCTTGCGCAATCGGTGGTCGCCGCCGACGGACCGGTCGCAGCCAGCCCGCAAACCACGGCCAGTAACGCCGCCGTGCTGCAACAACTGCCCTTCACCGACCGCACCGACTACGAGTCGGTCACCAAGGGTCTGATCGCGCCGTTCAAGGGCCAGGTCAAGGACGCCTCGGGCAAGGTCATCTGGGATATCCAGGCCTATGACTTCCTCGCCAAGGATAAGGCCCCGGAGTCGGTCAACCCGAGCCTCTGGCGCCTGGCCCAGCTCAGCGCCCATGCCGGATTGTTCGAAGTCAGCCCGCGGCTGTATCAGGTGCGCGGCCTTGACCTCGCCAACATGACCATCATCGAAGGCGACGACGGTCTGATCATCATCGACCCACTGACCATGGCCGAAACCGCCAAGGCAGCACTGGACCTGTACTACCAGAACCGTCCGCACAAACCGGTGGTGGCGGTGATCTACAGCCACACCCACGTCGACCACTTCGGTGGTGTGCGCGGAGTCATCGACGAAGCCGACGTCAAGGCCGGCAAGGTCAAGGTGTTCGCCCCCGCCGGGTTCATGGAACACGTGATGAGCGAGAACGTCTACGCCGGCAACGCCATGAGCCGTCGCGCGCAGTTCCAGTTCGGCAGCCTGCTACCCCGTGGCGAAAAAGGCCAGGTCGATGCCGGCCTGGGCAAGAGCACGCCGAGCGGCGGCACCGTTACCCTGATCCCGCCCACCGACCTGATCGACAAGGAACTGGAAACCCGCACCATCGCCGGCCTCGACGTGGAGTTCCAGTTGACCCCGGGCACCGAGGCGCCGGCGGAGATGAACCTGTACCTGCCGCAGTTGCGCGCCTTGTGCATGGCGGAAAATGCCACGCAAATGATGCACAACATCCTCACCCCTCGCGGCGCCCAAGTGCGTGACGCCAAGGCCTGGGCCGAGTACCTGGACGGCAGCCTGGCGCGTTACGGCGACAAGAGCGACGTGTTGTTCGCCCAGCACAACTGGCCGACCTGGGGCGGCGAGCGCATCCGCACCTTCCTCGCCGACCAGCGCGACATGTACGCCTTCCTCAATGACCGCACCCTGCACCTGCTGAACCAGGGCCTGACGCCGCTGGAAATCGCCGACTCGATCAAGAAACTGCCCGGCAGCCTCGACCAGAAGTGGTACACCCGTGGCTACTACGGCTCACTGAGCTTCAACACCCGGGCGGTGTATCAGCGCTACATGGGGTTCTATGACGGTAACCCGGCCAACCTCAATCCGCTGCCTCCAGTGGAAACGGCCAAGCGTTCGGTCGAGGCCATGGGCGGTGAAGCGGCGGTGCTGGGGAAAATGCAGGCGGCGATGGCCAAGGGCGAATACCGCTGGGCCGCGCAACTGGGCAATCAGGTGCTGTTCGCCAACCCGGACAACGGCGACGCCCGCAAAGCCCAGGCCCAGGCGCTGGAGCAAATGGGCTATCAAAGTGAAAACGCCACCTGGCGCAACATGTACCTGACCGGCGCCATGGAACTGCGCAACGGCGTGCCGCCCAATGCGGGCACTTCGGTATCGGTGGACATGGTGCGGGCGATGAGCCCGCAGATGTTCTTCGACTTCCTGGCGGTGCGCCTGGACAGTGAAAAGGCCGTAGGCCATGACCTGACCCTGAACTGGACCTTCGATGACCTGAACCAGGACTTCAACCTGACCCTGCGCAATGGCGTGCTGACTCACCGTGCCGGGCTCAACGCTCAGGCGGATGCCAGCGTGACCATGAGCAAGGCCACCCTGGAGCAGATCAGCCTCAAGCAACTGGATATCCCGACGGCGATGCAGAAAGGCCTGATCAAGCTGCAAGGCAATGGCAAGAAGCTTGGGGAGTTGATGAGCAGCCTCGATACATTTGCGCCGCAGTTCAATATCGTCACCCCGTGAAACCAGGCACGCTGCCACTGGATGAATGCAGTACCTGTGGGAGCGAGCTTGCTCGCGATGGCGGTGTGGATCTTTACGGGTGTACATATCCGTTGCTGCGGTAACGGCCACTTTTGGTTCCGCCCTTACGGCGGGTCACTTGGAAAAGCCCCAAGTAACCAAGGGCTCTTGCCCCTGACGTTCGGTGCCTCGCTTAGGCTCGGCATGCCCTCGCTCCGGTCCTGCTCCGTGGGCCCGCCGCCATCGGCCATCCATGGCCGGCGGCGGCTAACCCGGCATCCATGCCGGGTTGCCCACTGCGCAGAACCGGAACGAAGCCTCACGAGGGGGCAAGAAGATCAAAAGCCAAAGCAAAAGCGAGGCGACCTACCGGCCGGCCTGGTTGCTGGCTTCGTTCACCTGTGATTCACAGGATAAACGCAGTACCTGTGGGAGCGGGCTTGCTCGCGAAGGGGCCGTCAGATCCGACATCATCATTGACTGACAATCCGCTTTCGCGAGCAAGCCCGCTCCCACAAGGATCCAGGTTGTACACAGTATGTGTGAACGACACAGATCCAATGTGGGAGCGACGGTGCGGCGATCCGACCTGCTCGCGATGCGGTTCAGGCAGACACCACTTCAACCACCGGCATTTGCCAGCGCTGATTGACCACCTGCTGCCCGGGTCCATACAGGCGCAGGACCAGGGTGAACGCCCCGCTTGCTGGCGTCGGCAACCAGTTGCTCTGCGCAGGCGGAGCCGTGTTCTGCAGGATCAACGTCAACCCACCGTCCGCATCCTCTTGCAAACGATCCCGACTGCTCAGGCAGTAACGATTGATCGGGTTGGCTACCAGTTGCCGGTCCGGCAAGTCATACAAGGTCAGCGACCAGAACTCGCTGGCCGGCGGCAATTGACCCGGTGCGAAACGCAGGCGATAGCTTCGCCCGCCCTGCAAGGGTTGTCCCTGATTATCCAGGCGAGTGCCGGTGTAGAAGGCCTCTTCCACGCTGTTGCCGTAGATGCCGACATTCGCCGCGACTGCGCGGTTGAGGTAATTGCCGTTCAGCGCTTCGCGAGTGCCGAACAGGCCGAGGGTGGTGCGTACCTGGCTCACCGCGGTTTGCAGTTGCGCCTGGGCGTCTTGAATCCCGGCGAGCAGTGCCTGGCGCGTGGCCTGCGGCAACGTCGCCGGGTCGAAACCCTGGCCGGGCACGATGCCGATCCGGGCAAAGCGTGCACGCAAGGCTTGCTCGGACGGTTGCGTGGGGCACAGGCTGAGGATCTGGTTCAGCGTCGCGATGAACTCCGGCCCCAACCCGGTCTTGCTGTCCCAGGGTTGCCAGTCAATGGCTGGCGCAGCCACGGGCGGCGCACTGCCGATGTATTCATGCAACGCACGCAAACCGTATTGCTGCTGCAAGGCACGCACCGCCGGCAGGTCCTCGGCGTTTTTCAGGCCCGTTCGCCCAAGCACCATGACGATTTCGGTTTCACTGCGCAGCACGGCCTTGACGCCGTCCGGTGTCGGGCCCTGCCAGTCGGGCCCGGCGATCAGGTAGTTCCCCGCTTCGCGACCGGTGCTGAGCACGCCGACATAGGCAAAGTTGTGGGTGTACTGGTCGACCAGTTGAAGCACGTAATAGCGCTCGTCATCGATCGCCGGCACGCTCAACACCTGGGGTTCGCTGCGCAGGTCGAGCCAGGCCCAGGAGTACGGCGTGTCGTTGTTCGGCGTGACGATGTCGCGGTTGTTCGGGGTAAACAACTCGCTGTAATGACGAAAGCGGTTGAAGCCGCCGACGTACTCCGGCGCAGACGGGTTGAGCGCCTGTTTCTCCATGGTCTGGTAATGCATGAGCATGGGGTAGGCGTAAATCCACGCCTCTTTGGCAATCTGCCGCAGGTCCTCGGAATCGGCGGCCAGCAACCAGCGCGGAAACATCAGGCTGCCGCCCAATACCCCCATGCCACCCAGCACCCGGCGGCGAGTGAAAATCAGGTTCATGATTCGATCCTCGTTATCGTCGGCAACTGATAACGCCCGTCCAATGCCCCGCCCTTGGGCAGGTACAGGCGCAACAGCAGGTTGAACGGACCTTGCGGCGTCGGCAGCCAGTTGCCCTGCGGCGCAGCCTTGGGCACATCGGCTTGCAGGATCAGGGTCAAGCCGCCGTCGGCATCGTATTGTAGACCAGGGCTGCGGTCGCCCAAGGCATAACGCTGGATCGGGTTGGCCACCAGCAACTGGGTTTTGCCGTCATACAGGGTCAGCGACCAGAACGCATTCACTGGTGGCAATTGCCCGGCGGAAAAATGCAGGCGATAAGCGTGCTGGCCGGTGAGCGCCTGCCCCTCGGCATCGTGCAAGGCCATCGGGTACAACGCTTCCACCGCATCGTTGGCGTAGATGTAGCGCCAGGCGACCGCGGCACGGGTCAGGTCATCGTCGCCGTATTTGCCGACGTTGGACGGCGACGGCAACCAGCCCTGTTGTTCCACCGATAGCTGGCTGGAGGCTGCGCGTACCTGCTCGCGACCGGCTTCGGCGCCTTGGGCGACGGCTTCGCTCAAGTCTTCCGGGGCCTTGAATTCGATCCCCGGCTTCACGCCGATGGCGGCGAAACGGGCCAGTTTCTGTTGTTCGCTGGCGGTCCATTGGTGCAAGGGAGCCAGCGCGTTGAAGGTGTTGAACAGCGCCTGCGCCGGCCCCTGTTTGGTGTCCGCATACGCCGGCAGTTGCAGCGGTGCCAACGGTTCAGGGGTCGCGCCGCCATTCACTTTGGACAGCGGTTGCAAGGCGTAGCCCTTCAGCACTTGCGCGGCGTCTTTCTGATCCGCTTCGCCCTTGACCTCGGTCCGTCCCAACAGGAAGACCAGCCGGCTCGGCGAGCGAATCACCGCGCTGAAACCCGATGGTATTGGCCCCTTCCAGTCCGGCCCGACAATCAGGTAACGCCCCGCCTGCTCACCCGTGGCGCGGGTGCCGATGTAGTCGAGGTTGTCGGTGCGCATGTCCACCAGTTGAAAACTGTAGTAGCGACCCTGCACGGCCGGCACGTCCAGCACCATCGGTTCGCTGCGCAGATCGAGCAAGGCGCGGGAGTAGAAGGTGTCGTTGTTGGGCGACACCACTTTGTTGTCTTGCGGACCGAGCAGGCGCGGTTCGCTGTAGAGCCGGTTGAACGGCAGTTTCGCGGCGATGGCGCTGAGCACCTTGTCGTGTTCGACGGTGGCGTAGGCGAACACGTAGGCCTCCTGCGCCAGGGCTTTCGCCTGCTGTCGGTCGAGGGTTGCGGCGTGAACAGTGCCCAGGCTCGCGCCCAGGGCCAGAGCGGATATCCAGTAGCGCACGGTAGATCTCCTGTAGCAAAACATCAGCACACACAGATCCCTGTGGGAGCGGGCTTGCTCGCGAAAGCGGTGTGACATGCAACATTGCAGTCGCCTGACACTCCCTCTTCGCGAGCAAGCCCGCTCCCACATTGGATTTGCGGTGGATTGGCGAATGGTTACTTGGCCCAGCGCCGCAGGTCCGACGGGGTGTAGTCGTCGGTCTTGGCGGCGAAGCCCACGCGCATCGGCTCGGTCTCTTCGTTGGCCAGGCCGCCGGCGTAGTAGCGTCCGGAGATCAGGTCATAGGAGGTTTCCAGCACGTTGTAGGTGAAGCCGTGGTCGTACTGCTGGATCGCGTGCAGTTCACCGCTGCGCCACAGTTCACCGCGGCTGTCGTACTGGTCCGACTGGGCGATCTGCCAACTGTCCTCGTCCACATAGAACCGGCGCTTGGCGTAGATATGCCGCGCATCAGGCTTGAGGGTCGCCTCCACCACCCACACGCGGTGCTTCTCGTAGCGGGCCAGGTCCTGGTTGACGTGGTTGGGCTTGATCACGGCGTCGTACTTGAGGTCGCGGCTGCCGATCTTGTAGCTGTTGTAAGGGATGAACAGCTCTTGCTTGCCCACCAGTTTCCAGTCGAAACGGTCCGGCGCGCCGTTGTAGCCATCGATGTTGTCGGCAGTGATCAGGCCGTTGCTGTAACGGGCGCTGTTGTCGTAGGCGATCATCGGCGCACGACGCACGCGACGTTGCCCCGGCAGGTATTGCCAGGCCGAACGCGGCTCGGCGACCTGGTCGATCGGCTCGTGCACCAGCACCGCCTCGCCGGACAGACGCGCCGGTTCCAGCACCCGGCTCTTGAACATGAACAGGATGTTCGAGTTGGGTTCCAGCCCGCCCACGGTGTCGGCGAAGTTGATCAACGACTGGTTGCGCACATAGCTGGTGGCGCCGTTTTCACGCACCAGCGCGGCGCTGCTGATGCGCTCGTAGCTGCCGCCGCGATAACGGGTCATGTGGTTCCACATCACCTCCAGGCCTTCGGTGGGCAACGGAAACGGAATGCCCCTGGCGTAGTCATGCACGCCGTTGCCGCCATCGGCCATGCTGGTCTTGGCGACGTTCTCACGACTGGCCGCCAGCACCTCCTTGGGTAGGTTGGCGCTGCGATGGCTCGGGTAGATGTTCATCTTGTAGGTGTCGGGAAAACGCTTGAACAACGCGACTTGGCCCGGGCTGAGAAACTTCTGGTACTGCGCCACGTTCTTCGCGGTGACGGTGAACAACGGTTTCTCGGCGGCATACGGATCGCTGTAGCCGCCCTTGCTGTCGACGGTGCCGGCGTTGCTCGCCAGGCCACCGGTCCAGGCCGGAATGCTGCCGTCGGCATTGGCTGCCATTTCCGAGCCCATGGGGGTCAGGGTCTTGCCCAGTGCCGCCGAATCAGTGCCTTTGGCCTGGGCCAGGCCGACGGTGCAAGCCAGGGCCAGCACGCACAATTGCATACGCATAACGGTTCTCCTTAGAAGTCTGCCTTGAAGCTGACGGATGCGAAATCGCGGTCGTCGAGGGTGCTGTAGTCGTTGGAACCGAAGAACGCGTTGTAGGCCAGTTCCACGCTGTAATCGTTCATGTAGACGCCGGTCAGGCTCACGCCCAGCGCTTGCTGGCCTTCCTGGAACGGCCCTTGCGGATCGTAGGAATAGCCCGAGATGTCATGCCGCCAGTTGACGGCCGGAATCAGGTTGATGCCCGGCAACACATCGCTGTACTCGAGGCTGGCGCGCAGGCGATAACCCCACGACCAATCGGTGGCAAAGCCCTTGTCGGTGCAGTATTGGTTGGTCACACCGGAAGCCACCGTATTGCACAGCGTGCCGTTGCGCGGGGCGCTGCGGCCGAACGCGGCGTTACGGCCCAGGCGCTCGTCCCCGAGATCGTCGATGTGCACGACCCCGACTTCACCGAACAGGCTCAGGCGCGTGGCGCCCAGCACGTTGTCGATGGCCTGGGTGGCCGAACCGGTCAACTGCCAGACGCCCTTGCGTTCCCACGCATCGAACTGGCTGCCATTGGTGGTGCTGAAACCGGGCGGCAACTGCACCCAGGAACTGCCCCCTGGCCCTGAAATCACGGCGACGTTGACGTCGGGCGCGTTGATCGCGATCGGCATGTTCGGTCGGTAGCTCAACTCACCGGCCAGGGAAATCCCGGTGACCGGCTCGACGCCGTTGAGGCTGATGCCGTACAGGTGAATGTTTTCCGGGAAAGCCGCCGCATAGCTCGGCCCCTGGATGCCACCGGGGAAGGTGCCGGGCAAGGCGGTGTTCCTGGCGTTAATGGTGAAATACGGCAACCGCGAGTGATAGTTGATGTAGTAGATCGCCGCTTCCGCATCGTTGAGCGCCGGGATCATCTGGCGCAGGGCGAAGCCGAACTGGCCGTTGTCGGACGGCGATTCGTTGCCCCGGGACGTGGCGAACAAACCCGCAGCCTGCATCTGTTGATCGGTCTGTACCTGACTCAGGAACAGCGGCCCGCAACCCGGCTGGATCACATCGCTGCTGGCGAAGAAAGTGCCGCAACCGTCAAGTACGCTGGGGCGCCAGTTGTACTGGTAGAAACCTTCGAGGTTGGTGCTGTCGGTCAGGCCAAAGCTGAAGGAGACCATCTCCACCGGCAATTGGCCTTCCTTGATTTCCACGCCGGGACGGTTGAACGCCGAGATGTCCAGCGGGTTGATCACGTTGATACCGTTCTGGATCAGCAGCGCTTCGCCCCAGGACAACACCTGGTTGCCGACCTTCACGTTCAGCGGATGCCCGGCCACCTGGAAGTCTTTCCAGACGTACGCATCGAGCACCTCGAAGCCCTTGAACTTGGCCAGGTCGTCCCAGCCTGAATCGTCGAAATCCTTGAAGCGGCCATTGCCGGTTTCATAGGCGTGGTCGTACCAGTATTTGAAGCGAATGAACGCGCCCTGGCCCTGGCCATCGAGACTGACATCGGTGAGGCCCTTGAAGAGTTGCGAGATGGTGTCGCCCTTCTCGAAATTCAGCCGGTTGTCGTCGGCGCTGACGCTGGTGCCATTGGCGTTCACGCCCTGGGCCTGCAAGGCGTTGGCGCGGGTCATCAGGCTTTTGTCGGGGTTTTGCGTCGACCAGCTGCTGCCCAGGCTCAGGCTGGTCTTGGTCGACAGGCTCCAGTCTTCGTTGAGGTCGAATGTGGTGGCGTACGTTGGCCCCGTCAGTACGGCAAGAATCGCCAGCGCAAGGGGTTGCGGGCGAGTATGGCCAAGCCGGTGAAGCCGCGGACGGACTCCGGCTGTGGCCGAGCGTTTTTTTATCATTATTAGGCTCCGGTCAGGTTTGCTCAGCCTGGACACGGTGCCCAACTATCGGCCACGACACGCAAGCGATGGCCGACAAAAAATAATCATCGGGGGATCTGCGGGGCAGGCGGTATTTGTTTTTAAGGTGTACATCTCCGTTACTGCGGATGCGGTTACCTGTGGGAGCGAGCCTGCTCGCGATGGCTGCTTGGCAGGCGATATGGATTTTTGAGGGTGTACATATCCGTTGCTGCGGTTACGGCCGCTATTGGTTCCGCCCTTACGGCGGGTCACTTTCGAAAAGCGCGAAAGTAACCAAAGCGCTTTGCCCCTTACGTTCGGTGCCTCGCCAAGGCTCGGCATGCCCTCGCTCCGGTCCTGCTCCGTGGGCCCGCCGCCATCGGCCATCCATGGCCAGCGGCGGCTAACCCGGCATCCATGCCGGGTTGCCCACTGCGCAGAACCTCCACTCGGCCTCTCGAGGGGGCAAGAAGATCAAGATCAAAAGCCAAAGCCAAAGCCAAAGCCAAAGCCAAAGCGAGGCGGCCTACCGGCCGGCCTGTTTGCGGGGTTCGTTCGCCTTTGAGAATTGAGTTGGCTGACAGGCCGTCATCGCGAGCAAGCTCGCTCCCACAGGGGACGTGGTTGTACACGGATTTTGCGCCTGACACTGGTCAACTGTGGGAGCGGCGGTGCGACGATTCGACTTGCTCGCGAAAGCGCAGTGTCAGCCAACAGAGATGTTGAATGATCAACCGCATTCGCGAGCAAGCCCGCTCCCACAGAAGAGCAAAAGCAGGTCGGCGTACACCCACGCTCTTCACCACTCATCAGGCCGAGCGTTAGCTCGCCTGCAGCTCTTGATCTTGATCCACCCGCCCCCTCGGCAGGCTGAGTGGAGGCGTTCATCCGGGGGCAGGCGCGCAGCGCCGTTCGGCGCAGTCGAACACATCGAGAGGAGGTCGAGCGAAGCCGACCGGAGGCGATGCCCCCGGATGAATGCCGGAGCGAAGGAACCCCGAGCCGAGGCGAGGGGCCGTACGTTCGGGGCGAGCGTTTTTTGGGTTATTTTTTTTAGGCGCTTGTAAAAAAGTGACTCGCCGTAAGGGCGAAACCGCCAGCCGCCATTACCGCAGAAACAGATATGTACTCAATCAACCAAGAACCTGGTCGGCCCGAAGGCCGCCAAGTTCAAAAGCCAAGATCAAGCCAAACTCTTGCTGACCACTTCAAACACATCACTGGACAACTGCCCCGAAGCCCGAATCCGCTCCAGCTCCCCCTTCATCAAAACCTGACGAGCACTGTCGTACTTGCGCCAGCGAGTCAAAGGCGCCAACTGCCGAGAAGCAATCTGCGGATTGAAGCCATTCAACTCGATCACCAGATCGGCCAGGAAGCGATACCCGGAACCGTCGGCCGCATGGAAGTTGATCAGGTTCTGCCCGGCAAACGCACCGACCAATGCCCGCACCTTGTTCGGGTTCTTGATGTTGAACGCCGGATGCTGCATCAACGCCTTGGTCCGTGCCAGACCACCGGGCAACACGCTGCCGGCCTGGACGCTGAACCACTGGTCCATGACCAGCGGGTTGTCCTTGAAGTGCTCGGCGAAGCTGGCCAGTGCCTTGGCTTTCTCGGCTTCGAACGGTGAATTGACCAACACGGCAAGTGCGGTCAGGCGCTCGGTCATGTTGTCACACGAATCGAACTGCTCCAGGGTCGCCGCCACAACTTCCTGCTTGCCGCTGAGCATCAGGTAGGACAGCGCGATGTTCTGCAACGCGCGGCGGGCAAAGTGCTCGGCTTCGGCCACGTACGGCGTCTGCCTGGACAGTTCGCGATTGCCCTGATAACGCAGCCACAGACCTTCGAACAACGCATCGGCCAATTGCTTGCGGGCAAATTCACGCGCCGTGTGAATCGCTTCGACATCCGCCACTTCGCTGATCTCGGTCAGGTATGCCTCGCTTGGCAGCGAGAGCATTTCGGCGACCATGGCCTGATCCAGCGACTCATCCGAAAGCACCGTGCGCAGCGCCGACACCAGTCGCTGATCGAGCACCAGCGCTTCGCCCTTCTGCTGCTGGCCGATCAACTCTTGCAGCACCTGCACCGACAATTGCTGGCCGGCATCCCAGCGGTTGAAGCCGTCGCTGTCGTGCTGCATCAGGAACATCAACTGGTCGCGGTTGTACGGGAAACTCAGTTTCACCGGCGCCGAGAAGCCGCGCAGCAACGATGGCAGCGGTTGTTCGGCGATGTCGACGAAGGTGAAAGTCTGCTCGGCTTCGGTCACCGAAATGACCCGAGAGGTGCCTTGCGCGGCGGCTTCACCGGACAGACGCAGGGCAATTGCCGCGCCTTTGGAGTCCAGCAGGCCCAGCTCGACCGGGATCACGAACGGCAGTTTTTGTACCTTGTCCGGGGTTTCCGGGCAGCTCTGGCGGAAGGTCAGGCTGTAGGTTTTCGCGGCGGCGTCGTAGGACTCAGTTACCGCCAGACGCGGTGTACCGGCCTGGCTGTACCAGCGCTTGAACTGGGTCAGGTCGACACCGTTGGCATCTTCCATCGCCTTGATGAAGTCATCGCAGGTCACGGCCTGGCCGTCGTGGCGTTCGAAGTACAGGTCGCTGCCTTTGCGGAAGCCTTCGGCGCCGAGCAAGGTGTGGATCATGCCGACCACTTCCGAGCCTTTCTCGTACACGGTCAAAGTGTAGAAGTTGGAAATCTCGATGAAGCTGTCCGGGCGCACGGCGTGGGCCATGGGGCCGGCGTCTTCGGCGAACTGGTGGGTGCGCAGGTACGCCACGTCCTGGATGCGCTTGACCGTGGCCGAGTTCATGTCCGAGGAGAAACCGGCATCGCGGAACACCGTGAAGCCTTCCTTGAGCGACAGCTGGAACCAGTCGCGGCAGGTCACGCGGTTGCCCGACCAGTTGTGGAAGTACTCGTGGGCGACGATCGCTTCGACCCGCTGATGCGCGGCGTCGGTGGCGGTTTCGGCCTTGGCCAGCACGGCGCTGGAGTTGAAGATGTTGAGGCCCTTGTTCTCCATGGCGCCCATGTTGAAGTCATTCACGGCGACGATCATGAAGATGTCCAGGTCGTACTCGCGCCCGTAGACCTCTTCGTCCCAGCGCATGGATTTCTTCAGGCTGTTCATCGCGTGCTGGCACTTGTCGATGTTTTCCGGCTCGACGTAAATGCGCAGCGCCACGTTGCGCTCGCTCAGGGTGGTGAAGCTGTCTTCGACGCACCACAGGTCACCGGCCACCAGCGCGAACAGGTACGCCGGCTTCTTGAACGGGTCTTCCCAGGTCGCCCAGTGCCGGCCTTCTTCACCGGGACCGGAAGCGATCGGGTTGCCGTTGGACAGCAGCACCGGATAGCTGTGTTGTTCGGCAACGACCGTGGTGGTGAAGGTGCTCATCACGTCCGGGCGATCGAGGTAATAGGTGATCTTGCGAAAGCCTTCGGCCTCGCACTGGGTGCAGAACATCGTGCCGGACTTGTACAGGCCTTCCAGCGCGGTGTTGGTTTCCGGGTGGATCCGGACGCTGGTGTCGACCGTGAAGGTGCTGCTGGTCGGATGCAGGGTCAGGTGATTCTCGGTCAGCTGATACTGCGCCTCGGAAAGCTCCTGGTCAGCCAGAGTAACCGACAGCAGTTCCAGCTGCTGGCCATCCAGCACCAGCGGCGGCAGGCCCGGGCCACGCTCGGGGTTGCGGCGCATCACCAGTTGCGCATGGACCAGGCTGTGGTCCTCGTACAACTCGAAGGTCAGGTGCGTTTCGTCGATCAGGTATTCGGGCGCCTGATAGTCCTTGAGGTAAATCATCTTCGGTTGTTCGGTGCGCATGCTGGAGTCCTTACTGATGCACGGCGAGCTGGTAAGCCGTGTATTTACGAATGTTGATCACGCCGGTATCGAAGATCAGGTATTGGCCCTTGATCCCCATCAGCGTGCCTTCGGCAATCGGGTTCTTGTCCAGGTTAAAGCTGACGATCTTCGTCGGGTACTGCTCGACCGGGTAGCGGATTTCCAGCGGTTCGACGTCGGTTACCGGCTGGATCGCCTGCAAGCCAAATCGCTGCTGCAACCCGAGCAAGCCTTCAGCGCAGCTGTCGAACAGTTGATCGCGGACCTCGACCAGGTTCACCGCCGCCGCATCGCCCTTGAGTAAAGCACGCCAGTTGGTCTTGTCGGCCACCTGGCTGCGGAACAGGTCTTCGACAAAACCAGACTGCTGGCGGGTCGATACGCGCATGATCGGCAACGCCTGGCTCGCGCCCTGGTCGAGCCAGCGGGTCGGCAACTGGGTAGCACGGGTAATCCCGACTTTGACCCCCGACGAATTGGCCAGGTACACCACGTGGTCGGTCATGCAGAACTTCTCGCCCCACTCAGGTTCCCGGCAAGTGCCGGCCTCGAAGTGGCAGCGTTCCGGGCTCATGATGCACACGTCGCACTGGGCCAGCTTGGTCATGCATGGGTAGCAGTAACCCTGGCTGAAACTGGTCTTGGTCTTGCGTCCGCAATGGATGCAGTGGATCGCGCCCAGGTATTCCAGGCGCACCGTGGTGCCGATCAACGGATTGACCGGGACCTCGGTTTCGCCCAGACGGAAAGCGTATTGCACGTTCGACCCGTCAAGGCGCGCCGACATTTTGCTGATTGCACCGCGGCCAATCTCGATCAATGGATGGCATCCGACTTGAACAGGATATTCGGCACTTGAATCGACTTCGAGCTGCATTCCTGCGGGCCCATGTAGCCCGTGCGCTGGTCCTCGGGCAGGTTCTGGATTTCCCAGGCGATCATCGCCTGCAGCGACAGCTCGCGTTGTTCGGCGGTGAGTTTGCCACCGTCGGACCATTTGCCGATTTCCACGGCCAGTTTCAGGCTCTCGTAGATATCAGGGGTGATGTTGTTGATCATTTCGTTAAAAGAGGACATTGGGTCTCCGTCTCTTTATTGCATGTTCTGAATTAGGCGGCCAGTTTACGGCGGTTATACAAACCGCCCAACAAACCGGTGAAGCATCCGATGAGTAACCCGCTGACGTGGGCCGCGTTGGCGATTTCGCCGAAGCCGATCATCGACACCAGCCCGGACAGGCACAGCAGCAACCACACCAGCATCATCACCAGCACGCCGCGCGGCAGGCGATAAGCCGGGTTCGGCGCCAGCAACTGGAATATCCAGCAATGCCCGAGCAGGCCGTACAGTACGCCGGACAAACCGCCGAACAAGGTCGGGCCGCTGAAGAAATACTGGGCGAAGTTGGACACCAGGCTGAACAGCAAGGTCAGGCCGATCAGGTTGATACTGCCCTGGCGCGATTCGATGCGCCGCCCCAATTCCCAGTACCACATGCCGTTCATCGCCAGGTGCAGGATGCCGAAGTGGATCAGCATCGGCGTGACCAGGCGCCACCACTGCCCCGCCGCCAGGCTGTCGGCCAGTGGCGTGAAGTGGAGGTACTCGCCGACCACGCGGAATTCGAGGAAGGTCAGCCAGCGCATCGTTTCAAGGTTGTCACCCAGCAAGGTGATCGCGCCGACGATCATGCTCAGCAGCAATACCAGCGCGGTGGCCCTGGCGTATTTCAACTGCTCGACGAACCCCGGACGGTTGACGGTTTGCGCCAGCGGAATGTCCAGTTGCTGATCGGGATCGCCCGCCGGAAACCGTTCGTACAGCGCACGCACGTCTTCACTGATGTTCTGTGGCACCCACAACACCTGCTCGCCAGCTTCCTCGCTGACCCGATGGGGCACTTGCATGCGCTTGAGCAGGGTGACGAACCCGCTCAAGTCCACCGCCAGGGGCAGACGCAATACCGCTACAGCACTCATTGCAGCACCTCCGGCCGCTCGACATCGACCCAGACGAATTTTTGCGGATCCAGGCGGGTTTCCTGATCCAGTCGGTAGGCAACCAGTTTGCCGTACAGCACTGCGCTGTAATCCAGGCAGGCCAGGTTCGGCCGGATCGGCGCCGGTTTGCCGCTGCGCCAGTAATGGCCGACGAACAACAGCGGTTCATCGATGCCGTAGCGCAGCAAACTGTTCTTTTCGGTGGACGTCAGCGGCGTCCGGGCCACGGGTTCGGGCAGTGCATCCGGCTGGAACACGATATCGCCGTAGGTTTTCGGATCGTCTTCCCAGAACTTGGTCCGGAAGAACGAACGCACCAGGCCGTCGCCGCTGGTCATGGTCAGGCCATGGGGCAAGCGCATGTCCGTACCGCGCAGCAGCCGGTCGAATACGGTGCAGGCAAAAGAGCCCGACTCCGCCGACGCCTGGAGAAAATGCTCATCGATGCAGCCGTTGGGGAACAACGCCCGCAGCGGCTCGATCAGCCCCGCGTCCCAGCAGGCGTGGACCACGCGAAAACGCCCGGCATCGACGAACAATGGCAATTTGTAGAACCATTGCTGGAAGTCGTGCCAGTCACCCGGATGGTGTTCGAACTGGGTCAGGGTTTCGTGCAGCAGGCGGGCATGGCGCGGCGTGTGCTCGCGCACGAACTGCTTGCCGCTGCCGGGCAGCGCCGGCGTGCTCCAGCCCAGCGCATTGAACTCGTGGTTGCCCATGATGCACAGCGCCTGACCGGCCTCGACCATGTCGTGGACGATATGCAGCGCCTCGCGAATCCGCGGGCCGCGGTCGATGATATCGCCGACGAACACCGCCATGCGCGAGGCATGCCGCCAGACGCCACCCTGTTTGTGATAACCAAGTCGGTCGAGCAAGTGCTCCAGGGTCAGGGCGCAACCGTGCACGTCACCGATCAGGTCGTAGCTACGCGCGGGATCGAGCATCAGTCGCCTCCACCCCCCAACTTGCTGCCCCAGCCGAGCTTGGTCCGGCAGACTTCATAGTAGTTGTGGTCCAGCGGATGGATCAGCCGCAGTTTCTGGGCTTTCTTGCTGACGGTAATGGTGTCGCCCGGCGCGCAGGTAAAGTGGTTCTGCCCGTCGCACGAGACTTGCGGGTAAATCTGCATATCCTTGGACACGACGATTTTCAGCTCACTGTTGCCATCGACCACGATCGGTCTACCCGACAAGGTATGGGGGTACATCGGCACAATCACAATAGCGTCGAGCTTGGGATGCATGATCGGCCCGCCGGCAGACAACGCGTAGGCGGTGGAACCGGTCGGCGTGGCGACGATCAGGCCGTCGGCCTTCTGGCTGCAGACGAACTGGCCGTCGATGTACAGCTCGAACTCGATCATTCGCGTGGATTTGCCAGGGTGCAGCACCACGTCGTTCAGTGCGTCGCCCTGGCCGATGGCTTCGCCGTGGCGACGGACTTCGGCCTGCAACAGGAAGCGGTTTTCCACCAGGTAGTGGCCGTCCAGCACTTCGGCGACCTTGGTTTCCAGCTCATCGGGACGGATGTCGGTGAGGAAACCCAGGCTGCCGCGGTTGATGCCGAGCACCGGAATATTGTGCTTGGCCAGTGCCCGGGCGGCACCGAGCAGGCTGCCGTCACCACCGACCACGATGACCATGTCGCAGACTTCGCCGAGCATCTTGCGCGACGAGGTTTGCAAGCCGTGCCCTGGCAGCACTTCGGCGATGGTGTCTTCGAGGATCACGTGCAGGTGACGATCGAGCAGAAACCGTTTCAGTCGGCGGACGGTATCCAGCACCTGGGAACTGCCCAGGCGACCGATGATGCCGATATTGCGAAATTGCTCCATGGGGCTCCTGCGGGGATCTGCGTGGCGGCGAAAACCACGATTATGGGCGAAAGCCGCCCGTAGACAAAATCCTTTCAGCTTCAAGGGTGTGCCCGGGTTTCGGGCTATGCTCGCAAGATGATGCTATTTCCGGATTTACTCCACCTGCCCCATCAGTTACGCCATCCCGAAGTGCGTGACCTGGCGTGGGTCATCCTCGCGCCGCCCATGCTGGGCGATACCCCGTGGCCGCAGCGCCACCCGCTGGCCGGCAGCGACTGGGTGCAGGCACCGGATCGGCTGGAGCACTGGCTGCGCCAGCTGGATCGGGACAGTTATGGCTTGCTGCACTGGCTGGCCCAGGCCAGGACCCGGCGCCTGGGCTTGTACTACGAACGCCTCTGGCAATTCGCCGTGCAGCATGCCCCGGGCATTGAACTGATTGCCGCCAACCTGCCGATTCGCCGCGAGGGGCACACCCTGGGTGAACTGGACATGCTGCTGCGCGACCGCGACGGCGTGCATCACCTGGAACTGGCGATCAAGCTCTACCTCGGCCCGCAATCCGGCGACGGACACGACACCGCCCAATGGTTGGGCCCGGGCTGCCACGACCGGCTCGACCGCAAACTGGCGCACTTGAGCCAGCATCAATTGCCGATTTCCGCGCGCCCCGAGAGCCGTGAAGTGCTGGCGGCGCTGGATATTCAAGCCTTCAGCGCGCAATTGTGGCTGGGCGGGTACTTGCTGTACCCATGGCCCGGACAGGCCGCCTCGCCGTCGGGGGCCCATCCGCAGCATTTGCGCGGTCGCTGGCTGCACCAGAAGGATTGGCCGGCGTTGTTGGCCCAAAGCCCGCCCGGTCGCTGGCAACCCCTACCCCGCCACGCCTGGCTGGCGCCAGCGCATTATTCGGCGGAGCACACCTGGAACCCCGGACAGATGCAGGCGTGGCTGGACGAACTGGAACCCTTGGCACCGGCGCAGTTGCTGGTGCGCCTGACGGAAAATGCCAGCGGCGACTGGGAAGAGGCCGAACGGCTGTTTCTGGTGGCGGATCTTTGGCCGAATGTGCCGGGACAGGGTTGAGTTTTGTATTGCCTGAGCCGGCCCCTTCGCGAGCAAGCCCGCTCCCACAGGGATCTTCAGTGGATACAAAACTTGCGTATGACTGAGATCCAATGTGGGAGCGAGCCTGCTCGCGATGGGGCCAACCCGGTCTAAACGGACAACCGCGCCGAATCACATCACAAGCGAATCACATGCCCCTCCACGGGTGGGACCTGGCCATGGACCAAGCGGGAAATGACCCTTTGCGCCGCCTCGTAACCCTGACTTTCAATGACTTCCAGCAAAGGCTTTTCGCTCCCGGTCACTCGCTGGAAAAACCGCACCAACCCTTCGCCGATATGCTGGCTGACCCCTTCCGGCCCCCATTCGGCATTGCGCTTGCGGATCTGGATCGGCGCAAAAAAGAACACCGGTTGTGGCCCTTCGATAGCCGTCAGCCGTGGCTCATCGGTACTTTGCGCAGAGCCGGCGAAACAACTGTAGAGCAGGTGCCCGGCAAAGTGCTGGTGGACCTGATCACGTAGATTGAGGTCGCCGGAAAAATCCACGTACAGCGTAGGACGGTCACCGGTGAGGTTGGCCAACTCGGCATAGGGCAGCACGTGTTCGTAACAACCGAGGGTTTCGACAAAGGCTTTGTTGGCGGCGGACGTCAGCGCCACACGCTCCAGTTGCGGATGATTTTCCAGACACACGGCCGTGCCGTAGGCGGTTTTGCTGGAAGCGCTGGAGAACACCAGGCGGGTCGCATCGAAAAACCGGTTGTCCTGCAGGAAGTCCGCCAGCATCGATGAGGTCAGAAACAACGGCTTGAGCAATATCTGCAGATTTTCGGTTTCTGGCCTGTAGTACAAATCCCAACTGCAGCGCGTGTATTGGTTGTACGCAGAGGTCAACCCCGACCGGTGTTCGGCCCCATCGTAAAAGCCGCGTTCGGTGACCCGTTCCGGGCGCATCCACAGGTGGCTGGCCAGCGGAAAGTAACCGTAGAAACGTTCGCCCACCTCGATGCCATCCACCTTTGATGCAATGACGTCGGCAACCCCCCAGGCAGGAACGTGGCCCCAATCCGCCAGGCCTGTAGGAAAGAAACCCCAGTAGTTCATTGAATCGCCATAAGCCGCGTACGTAATGTTGTTGGTGGTCAATGCGCAACGATCAATCTTCAAGATCACCTCGCCGGCTGCCGGGATCAGGCTACGTTGCTCCCGCTCTATCCGGCTCTGGTCCAGGGCGTTTTTACGGGTGATCAGCCGTGTTACCGTGGTGAAATCCTGCATGTTCGGTCTCCTGCTGCGACACAGTGGCGGGTCACTCAAGAGTAATCACAGCCGATGAAGAGTGGGTTCGGAAACACCAAGGGCAGCTCGCCCATCCTCAATTCCCGCGCCAAGCCGCTGAAACGGCCGAGTCAGGCCCGGGCGATTTTCACCGTCGAGGCGATTTACGAGGCTTTTGTTCGGATTTGGCAGCGTGATGGCTGGTCAGGGCTGACCACCCGGGAAGTGGCATTGGAAGCCGGCGTGGCGATTGGCACGCTGTATGACTATTTCCCGAGCAAGGAAGCCCTGCTGTCGGGTTACATCCGGCATCGCCTGGATGTATTGCTGGCGCAAATGGATCAAGACGTTATCCAGCCAACCGACCTGGACTGGCAAACTCGCATCAAGCGTCTTGTGTGCCTGACCTGCGACCCTGACGATGCCCGACAACCCCTGTTCAACCATGCCGCGTCGCTCATCGAGCATCAGATCGCCGAACCCAAGCATCATCGTAGGGTGTACGAGGAACTGTCGCAAAAATGGCGTGAAGCCTTTGCTGCTTGCCGCGATTTGCCGATGCAGCCATCAGCACCGACTATTGAAGCCTGGGTGATCATGGCTTGGGGCGGTCGCCGCTATTGCGTCACAGCGCAACCGGCAGCGGAGCAAACTGCCGCCTGGCTGTCGGAAATGGAAACGATGATTTGTAGCCGGTTATCCAGCGCTTCGTAGGACAAAGCGCTGGCCAATGAACATCAATCTTTCTTGTGCTGTTCGACCCATTGCCCATAGGCATTGATGAATTTTTGCAGGAACGGCTTGACCGACTCGGACAACTTGCCCGCCTCGTCGAACGCCGAACCGGCGTTCCCCAGATAGGCCTCCGGTTGCTGCATCATCGGCACATTCAGAAACACCATGGATTGACGCAGGTTGTGATTGGCACCAAACCCGCCGACGGCCCCCGGCGAAGCACTGATAACGGCGCCGGGCTTGCCATTCCACGAACTCTTGCCATAAGGACGAGAACCGACGTCAATCGCATTTTTCAACGGCGCCGGCACCGATCGGTTGTATTCCGGGGTCACGAACAACACCGCGTCGGATGAGCTCACCTGTTGTCGGAAAGTGCTGTAGGCTGCCGGCGGTGAAGCGCCATCGATGTCTTCGTTATAGAGCGGCAGATCGCCAATTTCGATGATGTTGAGCTTGAGATTGGCCGGCGCCAGCTCTATCAGGGCCCGTGCGACCTTGCGGTTGATCGATTCCTTTCTCAAGCTGCCGACCACGACGGCGATCGTATAGACGTTGCTCATAAGAGTTTCTCGACTGTCCGATAGGAAGAGCTTGTAGTTATAGATGACGATTCAAGCAGCGGGCGACCGAAAACACCGTCCCTGACTATTTTTTTTCCGTAGGAAAACTTACCTCGCCCAAGTACGGTCTACAGTGCCGCAAATTGAGTGATTTATCTCCAGAGGCTCTAAAGATGGCAGCAGTACTCGTCGGTCAGTTCCATGCAAGAGATGCGGAGGGCCGTATTTATTCGGTGCACGAGTTCCAGGACTCCACCCCGGCGGCAGACGGTTCAGGGCCTGTCACCACCTACAAGCTGGCCATTGGCGACCGAGTCAACAAGGTCGACGACAATGAGTTCATGCTGGTGCAAACCGGCGTGACCATTACCCGCGAACCGCAAACCGCCAGCGTTTCATAACCCGTCGTTATGAGCAGAAGTCATAAGCGCGGACTTGGGGTAGGATTCAGCCACTGACTCCTCCACTTGCTGAACATGGACTTCACGCATGCGCTTACGCCATATCGAAGTGATCCAGGCGCTCTTGCAGACCGGTCACCTGGGCACCGCCGCCGAATGGCTGCAGTTGCCGGTGGCCGAAGTCGAGCGTTTGCTGCGCGACGCCGAGGACCAGTTGGGTTTCATGCTGTTCGCCAGCGTTCGCGGACGATTGCAGGCCACCCGCGAAGCGCGGGAATTGCAGGCGGAAATTGCCCGGGTCTACGATGCGCTTGAACCGGTGCAGCGCCTGGCCAACAGCCTCAGGCAATACCTGGCGCCGCCGCTGCGCATCATCTGCACCCCGCCTCTGGCCAACCAATTGTTGCCACACAGCATCGCGGCCCTGCGCCGACGCCTGCCCGACGCGCCTTGCACACTGCTGAGCCAGCCGACCCGCGACATCGTCAGAAGCCTGCTGCTGCGTGACAGCGATCTGGGCCTGAGCCTGCATGACCCCGATCACGCCGACCTCGATTGCCAGGTGATTGCCCAGGGCAAACTTCAGTTGCTCGCCCCCCATGGCTGGCTGCAACCGAAACAGAAATACATTTCACTGCAGGATCTGGCCGGTCAATCAATGATCGGCCTGGAAGGGCACGACCCGTTGAGCCCGGCGCTGGAAAACAAACTGCACGGTTTGCGCCCTGCCCCGGTGATTCAGACCCGGGTCCAGACGCATCAGATGATGCGCAGCATGGTCGAGGCCGGCGAAGGCCTGGCCATCGTCGACCCCTTCACCGCCCTCGGCGCCAAAGCCTCGGGCCTGGACGCCTGCCCGCTCGCGCCAGCGGTCCCGATCAGTCTCTACGCCCTGACCCTGAAAAATGCCGAACCGTCTCCGGCGGTTCAGGCACTGTTAGCCATCGTCACGGAACAAGCCGCGGCGATGCTGACGAACTGAACGGGTTTTCCAGCGGATTTTCGAACAATCGATACCAGAACAGCGCCACTTCGGCGGTGTTCGGATCGATGCCGCGATAGCGCAGATGATCGATCCCGCCAATCAAGTAACCGCAGCGTTCATAGAGCCTGCAGGCCCCCAGGTTGTTGTTCTGGGTTTCGAGCATGATGCCCGGGAGCTTTTTCTTGCGGCTCCAGAATTGCGCCACATCCAGCAGGGCCTTGGCCACGCCATGCCGCCGGGCCGGTGCGTGCACCGCCAACTCATCGATATGGGCAAAGCCGTTCCAGTTGGTGCTGACCACCAGGTGCCCCACGGGCTGGTCATCCAGATACGCCATGAAAATCGCGCTGTCGTCGCCATCGCGAAAGCTGCTGAATTCCTCCGGGTCGATGCCGTAGCACTTGCGATAAGGCGTGATCGGGGTGACCGGCCACTGTGCCACCGGCTTGCCTATTTCGGCCGCACCGTAGGCCGCGACTTCAAAACTGAAATCACTGCCCCAGATATAGGCGGCAAAACCCTCGTCGGCAACCCGTACCGACAACCCTGGGAAATTCGGATTTATAACCGGCTGCATACTGGGAAAGGTCCTCATTCCTTGATGCAATCGACGGTGTAGCACCGTCCACTGCCCTGATCTTCGTGTTGCAATCCGTGCACATCAGCAACGAACCCCGGGAAACTGCTATCGAACGTGCGGGCAAACGCCAGGTAATCGATGATCGAGCGGGTCGACTCGGTAAAACGCTCGCCCGGCATGATCAGCGGAATGCCAGGTGGATACGGCACCAGCATCACCGCCGCGATCCGCCCGACCAGCGCATCGATCGACACGGCTTCGACTTCACCGCGCACCAATTGATCATAGGCGTCCGCCGGCTTCATCGCGACTTCCGGCAATACGGTGTACATGCGCTTGAGGTGCCTGGCGGTGGCGTTGCTGCGATAACAGGCATGTAACTGATCGCACAGATCACGCAGGCCCATGCCCTGATAGCGCGCGACATTCTCTTGTGCCACGCAGGGCAGGCAACTGGCCAGACTGACGTTGGCGTCATAACTGCGCTTGAACTCCAGCAGTTCAGTGAGCAGCGTGCTCCACTTGCCCTTGGTGATGCCCATGGAGAACAACACCAGGAACGAATACAGCCCGGTCTTCTCGACCACCAGGCCACGCTCCCAAAGGAACTTGCTGACCACCGCCGCCGGAATCCCGCGCGCGCTGAGGGCGCCACCGGCGGTCAATCCCGGCATCACCAGCGTGACCTTGATCGGGTCGAGCAACACATAATCGTCGGTCACGCCGCCAAAGCCGTGCCAGTCGGCATCGGGCTGCAGCAACCAGTCCTCGGTGACGACCCGCTCGATGCCTTGCGCCGACGGCGGCTGCCAGATCGAAAACCACCAGTCATCCGCGGCAATGTGTTGGCGCAAGTTAGCCAGCGCCCGGCGAAAACTCAGGGCTTCATCGAACATTTCCTGCAACAGCGAACGCCCGGCCGGCCCTTCCATCATCGCCGACGCCACATCCAGCGAGGCGATGATGCCGTACTGCGGCGAGGTCGAGATGTGCATCATGAACGCTTCGTTGAAGCGATCCCGGTCCAGTTGCCGCGCACCGCCATCGCGCACGTGAATCATCGATGCCTGGCTGAAGGCCGCCAGCAACTTGTGGGTCGAATGGGTGGTGAACACCAACGGGCTGTCTTCATCACGGGAGGTGCCCATGCCGTAGCGCCCGGTAAAAAACTCATGAAACGCCGCATAGGCGTACCAGGCCTCGTCGAAGTGCAGTACCTCAACGCTATTGCCCAGTTGCTGCCTGATCAGCTCGGCGTTGTAGCAGAGGCCGTCATAGGTCGAATTGGTCACCACCGCGAGCTTGACCTTCGGCGAACGACCCTTGGTCAGCGGGCTGGCGTCGATCTTGGCCTGGATCGATTCGCGGCTGAACTCACTCAGGGGAATCGGGCCGATGATCCCCAGTTCATTACGTTCCGGACACAAGTACAGCGGGATCGCGCCGGTCATGATGATCGAGTGCAGCACCGACTTGTGGCAATTGCGATCCACCAGCACCAGGTCATCGCGGGCGACCACCGAGTGCCAGACAATCTTGTTGGCCGTGGAGGTGCCATTGATCACGAAAAAGGTGTGATCGGCGCCGAAATTGCGTGCCGCGCGGGCCTCGGCTTCAGCCAGGGGGCCAGTGTGATCGAGCAAGGAGCCGAGCTCCGGCACCGACACAGAAAGATCCGAGCGCAGGGTGTTTTCCCCGAAAAACTGGTGAAACGCCTGTCCGACCGGGCTTTTGTGATACGCCACGCCACCGCCGTGACCGGGGGTGTGCCAGGAGTAGTTGGAATCGGCAGTGTGTTGCACCAACGCCTTGAAAAACGGCGGCAGCAGGCCATCGAGGTATTTGCGTGCGGCGCGGGCCACCTGCCGGGCGAGAAAGGGCACGGTGTCCTCAAACAGGTAAAGAATACCGCGCAACTGGTTGAGCTCGGCCATGGCGTCGGCGGGCGCGTTTTCCAGGGTCACTTTTTCGCCCAGGGCGAAGATCGGCAGATCCGGCGCACGCACCCGCGCCAGTCCGATCAGTTCGGCCATATTCTGTAACAGATGGGAGTGGGTGCTGGCGTCTTCAGAGGCAATCAACATGCAGGACAGGCCATGGTAAGTCGATGCCACCAGCCGTCCTTCGGTGTAGTCCACCGCCGACACGACGCTGAACCCTTCCTGCTCCAGCTCCCGGGCAATCCCCCGCACACGGTCGCCGGCGACGCTGTCAGCCTTGATGTCGCGATGGACAATCAGGACCGGGAATTTCAAGTCTTTATACATGAGGCTCAGTGTCCTGAGGCGGCAGACCAGAGCCTGCCAATCACCTCAGGGTAGAGTGTTGCAGAGGATGTGGCGAGTGCGATGCCCTGAAATGGGTCACAAGGTGTCCCTTTTTTTGAAAGGGTCAGGCCTGCGCTTCAGCCTCAGCCAACTGCACCCACAACGCCGGGGCACCCGCGGATTTGCCGATGATTTCCAGGCGCGCCGCGTGGCGGGCCAGGTCGTCTTCGCTGGCGCGGATGATACGTGTCGGCTGGCGGTCCGCCGGTAAACGACGAATCTCGGTGGCCGAGTTGTCCGCCCCTTCACCGGAGCCATTGCCATCGGAGGCGTTGCCGGCCAGGGACAGACTGGTCTGCCCCCCGGTCATGGTCAGGTAGACGTCGGCGAGAATCTCGGAGTCGAGCAACGCGCCGTGCAGTTCACGGCCGGAGTTGTCGACGCCATAGCGTTTGCACAGGGCGTCGAGGCTGTTGCGCTGCCCCGGGTGACGTTCCCGGGCCATCATCAGGGTGTCGAGGATCGAGCAGTGCTGCGTAATGTCCGCGCGGTCCTGCTGGCCCATCAGGGCGAATTCGTTGTTGATGAAGCCAACGTCGAACGCCGCGTTATGGATGATCAGCTGCGCGCCCTTGATGAACTCGAAGAACTCTTCGGCCACCTCGGCAAAACGCGGCTTGCCCACGAGGAATTCGTTGGTGATGCCGTGGACGCCGATGGCGCCCTCGTCACTTTCTCGATCCGGTTGCAGGTACACGTGAAAGTGCCGGCCCGTCAGGCGGCGGCCGATCAACTCGACACAACCGATTTCGATAATCCGGTGGCCGTCGGTCACCGGCATGCCGGTGGTTTCGGTGTCGAGTACAACGGATCTGGTGGCCATCAGTGCTCAGCTCTCAATCGGTCAATCGTGCAAAAGCGGCGATGTTAACACGCTGCCGGGGTCTTTCAGGTAGACCGAGTCGCCACCTTCGCGAGCAAGCCCGCTCCCACAGGGGATCGCGGTCAAATGTGGGAGCGGGCTTGCTCGCGAAGGCCACGACTCGGTCCATCGGTGAAACCCAAATCAGCTTTGCTTGTACCCGCGCACTTCATCGACGCCACGGTTGGCCAACTGGTCAGCCCGTTCGTTGCCGTGATGGCCAATGTGCCCGCGCACCCATTTCCAGGTGACCTTGTGGCGGTTGACCTGCTCGTCGAGCAACTTCCACAGGTCAGCGTTTTTCACCGGTTCCTTCGCCGCGGTTTTCCAGCCGCGCTTCTTCCAGTTGTCCATCCACTCGTTGATGCCTTTCATCACGTACTGGGAGTCGGTCACCAGCAGCACCTCGCAAGGACGCTTGAGCTCTTCCAGGCCACGGATCGCGCCCATCAGCTCCATGCGGTTGTTGGTGGTATTGGCTTCGCCGCCCCACAACTCCTTTTCGACGCCCTTGCACACCAGCAGTGCGCCCCAACCGCCAGGGCCGGGGTTGCCTTTGCAGGCGCCGTCGGTGAACAGTTCTACGCTATCGCTCATGCCAATCTATCCAGAAAATGCGCTGGCCCGCCGATCGCTGACCGACGACGCCCGAAGCCGGGACAGGCCCGGCCGCAAATGAAAAGTGTGTATTACGGTTCGATGTTGCGCCGGTTGACCTTGGCCATCGGCAACGGGATCAGTTTGCCCATCGGTTCGCGCCGCTCCTGACGGACCGGTCGCAGGCCCACCACGATCTTGCGCGCCACCAATAAATAGAAGCCGCCGCCCGACAATTGCCAGTCACTGGCCTTGCGCTCCCAACCGGCCAGGCGGGTCTGCCACGCTGGCGACGCAAGCGGCGGACGATAGCACCCGAAGCGGCGTTTCTCCAGCGCGAAGCCCAGCAGGTTCAGCCAATCCGCGACCCGTGACGGCGAAATGCAGCGCGCCTTGCGCAGCGCATCCTGGGCAAACACATGTCGCAGGCCCCAACTGCTCCAGGGGTTGATGCCAATGATCAGCAAATGCCCGCCGGGGCGTACGCTGCTTGCCGCCTCGCGAAGCAGACCGTGGGGTGACAGGCAGAAATCCAGGCCATGCTGCAGCACCACCACATCGGCGGCATGCTCGCTCAACGGCCAGGCCTGTTCCTCACAAACGATCTCGACCCCCGGCAACGGCGCGCCAAGGCGCACGTTGCGCTGCACCTGCGGGGCCGACGGCGGGGGCTGGGCCGACGGACCGTAATGCACCAGATAGCCACCAAAGAACCGCCCGAGCTCGTCTTCGAGCATGCGCCGCTCTTCGTCCAGCAGAAATTGCCCGAGGGGACCGGCCAGCCACTCGCGGGCGGCGCTGATCAACGCCAGCCAGTCAGGATCGGCTTGTGCGAACGCTTTATCAGTCATTGCATTCTCCAACGCGCCAGGAAGTTCTAAGATGCGCCAATGTTTTCCGCTTGGCGAATCCGACGATGATACAGATCACTGCCCTGCCCGCCTTCACCGACAACTACATCTGGTTGTTACAAGACCACGACAGCAAGCGCTGCGCGGTCGTCGACCCGGGTGATGCCGCCCCCGTGCAAGCCTGGCTCGCGGCCAATCCGGGCTGGGTACTGAGTGATATTTTGATCACTCATCACCATCATGACCACGTCGGCGGCGTCGAACAGCTGAAAAAAGCGACGGACGCGAAAGTTTATGGTCCGGCCAGCGAAACGATCCCGGCGCGGGACGTTGCGCTCAAGGACAACGACAAGGTCAGTGTGCTCGGCCGGGACTTCGACATCCTCGCGGTCCCTGGCCACACCCTGGGGCACATCGCCTATTACCATCACGGCTTGCTGTTCTGCGGCGACACACTGTTTGCCGCCGGCTGCGGACGCTTGTTCGAAGGCACGCCACAGCAAATGTACAGCTCGCTGACACGCCTCGCCGGGTTACCGGATGACACGCTGGTGTACTGCACCCACGAATACACCCTCAGCAACCTGAAGTTTGCCGCGGCCGTCGAACCGAACAACCCGGACACCGCCGAGCGCCTGGCCAAAGTCACCCGCCAACGGGAATCCGGGATCATGACGCTGCCCTCGACACTGGCGCTGGAAAAGCTCACAAACCCGTTTTTGCGCTCCGGTGAAACATCCGTTAAAGAAAAAGCGGACGAACGGACCGGCACCGATAACTCGGCGCCCGATATGGTTTTTGCTGCGCTTCGAGCGTGGAAAGACAGGTTCTAAAGCGGCTTCTCAAGATTGCAACAATTCTGAAAGGTTGACCGCGCAGGGTGCGCTTTCTAGAATCGCCCGACATTTTTGCCCGGAACTTACTTCCAGCCAATGTCGTCACCTATTCGCAAAGCCCTCAGTTCAGACGCATTGACCCGCTTGGCTCAAGCCATTGCGGTGGCTGTGTCCGCCACCCTGGCGGGCTGTTCCAGCCATGCGCCGCAGACCGATGCGGCGCACACGCAGAACATCGCCGCGCGCGCCAAGCAGAAGCCGATCTGGCTCAGCGAAAAACCCAGCCCGCAAATTCCCCAGGACGTCTGGGAGCGCATGCGCCAAGGCTTCCAGCTGCAGGACGGGCTGGGCGTCAACCCGCGCATCGAGCAACAACGCCTGTGGTTCGCCAGCAATCCATCTTTCCTCGAAAACGCCGGCGAGCGTGGCAGCCTCTACATTCATTACATCGTCGAGCGCCTTGAAGAACGCAACATGCCGCTGGAACTGGCGCTGCTGCCAGTGATTGAAAGTGCCTACAACCCGATGGCCTATTCCCGGGCCAACGCGGTGGGTCTTTGGCAGTTCATCCCGTCCACCGGGCGTTACTTCAACCTGCGTCAAACCCGTTTCTATGATGGCCGCCGCGATATCACCGCATCGACCACCGCCGCGCTGGATTACCTGACCCGCCTGCACGACATGTTCAACGGCGACTGGATGCTGGCCCTGGCGGCCTACAACGCCGGCGAAGGCACCGTCAGTCGGGCCATCGAGCGCAACGAACGCCTCGGTCTGCCAACCGACTACTGGAACCTGCCGCTGCCCTCCGAAACCCAGGCCTACGTGCCGAAGTTGCTGGCACTGTCGCAAGTGGTGATGGCGCCGGAAGCCTACGGCGTGAACCTCAACCCGATCGCCAACGAACCCTACTTCCAGGTCGTCGAAATCAACCAGCGCATGGACCTGTCCAAGGTTGCTGAAGTCGCCAACATCGACGAAGACGAACTGTTCCAGCTCAACCCGGCCTTCAAGCAGCGCACCACCACCCTTGATGGCCCGCAACATCTGCTGGTGCCGACTTCCAAGGCACAACTGCTGACCAGCAGCCTGCAGACCATGCGTCCTGAAGAATTGATCAGCAAGAAATCGCTCAAGCCGGTCTTCGAAGGTGCCGACGACACCCAGGTCGCCAGCGTCAAGCGTTCCTACCGGGTCAAGCGGGGTGACAACCTCGGCTCCATCGCCAAGGCCAACAACGTCGACGTGAAGGACCTGCAACGCTGGAACAAACTGACCGGCAAGAACCTCAAAGCCGGCCAGACACTGGTCATGCAGGACACCGGCAAACGCAGCTCCGGGCGCGTCAACACCGTGATTGCAGCCAATACCAAGAAGCAGCAGACCACGTACAAGGTCCAGCAAGGCGACTCGCTGTACATCGTGGCCAAACGCTTCAACGTAGAAATGCAGCACCTCAAGCGCTGGAATCCGCGTGTTGGTCAGGCGCTGAAGCCTGGCCAGATGTTGACGGTGGCCAATCCGCATTAAAAAACAGCCCCTGAATTCAGGGGCTTTTTTATGCCTGCGCAGTTTTCGTCGCAAATGCAAAAACCTGTGGGAGCGAGCTTGCTCCCACAGGGTTTGTGGCCCAACCGATATTGCGCATTAAGCCCCCGTCTTTTTCCTGTCCATACAAGCTGTTACTGTACGGTCCACAAAGCACAAGCCGCCTGGATCGGATCCCCTATTTGAAGCGTCCCCTGCCCCTGCTCCTGATCAGCCTGGCCTTGAGCTCCACCGCAAGCGCGACGATCAGCGAAAGCCATGGTTATGCGCAGTTCGGCACGCTCAAGTACCCGGCCCGATTTACCCACTTCGACTGGGTCAACCCGCAAGCGCCCAAGGGCGGTACGTTGCGGGTCATGGCGTTTGGCACGTTCGACACGCTCAACCCGTACACCTTCAAGGGCACCAGCCCGGTCACCACGCCGAACTTCCTGCAATACGGCATCAACGAGCTCAACGAGCCGCTGATGGTCGGTACCGGGCAATACGCGCCTTCGGGTGACGAGCCCGCGTCCAGCTATGGCCTGATCGCCCAGTCGGTGGAGTACAACGAGAACCGCAGCTGGGTGGTGTTCAACCTGCGTCCCGAAGCACGCTTCCATGACGGCACGCCGATCACCGCCTACGACGTCGCGTTCTCCTATCGCGTATTGCTCAAGGAAGGCCATCCGCTGTACCGCACCAGCCTTCAGGAGGTGTCGCGGGTCGACATCCTCAACTCGCAGCGCATCCGTTTCGTGTTCAAGCGTGCCGGTAATCCGTTGCTGATCCTGCGCCTGGGTGAAATGCCGGTGCTGGCGCAGCACTACTGGAAAGGCCGCGACTTCAAGGCCACCACCTTCGAGCCGCCCCTGGGCAGCGGGCCGTATCGCATCACCTCGGTCACGCCAGGACGGCAAATTGTCTTTGATCGGGTCAAGGATTACTGGGGCAAGGACCTGCCGGTCAATCGCGGCAAGTACAACTTCGACCGCATGGAAGTCGAGTACTACCGCGACAGCGACGTGGCGTTCGAGGCGTTCAAGGCCGGTGAGTTCGATATCTATATCGAGCATCAGGCGAAGAACTGGGACAGCGGCTACAACTTCCCCGCCATACGCCGCGGTGACGTGATCAAGGCACAGATTCCCCATCAGATCCCGACCCAGACCCAGGGCCTGTTCATGAACAGCCGCCGTCCGACTTTCTCGGACGCCAAGGTCCGTGCAGCGCTGGGGCTGATGTTCAACTTCGAGTGGACCAACCGCACGCTGTTTGGCGGCGCCTACCAACGCGCCATGAGCTACTACCCCAACAGCGAGTTCTCGGCCAGCGGTTTGCCGGTCGGGCATGAATGGCTGTTGCTCAAGCCCTATCGCGAGCAACTGCCGGCCAGGCTCTTTACCGAGCCGTTCAGCCTGCCGCAGACCGACGGCAGTGGCATCCCCCGGGAGACTCTGCGCAAAGCCCTCGGCCTGCTCGCCGAAGCCGGCTGGAAGCTCAATGGCCAGCGCCTGCAAAACGCCGCCGGGCAGCCGTTGCGCCTGGAGCTGCTGCTGGTCAACCCGAACCTGGAACGCATCCTCCAGCCTTACGTCGAGAACCTCGCCAGTATCGGCATCGACGCACGGCTGCGCACGGTCGATCGCGCGCAATACAAGCAGCGCCTCGACCAGTTCGATTTCGACATGATTCTGATGACCCTCAACCAGACGCTCAGCCCGGGTCTTGAACAATGGCAGTACTTTCACTCCAGCCAGGCAGGGGTCAAGGGCAGCAAGAACTTCGCCGGCATAACCAACCCGGTGGTCGACCACTTGCTCGAGCAGTTGCTGGCCGCCCAGACCCGCGATGAACAAGTCGCCGCCGGCAAGGCCCTCGACCGCGTGCTGCTGTGGCAGCACTACATCGTTCCCAACTGGTACCTCGATTATCACCGTCTGGCGTACCGCAACCGGCTCGCCTTCGTCACCACGCCGCCCTACACTCTGGGCCTGAACGCGTGGTGGCTGAAATCTTCGGAGAAAGATCAATGAAACCCATCCGTGCCCTGCTCCTGCAGGCCAGCGGCCTGTTGTTCGCCGGGCTGGCCTGCGCCGCCCCGCAACATGCCGTGACCCTGTATAACGAACCGCCGAAATACCCGGCCGATTTCAAACACTTCGACTACGTCAACCTCGACGCGCCCAAGGGCGGGATTTTCCGTCAGGCCGGTTTCGGCGGCTTCGATAGCCTCAATCCGTTCATCAGCAAAGGCGTGCCGGCGGACGATATCGGCATGATCTACGACACCTTGGCCAAGCAAGGGCTGGACGAGCCATTCACCGAGTACGGCTTGATCGCCCGGTTGATCGAGAAAGCCCCGGACAACGCCTGGGTGCGTTTCTACCTGCGCCCCGAAGCACGCTTCCATGACGGCCATCCGGTACGCGCCGAGGATGTGGTGTTCAGCTTCCAGATGCTGACCAAGGACGGCGCACCGATGTACCGCGGCTACTACAGCGACGTGGCGGAAGTGATCGCCGAAGACCCGCTGACCGTGCTGTTCAAGTTCAAGCACACCAACAACCGCGAGCTGCCGCTGATCCTCGGCCAGTTGCCGGTGCTGCCCAAGCACTGGTGGGCCGACCGCGACTTCAACAAGGGCAACCTGGAGATCCCGTTGGGCAGTGGCCCGTACAAGGTCAGCGAAGTGAAGGCCGGACGCTCGGTGCGTTACGAGCGGGTCAAGGACTACTGGGGCAAGGACCTGCCGGTCAATCGCGGTTTCTACAATTTCGACGTGATGACCAACGATTACTACCGCGACAACACCGTCGCCCTGGAAGCGCTCAAGGCCGGGCAGTTCGACTACTGGCTGGAAATGACCGCGAAGAACTGGGCTAACGCCTACAACACTCCGGCAGTCACCGAAGGTCGACTGGTCAAGGAACAGATTCCCAACGGCAATCCGACCGGCATGCAAGGGTTCGTGTTCAATATGCGCCGCCCGGTGTTCCAGGATGTGCGTGTGCGCCAGGCCTTGTCGCTGTTGCTGGATTTCGAATGGACCAACAAGCAACTGTTCAACGGCGCCTACGCGCGTACCCGCAGTTACTTCGAGAACTCGGAAATGGCCGCCACCGGCCTGCCCGACGCCGATCAGGTGGCGATCCTCGAACCGTTCCGCGCCAAGCTGCCACCACAGGTGTTCAACGAAGCCTTCAAGAACCCGACCACCGATGGCAGCGGCATGATCCGCGCCCAGCAACGGCAAGCCTATCAATTGTTGCAGGAGGCCGGCTGGCGCATCGTCGATGACAAGATGGTCGACGCCACCGGCAAGCCGGTGGTCATCGAATTCCTGTTGGCCCAGACCGAGTTCGAACGGGTGCTGCTGCCGTTCAAGCGCAACCTGAGCGACCTGGGTATCGACCTGGTGATCCGCCGGGTCGACGTCTCGCAATACATCAACCGCGTGCGTTCCCGGGACTTCGACATGATCGTCGGCAGCTTCCCGCAATCCAACTCGCCGGGTAACGAACAGCGAGAATTCTGGATGTCGGACGCCGCCGACAAGCCCGGCAGCCGCAACTCCATGGGCCTGAAGGATCCGGTGGTCGACCAACTGGTCGAGCAACTGATCAACGCCGATTCGCGCAACAGGCTGGTGGCCCACGCCCGCGCACTGGACCGCGTTCTGCAATGGGGCTATTACGTAATACCCAACTGGCACATCAAGACCTGGCGCGTGGCGTACTGGAACCACATCGGCCATCCAAAGGTCTCGCCCAAGTACGACATCGGCACGGCCACCTGGTGGGTCAAGCCCGACATCAAGCCGGCGATAGAAGTCGAAACCACACTGCAGGCCGATCCTGCGGGCATGGAGTAATCAGATGCTGGCGTACATTTTTCGGCGACTGCTGCTGATCATTCCGACCCTGTTCGGCATCTTGCTGATCAACTTCGTGATCATCCAGGCCGCCCCGGGCGGGCCGGTGGAGCAGATGATCGCCAAGCTCGAAGGCTTCGAAGGCGCCACCAGCCGCATCGCCGGCGGCGGTGCCGAAGTCTCGGTGGCAGGTTCCGCCTATCGCGGCGCCCAGGGCCTGGACCCGGCGCTGATCAAGGAAATCGAGCACATGTACGGCTTCGACAAATCGGCGCCGGAACGCTTGTGGATCATGGTCAAGAACTATGCGTCCCTGGACTTCGGCGACAGCTTCTTCCGCGACGCCAAGGTCATCGACCTGATCAAGGAAAAGATGCCGGTGTCGATCTCCCTCGGGCTGTGGAGCACGCTGATCATGTACCTGGTGTCGATCCCGCTGGGGATCGCCAAGGCCAAGCGGCACGGCAGCCACTTCGACGTCTGGACCAGTTCGGCGATCATCGTCGGCTACGCGATCCCGGCGTTTCTGTTCGCCATCCTGTTGATCGTGGTGTTCGCCGGTGGCAGTTACCTGGACTGGTTCCCCTTGCGCGGGCTGACCTCGAACAACTTCGATGAACTGAGCATGGGCGGCAAGATCCTCGACTACTTCTGGCACCTGGCGCTGCCGGTGACCGCACTGGTCATCGGCAACTTCGCAACCATGACCCTGCTGACCAAAAACAGCTTCCTTGACGAGATCAACAAGCAGTACGTGATCACCGCCAGGGCCAAAGGCCTGACCAACCACCGCGTGCTGTACGGCCACGTGTTCCGCAACGCCATGCTGCTGGTGATCGCCGGTTTCCCCTCGGCCCTCATCGGCATTTTCTTCACCGGCTCGTTGCTGGTGGAGGTGATCTTCTCCCTCGACGGCCTCGGCCTGATGAGTTTCGAGGCAGCGATCAACCGCGATTACCCGGTGGTGTTCGGCACGCTGTTCATCTTCACCCTGCTCGGACTGGTGGTGAAACTGATCGGCGACCTCACCTACACCTTTGTCGATCCGCGCATCGACTTCGAAAGCCGGGAGCATTGAGATGAACCTGTCCCCTCTCAATCGCCGACGCTTCGAACTGTTCAAGGCCAACAAGCGTGGCTGGTGGTCGCTGTGGCTGTTCCTGATCCTGTTCGGTGCCAGCCTGGGCGCCGAGTTGATTGCCAACGACAAGCCGCTGGCGGTGCATTACGACAACAACTGGTACTTCCCGGCGCTCAAGCGCTACCCGGAGACCACCTTCGGCGGCGAATTTCCCCTGGAGGCGAACTACAAGAGCCCGTACATCCGCGAACTGCTCAAGGCCAAGGACGCCTGGGTGCTGTGGGCGCCGATTCCCTATGGCTACCAGAGCATCAACTACGACCTGAAAGTCCCGGCGCCGGCACCGCCATCGACGGATAACCTGCTGGGCACCGACGATCAGGGCCGTGATGTGCTGGCCCGGGTGATCTACGGCTTCCGCATTTCGGTACTGTTCGCCCTGACCCTGACCGTACTGAGCTCGATCATCGGCGTGATCGCCGGGGCCTTGCAGGGCTTCTACGGGGGCTGGGTGGACCTGGCCGGGCAGCGATTCCTGGAGATCTGGTCCGGACTGCCGGTGCTGTACCTGCTGATCATCCTTGCCAGTTTCGTGCAGCCCAACTTCTGGTGGCTGCTGGGGATCATGCTGCTGTTCTCGTGGATGAGCCTGGTGGACGTGGTGCGCGCCGAGTTCCTGCGCGGGCGTAACCTGGAATACGTGCGCGCCGCCCGAGCCCTGGGCATGCAGAACGGTGCGATCATGTTCCGCCATATCCTGCCCAACGCGATGGTCTCGACCATGACCTTCATGCCGTTCATCCTCACCGGCGCCATCGGTACACTGACCGCCCTGGACTTCCTCGGCTTCGGCCTGCCGGCGGGCAGCCCGTCTTTGGGTGAACTGGTGGCCCAGGGCAAATCCAACCTGCAAGCGCCGTGGCTGGGCATCAGCGCCTTTGCGGTGCTGGCCTTGATGTTGAGTTTGCTGGTGTTCATCGGCGAGTCCGCTCGCGATGCCTTCGACCCGAGGAAGTGAAATGAATCAGGAAAATCTGATCGAAGTGCGCGACCTGTCCGTCGATTTCGTCGTTGGCAATCGATGCCAGTTGGCAGTCGAAGGCGTCAGCTTCGACATCAAGCGCGGCGAAACCCTGGCCCTGGTCGGCGAGAGCGGTTCCGGTAAATCGGTAACAGCGCATTCGATCCTGCGCCTGCTGCCCTACCCGCTCGCGCGGCATCCGTCCGGCACCATCTTGTATTCCGGGCAGAACCTGCTGGACCTGAAAGAAAAAACCATCCGCCACATTCGCGGCAACCGGATTGCGATGATCTTCCAGGAGCCGATGACCTCGCTCAACCCGCTGCACTCGATCGAGAAGCAGATCAACGAAGTGCTGGGGATCCACAAGGGTCTGACCGGCAAGGTCGCGACCAAGCGCACCCTGGAGCTGCTGGAGATGGTCGGCATCCCCGAGCCGCACAAGCGTCTCAAGGCCCTGCCCCATGAATTGTCCGGCGGCCAGCGCCAGCGGGTGATGATCGCCATGGCCCTGGCCAACGAGCCGGAACTGCTGATCGCCGACGAGCCGACCACCGCACTGGACGTGACCGTCCAGCTGAAAATCCTCGAATTGCTCAAGGAACTACAGGCTCGTTTGGGCATGGCGCTGTTGCTGATCAGCCACGATTTGAACCTTGTGCGAAGAATTGCGCATCGCGTATGTGTCATGCAGCAAGGTTGCATCGTCGAACAGGCATCGTGCGAAGAACTGTTCCGCGCGCCGCAGCATCCGTACACTCGGGAACTGCTGGCAGCGGAGCCCGGCGGCAAGCCTGCAAGCAACGTGATCGGCCCACCGTTGTTGGCGGTCGAGGACCTGAAAGTCTGGTTTCCGATCAAGAAAGGCCTGCTCAAGCGCACGGTGGATTACGTCAAGGCGGTCGACGGCATCAATTTCAGCCTGCCCCAGGGCCAGACCCTGGGGATCGTGGGAGAAAGCGGTTCCGGCAAATCGACCCTGGGTCTGGCGATTTTGCGGTTGATCGCCAGCAAAGGCGCCATTCGTTTTGAAGGCCAGCAGCTAGACTGCCTGACGCAGCAACAGGTCCGGCCGCTGCGGCGGGAGATGCAAGTGGTGTTTCAGGACCCGTTCGGTAGCCTGAGCCCACGGATGTGCGTGAATGACATCGTTGGCGAAGGCCTGCGGATCCACAAGATGGGCACCGCGGCGGAACAGGAACAAGCGATCATTGCGGTACTCAAGGAGGTAGGTCTGGATCCGGAAACCCGGCACCGCTACCCCCACGAATTTTCCGGTGGGCAACGGCAGAGAATCGCCATTGCCCGGGCATTGGTGTTAAAACCGGCGTTGATTTTGCTGGACGAGCCGACTTCGGCCCTCGACCGCACGGTACAACGCCAGGTAGTGGAGCTTTTGCGTTCACTGCAAAGCAAGTACAACCTGACGTATCTGTTTATCAGCCATGACCTGGCTGTGGTGAAAGCGCTGAGCCACCAGCTGATGGTGGTCAAGCATGGCCAAGTGGTCGAACAGGGAGACGCGCAAAGCATTTTTGCCGCCCCCCAACATCCGTATACACAGCAGTTGCTGGAAGCCGCTTTTTTGGCTCCGGCCACTGCGCAATAACCTGAAAGAGGAGCAACACATGGGTTTTCTCGCCGGTAAGCGCGTACTGATCGTCGGTGTCGCCAGCAAGCTGTCCATCGCATCCGGCATCGCTGCCGCCATGCATCGCGAGGGCGCTGAGCTTGCCTTCACTTATCAGAACGACAAACTCAAGGGTCGTGTCGAAGAGTTCGCACAAGGCTGGGGTTCGAGCCCTGAGCTGTGCTTCCCGTGCGACGTGGCCAGCGATGAAGAAATCGCCAAGGTCTTCGAAGCGCTGAGCAAGAAGTGGGACGGCCTGGACTGCATCGTGCACTCCGTCGGCTTCGCCCCGGGCGACCAACTGGACGGCGACTTCACCGAAGCCACCACCCGTGAAGGTTTCCGCATCTCCCACGACATCAGCGCCTACAGCTTCGTGGCCCTGGCCAAGGCCGGCCGCGAAATGATGAAAGGCCGCAACGGCAGCCTGCTGACCCTGTCGTACCTGGGCGCCGAGCGCACCATGCCGAACTACAACGTGATGGGCATGGCCAAGGCTTCCCTGGAAGCCGGCGTACGTTACCTGGCCGGCTCCCTGGGCCCGGACGGTACTCGCGTCAACTGCGTATCGGCTGGCCCGATCCGCACCCTCGCTGCTTCCGGCATCAAGAACTTCCGCAAGATGCTGGCCGCCAACGAAGCGCAAACCCCACTGCGCCGCAACGTCACCATCGAAGAAGTCGGCAACGCCGGCGCCTTCCTGTGCTCGGACCTGGCGTCCGGCATCAGCGGTGAAATCATGTACGTGGACGGTGGTTTCAACACCACGGCCATGGGCAGCATCGAAGAGTAATCTTCGGTCAGCCAATAAAAAACCCGCCTCTTTTGGCGGGTTTTTTAGGCCTGCGATTTCACGGACAAACACAACCCCCCTGTGGGAGCGGG
This sequence comes from Pseudomonas sp. BF-R-19, assembly GCF_019956445.1. Taxonomy (NCBI): domain Bacteria; kingdom Pseudomonadati; phylum Pseudomonadota; class Gammaproteobacteria; order Pseudomonadales; family Pseudomonadaceae; genus Pseudomonas; species Pseudomonas sp. BF-R-19. The sequence continues at coordinate 61,210 of NZ_JAHBDN010000029.1, forward strand.
CTTGCTCGCGAAAGCGGTTTGTCATTCAAAAGTGATGTCGACTGACACTACGCTTTCGCGAGCAAGCCCGCTCCCACAGGGTTAGTGTTGTGTCAGGCATTGTGCAAACAACTGCTGAATCGGCTGCATCCGCTGGCTATAGCGCTGCAACAGCACGATCTCCCGATAGAAGGTCAATTCGCCCAGCGGCACGATCCGCACCCCGGCCCCATGCTCAAGCCATAACCCGGCCTCCGGCAGCAGGGAAACCCCCAGGCCGCACTCGACCATTTTGACGATAGCCTCCAGTTCATCCAGTTCCAGCGCCACACGCACCTCGATCTGCCGTTCACGCAGAAACCGCGTCACTAGTCGCCCGCCGAACGAATTGCGGTCGTAGCGCACATGAGGGTGCTCGGCGAGCAGTTGTAACGGATCATCGCCGTCCAGGTCCGCCGGCACGATCAGCACGAACGGCTCGCGGCGAATCACCTGCGCGGACAACTCCTTGGGCAAGTCAAACGGTGGCTTGATCAGGATCGCCAGGTCCACTTCTCCCGTGTCCACCTGGCTCAGCAGGTTCAGTGACACCCCGGGCACAAGCTTGGGTTCCAGCAAGGGCGCCTGTTGGCGCAATTTCAACAATGCCTGGGGCAGCAGCCCGGTCTGGGCGGTGGCCACCGCGCCGATTTTCAGTTCGCCCCGGTACTCACTGACATCGTCACTGACGGCCATGCGGCTGAAGGTCTCGAGCATTTCCCTGGCCATCGGCAACGCCCGCTGCCCCGCCGCGTTGAGCAGCGCCTGGCGGCCGGTGCGGTCGAACAGACGGATGCCAAGAGCCTGTTCCAGATTGCGAATCTGCGCGCTGACCGCCGATTGCGTCAGGCCGATGTGCATGCCGGCCGCGGCGAAGGTTCCGTAACGCGCCACCGCGATAAAGGTTTTCAGTTCTCGCAGCATGGCGACCTCGATTGATCGAAATAATTTGAGCTCGAAGCAAAAATTATCGTCTTTCAATCAAAAAGCACAGGGATAAACTCAACACATTCCGACCCACCAACGAGGTTCGCCTGATGCAACTGTCCCCTTTTCACTTGGCCATTCCGGTCTACGACTTGCCGGCCGCCCGACATTTCTATGGTTCAGTGCTTGGCCTGGAAGAAGGTCGTTCCAGCGAGCATTGGGTGGATTTCAATTTCTTCGGCCATCAACTGGTGATTCACCTGGCGCCGAAAAACCCTGCGCAAGAAGCCGCGCACACCAATGCGGTTGATGGTCACGATGTGCCGGTGCCGCATTTTGGTGTAGTGCTCGGGATGGCTGAGTGGGAGGCGCTGGCCGAGCGGTTGAAGTCGCTGGGCACGCGCTTCGTGATCGAGCCGGGGATTCGTTTTCAGGGGCTGGTGGGTGAACAGGCGACGATGTTTCTGTTTGACCCTTGCGGGAATGCGCTGGAGTTCAAGGCGTTCAAGGACATTGGGCAGTTGTTTGCCAAGTGAACGTTGTGGTGCCTGTTCGGGCCTCTTCGCGGGCAAGCCCGCTCCCACAGGGGGCTGTGTGAACAATACTGGACAGTGTGGGAGCGGGCTTGCTCGCGAAGAGGCCCGCCAACACAACACCGCCCTAACGGCTCATCACCCGCTCGGCCTCACCCAGCAGTTCCTCGATCGAGTCATGAACAGTGGGGTTGTATTCGACCTGGGTCACACTGAACCGAATGTCATAACTGCGATGCGCCGTGGCGTTGCGCTCATCGAGTATCTCATTGAGCCGTGCCTTGATCGCCGCAATCTCCACCACGCTGGAACCGGTCAGCAGCGCCACGAACCGGTCACCTTCGAGTCGGCCGACCACATCGTTTTCACGAAAGCCGATCCGCAGGACATCGGCGAACGTCTTCAGCGCATCGTCACCTTTGGCCCGGCCATACAGATAGCAGATGAGCTTGAATTCATCGAGGGTGAAGTACAGCAGCGTCGCCGGCGTTTCCAGCTCCCGGCAGGCGTCCAGCCCTAGTTGGGCCAGTGCGGTGAAGCCATGGCGATTGGACAGCAGCGTCAGCTCGTCCATGCTCGCCATCTGCACGCCTGCCAGCTCTTGCTCGGCCTGGCGAGCCAGTTCGCGCAGCCGTTCACGTTCTTGCTGTGGCGTGAGCAAGGGGTTGGCTGATCGGCCCGATTTGCCCGTTTTGCCTGAGATCAACATCGTTCACTCCTTTGGCAGGTATGCACGTTAGAGTCGCCAGTACCCGCATTGACTCCCTGTTAGCGTGCCGCTGGTCAGCTACCGGCCACCGGGCACGGTCCTCCCGCATCGGCCCAGTGCTTGAACTGGGCAACGAAGATATCGTGGGGCACCGGCACCGGCGCGCGATTGCCGCCGGGGTTCCAGCCCCATAGCACCAGCTTGTCGTCGCTGACGTGCTTGATCAGCGCGGCAAAATCCCGATCGCCGTTGCTGGAGCGATCCTTGATCATCGCGCACAACTTGTCCGCCGGCAGGCCAATCCAGGCCATCCGCTGTGCTGCCGGCGGCAGGCTCCAGTGCGGCGCGCCGGGTGGCGCGTGCGGACCGTAACTGGCCGGCGGATTGCTTTGCGCATGGCAGGTTGCACAGGGCAACCCGGCCGAGCCCTTGCCGTCCATGCCCCGCACGACATTCATGGCGTGGGGCACGCCGGCATCGAATTGCAACGGCGAATCCCCGGGAATGTGGCAGTTCTGGCAACGCGGGCTCTGGAAGACCTTCTGCACCGTGTCGAACGCCTGCAAGGCCTCGCGGTCATCGGCGAACACGTGGGATGCGTAGGCGACGAGAAAGATCAGGATCAACGCCCCAAGCAACCAGTGATGTCGTTTCATCTCACACCCCCGACAGCTGCAAGGGCAGCTCCCGCAGGCGCTGCCCGGTCAAGGCAAACACCGCATTGGCTACCGCCGGCGCCATGGGTGGCACACCGGCTTCGCCGATACCACCGGGTTTGTCGCTACTGGGCACGATATGCACTTCGACCACCGGCATTTCGTTGAGCCGCAGCACCTGATAGTCGTGATAGTTGGACTGCACCACCTGCCCGTCCTTGATCGTCAGCTTGCTGTGCAAGGCGAAACTCAGGCCAAAGGTGATGCACGATTCCATCTGCGCGGCGATGCTCTGCGGGTTGACCGCAATGCCGCAGTCCACCGCACACACCACCCGGTGCACGCGAATGGCGAGGTTGTCCTGGGACACCTCGGCCACCTGGGCCACGTAGCTGCCGAACGACTCATGCACCGCCACACCCAGGGCATGGCCGTCCGGCAGCGGCGCCGTCCAGTTGGCCTTCTCCACCGCGAGGTTCAGCACACCGAGGTGGCGCGGATGATCCTTGAGCAAGGTGCGCCGATATTCCACCGGATCCTTGCCGGCCGCCGTGGCCAGTTCATCGATCAGCGACTCCATGACAAACGCGGTGTGGGTGTGCCCCACCGAACGCAGCCACAACACGCTGATGCCGGTTTTCGGTGAGTGCAGTTCGATCTGGTGATTGGCCAGTCCTTCGAGGTAAGGGCTGTCGGCCACGCCTTCGACGGAGGTCTTGTCGATCCCGTCCTTGACCATGCTCGCTTCAAGCGAGGTCCCGGCCATGATCGACTGCCCGACCATCACATGTTTCCAGGCCAGCGGCAGGCCGTCAGCACCCAGCCCGATACGCGCATGGTGCAGGAACGCCGAGCGGTAATAGCCGCCGCGGATGTCGTCCTCCCGCGCCCACACGGTTTTCACCGGTGCACCGGCGGCCTTGGCGACATACACCGCTTCGCTGACGAAGTCCGAAGTCGGATTGGCCCGGCGCCCGAAGCCGCCGCCGAGAAATTCGGTATGGATCACCACCTGTTCCGGTTTGAGCCCGGTGATTTTCCCGGCGACCATCTGGTCCAGGGTCTGGAACTGGGTGCCGGTCCAGATTTCGCATTTGTCCTGGGTGATGCTCACCGTGCAGTTCAGCGGCTCCATCGGCGCGTGGGCCAGGTAAGGCACGCTGTATTCAACGTCGATCTTCCTGGTCGCTTTCGCCAGCGCAGCCAGGGTATCCCCCGCCTGACCGGCGTTGATGCCGGGGGTGGTGGCGAGTTTGCGAAAACTCTCCAGCAACGCCTGGCTGTCGAGCCCGGCGTTCGGCCCCGGATTCCACTCGATTTTCAGCGCATCGCGCCCCAGCTTCGCCGCCCAAAAATGATCGGCAATCACCGCGATGCCCGTCGGCACCTGCACCACTTTGTGCACCCCCGGGATTGCCAGCGCTTCGGCGCCTTCAAAGGATTTGACGCTGCCGCCGAAGGTGGGTGAACGGGCGACCATCGCGGTCATCAGCCCGTCAAACTGCACGTCCATGCCGAACTTCGCCCGGCCGGTGATTTTCTCCGGTGTGTCCAGGCGCCTGGTGGGTTTGCCGATCAGCCGCCAGTCCTTCGCGTCCTTGAGTTTGATCGAGGCCGGGTCCGGTCGTGGCAACTGCCCGGCATCATCCGCCAACTCGCCATAAGTTGCGCGATGCTCACCGGCAATGACCACGCCCGATTCTGTATGAATCTCGGAAGGCGCAACATTGAAACGCTTGGCCGCCGCGTCGATCAACATCAAGCGCGCCGCCGCGCCGGCCTGGCGATAGCGGTCGAATTCCATCCAGGTGGACGTCGAGCCGCCGGTGATCTGCATCCCGCCGAAGCCAGGCAGGCCGTAATCGGCGGCCGAAGCCGGGGAATGCTCGACGCGGATCTTCGACCAGTCGGCGTCCAGTTCTTCGGCGATCAGCATGGTCAGGCCGGTCCAGATGCCCTGGCCCATTTCCGAGTGGCCGAGCAACACGGTGACGCTGTTGTCGTTGCCAATGCGCAGGAAGGCGTTGGGTGCAAACACGTTGCCCTGGTTCTCCGCGCCCATGGCGAAACGGTGGGCGCCGGGCATGGCAAACGCCACCACCAGTCCACCACCCAGCACGGCACTGCCCCTGAGAAAACCACGACGCGATAACGCGTTGATGCTGTTCATGCTCACCTCAACCCAGCTCGGCGGCGCGTTTGACCGCCGCGCGGATCCGCGGGTAAGTGCCGCAACGGCAGATGTTGCCGGACAGCGCCTGATCGATGTCGTTGTCGGTCGGTTGCGGAATCTTCGCCAGCAAGGCCGCCGCCGACATGATCTGCCCGGACTGACAGTAGCCACACTGGACCACGTCAAGTTCCGCCCAGGCCTGTTGCACTGGGTGCGAACCATCCGCGGAAAGGCCCTCGATGGTCAGAATCTTTTGCCCATGGGCCACGGCCGTGGCCGGTGTGATGCACGAGCGCAGTGGTGCGCCATCGACGTGTACGGTGCAGGCCCCGCATTGGGCCATGCCACAGCCGAACTTGGTGCCGGTGAGGTGGGCAACATCGCGCAAGACCCAGAGCAGCGGCATGTCGGCGGGGACATCCAGCTCCTGATCCTTGCCATTGATGTTCAAGGTCAGCATGGCGCAATTCCTCAGACGCACGGTGATCTGAAGGGGCGTCGCTGTGGTCCTGGAACACCTGCGCGCGCCTCGGGTTATCCCTTTAGCTAAGCGCAATTTTCCCCGGTGTCCTGATGCATCGACCACCGGTCACAAAAAAGCCGCCTCGATGGGCGGCTATGCAAGCTTGGTTTAGAGCCTCGGACGCCACAATATCCCGGCATAACGCCACACGAACAGGCCAAACGCCGTACACCAGAGGAGCGCCGACAGCGCCAACCCATTAGTGGAAAATGCCACCAGCCCAACCCGGCACACCCCGGCCGCCAGCAGCAGGACAAAACCCACCACGATCATCCTGGACGGTTTCAACTCTCGCCCGGTATGACCGAGACTGACCCGCGCGATCATCGCCAGGATCAACCCGCCAATACCGCCTACCGCCAGCGCATGAGTGGCCAGGGATTGCTGATGGATCAAACCGGCATGCCACAGCGTCATGGCCAGCGTCGCGATCACAATCCAGGCATAGGCCAGATACAACGACCACAACAACGGCACCCGCCACAGTCCCCGGTCATGCCAGCGCCACAGGCGTATCACATGCAGCGCGCTCATCAATCCAAACAACCCGGCCAGCCAAAGCCGGGGGACGTCATTCAAACCACCGGCAAACGAAACCGCCGCGAGCATGGCGCTGGCCATTAGAATTTTGCCCGGCAATGGATTCGCCGCAGGAACGGCAGGACGATTCAATCCACGCTGAATGAAGAACGGAATCACACGACCGCCAATCACACTCATCAGCGCGCCGATCAACCACAAAGCGGCCAACACACCGTGCCGTTGCAGATCGGCGTCATCCAGGACGATGCCGGTCAGCGTCAATGCCTGACAGCCAGCCAATAACGTGATCATCAACAGAATCGGATAATTTTCGCGCTTGCAGGCAGCCACCAGATCTCGCCCCAGCACCCAGGCCAACAGCGGCAGAAATGGAATTTCCATCACGAACAACAGCGACGAAGAAATCGGCAGGAACCACGCCAGACGCGCCAGCAGCCATATCAGCACCAGCCCGATCAGCGGCCAACCACTGAGCCCCGGCCGACCAGTCCAGTTCGGCACTGCGGTCAACAGGAACCCGGCAATGATCGCACCGGCAAAACCGAAGGGCATTTCATGCCGGTGCCAGGCGAGCATGCCACCCACCGGTTGCGTACCGGATAAATGGCCGTACAGCCAGGCGGCCCAGAGGGCCACGGCGATCGCCGCGAACCCCGCACCGGCGAGAAAAAACGGGCGAAAGCCCAGACTGAAAACGGCAGCAGCGGCCAACTTGCGCATCAAGCGATCGCTCCGTCTGCCGGTGCGTTGAGGCGATACTGGGACAGCAGACGCATCACATAACCGATTTTCAGCAAGGTCGGACCAAGAATGGTCATTGCATGCATCGACACCAACGCCGAGATCGAAAGCGAGCCGGCGTACAGATAGGCGCCGTAGATGCCGGCAAGCAACATGGCCAGGCCCACCCCGAGTACGCGACTCGACAGGTGCAAAACGTTCTGAGGGTTGCTCAATAGTTGGGACATGTTCCGGTACTCCTGAAGTCGTTCAGTTGTACGTTTGTTGCATCACGATCCGTGCCATCTCGGCAGCCCTTGCAGATCGAGCCTCTCAGGTACAAGCAGTCAATATGACCAACACTAAAAATAGTCACAATGACTCAATAGAAAGTCATTATGACTGCATTAATCCCGATACAATCTAAAAGCAAACCAATATCATTTGCACTGTTCATGGCCTTTTGCTTTAATCGCGATCCATTCTTATTTGCATAAAGGCACGGGATCGCCCACGGACATGCACTCACGATGACGGTTGCCGACACCTCCTGCGTCCAGAACCTCTACATCAGCCATCACCACTGGCTGCACGAGCTGCTGCGTCGACGCCTGAACAATGCGTTCGATGCCGCCGACCTGACCCACGACACCTTCATCCGCGTGCTCAAGCGCCCCCAGGTATTCGACGGCGAAACCCACGAACGGTCTTACCTGGCGACCATTGCCCGGGGCTTGTGCATCGATCACTGGCGGCGGCGACAGCTCGAACAGGCGTGGCTCGACACGTTGGCCGCGCAACCCCAGGTGGTCCAGCCCTCGCCGGAGCAGCGCGCGATCATCGTTGAGACGCTGTATGAAGTGGACGCCATGCTGCAACGCTTGCCCCAACGCGTACGCGAGGCGTTCATTCTGGCGCAGCTGCACGGCCTGCCTTACCGCGTCATTGCCGAGGAAATCGGCGTGTGCGAGCGCATGGTGAAAAAGTACCTGGCCCAGGCCTTGATGCATTGCGCGATCCTTGAGGCCGAACTCGACGGCCTGTTGATTCAATGAACCGGATCGCCACCAACGCCATCAGCCATGGAAGCCTTGAGCAAGCGGCGCAGTGGTATGTGCAACTCAATGATGAGCAGGTCGGCGAGCAGGAACGTCAACACTGGCAGGCCTGGCTGGCGCAAAGCGGCGAACATCAGGCGGCCTGGCAGTATGTCGAGCGGGTCGGCCAACGCTTTGCCGCGTTGCAGGACGATCATCAGCAAGTGGCCGGCCAGGTATTGCGCAACGCCGGGCGCATGCCAATCAGTCGTCGCCAGACCGCCAAGAGTCTGCTGATCCTGGCGTCGGTTGGTTTGTTGGGGTGGAGTGCCTGGAGGGAAACCGCCCTGCCGCTCACCCTGGCGCGCTGGACCGCCGACCTCTCCACCGGCACCGGCGAAACCCGCGAAACCCGCCTCAGTGATGGCAGCCAGATCTGGCTCAACGCGTTGAGCGCAATCAACGTGTGTTTCGACGCCACGCAACGCCTGCTGCTGTTGCAAGCCGGGGAAGTATTGATCGACACCGCCAAGGACCACGTTCGTCCGTTGCTGGTGCAAACCAACGAGGGCCGGATGCGCGCACTGGGTACGCGTTTCAGTGTACGTCAGGACGACCGGCAAACCCTGCTGAATGTCTACGAAGGCGCCGTCGAAGTCCGCACCGCCCATGGGTTGATGCAGGTAGTCGAGGCCGGACGACAACTGTCGTTCAGCGAACACCACCTCCCTGCCCCGACCGCGGCCACGCCAAGCCGTGAAGCCTGGCGCCGTGGACTGTTGCTGGCAGACAACCTGCCGCTGGGCCAGTTGCTCGAGGAATTAAGCCGTTATCGCCCCGGACATCTGGGCTGCGACCCGGCCGTTGCCGGGTTACCGGTCATGGGTTCGTTCCCGCTCAAAGATACTGACCAGGCCTTGCGCCTGCTGGAAGCGGCGTTGCCGATCCGGGTGGAAAAGCCTCTGGGCTGGTGGGTCAACGTGGCCGCGAAAGCGTGAAGCTGATTTTTTTCGTCGTGCCGGTACCCTTTTCGGGTTTTCGCTCGGTTAACCCTTAAAGCCGTTAGATTGCCGGGAACTTCATGTCGCGCGTCACCCTTACTCGCCGCTCCTGCGCTTTGCACCTGTCGGTGCTGGTCTTGGCGTTCGGCTTGACGGGTTTTGCAGCGCCAACAGTCCGAGCCGACACCCTCTCGGGCATTGAACTATCCGGCGGGCAACAACGTCATTACGCGATCCCTGCCGGCTCCCTGGTCAGCGCCCTCAACCGTTTTGCCGAGCAAGCAGGCGTGTTTCTCGCCGGGCACAACGACCTGGCAACCGGCAAACGCAGCCCTGGCCTGAGCGGCGACTACAGCGAGCCGCAAGCGTTGCATCAATTGCTGCAAGGCACAGGTCTGCAAGCGCAAGCCCAGGGTCACGGCGGTTATGTGCTGCGCGCCGCGTCCGCCGCAACAGGCACGCTGGAACTGGGCGCCACGAACATTTCCGGACAAGCGCCGGGGCCAATCAGCGAAGATTCACATGCCTACACCATTGGTTCGACCTCTACGGCCACCGGTCTGCCCCTGTCCCTGCGCGAAACACCGCAATCGGTCACGGTCATCACCCGTCAACTTCTGGACGACCAGGGTTCCACCAGCATCGCCGACGCCTTGCGCCGCGTACCCGGCATCAGCGTACAAAACTACGACAGCGAGCGCTGGGAGTTCTCCAGTCGCGGCCTGCCGATCACCAATTTCCAGTACGACGGCGTCAACACTGAGTACGACGGTGTCTACGATTACGGCACCACCAGCACTGACATGGCGATCTTCGACCGCGTCGAAATCATCAAGGGCGCAACCGGCCTGATGGCCGGTTCGGGGGATCCGTCGGCGACAGTCAACCTGATCAGGAAACGCCCGACCCAGGCATTCCAGGCCGCGGTCAGCGCTGCCGTCGGCTCCTGGGACAGCTACCGCAGCGAGACAGATATCGCTGGCCCGCTGATCGAAAGCGGTCACTTGCGCGGACGCTTTGTCGGGGTGTATCAGGACCGCAGCGCCTATGTCGACCACTACCAGAACACCAAGGACATCGCCTACGGCATTCTCGAAGCCGACCTGACACCGAACACACTGCTGACATTCGGCATCGACCAACAGAACACCCGCTCCCGTGGCGCCAGCTGGACCGGTTTCCCGATGTACAACAGCGACGGCTCACGCACCGACTTCTCGCGCTCGTTCAACCCGGCCACGGACTGGAGCCGCCGCGACTTCAACAACCAGACACTCTTCGCCTCGGTGAATCAGCAACTGTCCAACGAATGGGCCCTCAAGGTGAGTTACGACCGCAAACACCGCCAGCACGACACCTTCCTTGCCTCCGCCAGCGGCGGCAATCCGGACCCGGTCACCGGGGGCGGCATGTTCATGTACATGGGCAAGTTCGAAGGCGATCAGGTCCAGGACAATATCGACATCAACCTGACCGGCCCTTTCGCCCTGTTCGGCCGCGAGCATGAATTGATCGCAGGCTTCATGTCGATGAACACCCGCCAGGACATCCCGGTCTACGGCTCGGTTTATCCGCCCTTCAATGGCAGCATTTTCGACTGGCACGGCGAGTTTGCGAAACCGGACATTCCACGGGTGGGTGACAACGATATCGAGCAGCGCCAGACCGGCCTCTACCTGGCTACCCGACTCAAACCCAGCGACGACCTGGCGTTGATCCTCGGCACGCGGATCAGTGATTTCAAGGGGCACGATGACCTGGACTACAGCGACCCGGACACCGTCGACATCCGCGACAGCTATCGCCAGACCGGCGTGGTCACGCCTTACGCCGGGCTGGTCTACGACCTCGACGACACCTACTCGCTGTACAGCAGCTACACCAGCATCTATCAGCCGCAAATGAGCAAGGACGCCAATCGGCAATTGCTCGACCCGGTGCAAGGCAACAGCTACGAGGCGGGGATCAAGGCCGATTATTACGGCGGTCGCCTGAATGCCAGGTTCGCGCTCTATCGCATCGAACAGGACAACATCGCCGAATACATCAGCGGCGTCGACGCCGAGTCGGTGTACCGTGCGGTGCAGGGCGCGACCACCAAGGGCTTTGAAATCGAACTGGCAGGGGAAGTGAGCGAAGGCTGGAATCTGTCGGCCGGCTATACCTACAACCATACCCGCGATGCCCAAGGCGATTATGTCTACGGCTCGATCCTGCAAACCACGGCACCGGAACAACTGGTGCGATTGTTCAGCACTTATCGGCTGCCGGGGCGATGGAGCCCGCTCACGCTCGGCGGTGGCGTGAACTGGCAGAGCGAGTTCTTCGGCAACGTGTTCCAGCCCAACCCCGCCGACACCGTCAATTTCGGCCAGAACTCGACCATCACCCAGCGCAGCTACGCGTTGGTGGACGTTATGGCGCGCTATCGCTTCAACGAGCACCTGAGCACCACGTTGAACGTGAGGAACCTCTTCGACAAAACCTACTACACCGGGCTGGGCAACTTTGGCACCGGCTTCTACGGCGAGCCTCGCTCCCTGCAACTGACCACCCGCTGGCAATTTTGAGCGCGGGTCGATCTACGGTACTGCCGAACTCCTCCGGGCTGGCTACGCTTTAAATCCAGCCTGCATAACCTGCCGAGGAGTGCCCGTCATGCAACGCGTTCAAAAACTCACGCCCTGCCTGTGGTTTGAAGATCAAGCCGAAGATGCCGCGAAGTTCTACTGTTCGATCTTCGATCATTCGAAAATCACCGGCATGACCCACTACGGCAACGCCGGGTTCGAGTTCCACGGCCGCCCCGAAGGCTCGGTCATGACCGTCAGCTTTGAGCTCGACGGGCAGAGCTTCACCGGCCTGAATGGCGGACCGCTGTTCAAGTTCAGCGAGGCGATTTCGTTCCAGGTCAATTGCCAGACCCAGGAAGAAGTCGACCATTACTGGGGCAACCTGTCGGCCGGTGGCGTGCCTGAAGCGCAGCAATGCGGCTGGCTCAAGGATAAGTTCGGGCTGTCGTGGCAAATCGTGCCCGTCGCAATGATGGACATGATAAAAGACCCCGACACGAAAAAATCCCAACGCGCCATGGCCGCGATGATGCAGATGAAAAAACTCGATATCGCCGCGTTGCAGCGAGCCTTTGACGGCGAGAGCTAATACACTCGGGCGCTGACCTGCCGAGGACCGAGCATGAAGCACACCGCCGCCAAACACGCTGACAAGGCCCCTCGCTTCTGGCGCGATGACGCCCTGCCCTTCATCGAAGCCCGCTCGATCGCCGACGGTCGCGAGGTCTGCTACACCCGGCATTCTCACGAGCACTTTTCAATCGGTGCGATCACCGCAGGCAGCAGCACCTATATCCATGAGCAGTCCGAGTTTGCGGTCGATGTCGGCACCGTCGTGTTGATGAACCCGGGCGACGTCCACGCCTGTAATCCCATCGATGATCAGCCGTGGTCGTATGTGATGCTGTACGTCGATACGCCGTGGCTGACCGATTTGCAGCATCAGCTCGGGTTCAGTGACGACTTGGCGTTTCGCCGGTTTTCGCTCACCCATACGCGGGACGCGAGTCTGTTTGCAGGCCTCAACGATTTGTATGCGGTGCTGGTCGATCCGCAACAGGATGTCTTGGGCAAACAAAGCCTGGCGGTGGAGTTCTTCAGCGAAGTGCAATTGCAGCTCAACCCGGTAGCGCAGCCGTTGCGCGAGCCCAACTTCAAACTGGAACGCGCCGCCGAATACATCCGCGACAACTGCACGCACCTGCTCAAGCTCGAAGACATTTGCGCGGCGGCACAACTGTCGCCGTCCTACCTGATCCGGGCGTTCAAACAACATTTCGGCATGACGCCCCACGCGTTCCTGGTTAACCGCCGCATCCAGTACGCCCAGGATCAACTGCGCAGCGGCAAACTGATCGCCGACGTGGCACTGGAAGCGGGGTTTGCCGATCAGGCGCATTTTCAACGGGCATTCAAACAACACCTGGCGGCTACGCCGGGGCAGTATCGCGGCTGAATCCTGTGCTCAGGGCAGCAATAAATACACCGCACTCACCACCAACAGCATCGCCATCGCCCGGTTGAACAAGCGCATGCCGGCCGGGTTGTTCAGGTAACCGCGCAGGAACGTGCCGGCATAGGCCCAGCAGCCGACCGAGGCATAGCAGATCACCAGATACACCGCCGCGAACTGCCACACCAGCCGCGCCTCGCCATCGGCTACGAACGCCCCCATACCGGCCACGCAGGCCAGCCAGGCTTTCGGGTTGAGCCATTGCATGACCGCGCCGTACAACATCGACGGGGCACGCGCCGAATCCTTGGCTTCCACCTGTCCATTGTCAGCCGCCAGTTTGTAGGCCATGTACAACAGAAACGCCACGCCCGCCCATTGCACCGTTTGCGTCAACGCCGGCCACAACTGCAACAGCTCATGCAGCCCCAACCCCATCAACACCAGCAGCAAGACAAACCCCAGCGTGGCCCCGGCGACATGGCGCTGGCTGGCCCTGAAACCGAACCGGGCCCCGGAGCTCAACGCCACGATATTCACCGGCCCCGGTGTGATTGAAGCGACCAGCGCGAACGCCGCCATGGACATCAACAGACTCATTGCACACCTTCTTCCATTCAGTTGAACCAGGCTTGAAGGTAATGACCCACCGTAACCCCGTATTGAAGAAAAATGCCCTGTGCTGGATTAACTGGCGAAAATCAGGTGTACAGACTGACGACCCTCTTCACTTTCACCAGCGCCTGGCGCAGTGAATCCATGTCCACCGACCCCAGCGCCAGGCGGATCGCGTGTGGCACATGGGCCGTGATCGCAAAGGGTTCGGCCGGCGAAACCGACACCTGCTCGCGCATCAGGGCCATGGCAACCTGATCAGCGCGGGCGTCTTCGGCCAACGGCAACCAGATGAAATAGGAAGACGGATGGCTGATGTAGTCGAGCCCTTGCAGCACCTCGCGGGCCAGGGTTTGCCGGGCCTGCGCATCGGCGCGTTTTTGCGCCTCCAGATGGTTGACGGTGCCGTCGTCGAGCCAGGCAGTGACAATCGCAGTCATCACGCCGGGAGTGTTCCAGGTGGTCGCCATGATCGTGCGCTCGAACGCCGCCATCCATTGGGCGGGCGCGGCCACAAACCCGACGCGCAGTCCGGTGGCGACATTTTTCGATAAACCGGACACATACACCGTTCGTTCGGGCGCCATCTCGGCCAAGGGTGGCGGCACGTCTTCAGCCAGAAACGCGTAGGCGGCGTCCTCGATAATGATCAAGTCATGCTGACGCGCAATGGCCACCAAATGCTCGCGCTGATCGGCACCCATCACCCAGCCCAAGGGGTTGTGCAGGGTCGGCATCGAATAGATCGCCCGTACCGATCGACTCCGGCAGAGTTTCTCCAGGGCCGGCGAATCAGGCCCATTGTCGGTGACCGGAATGGGCAAGACTTCGAGGTGCAGGGTTTCGGCCAGTGTCTTGAATCCGGGATAGGTCAATGCATCGGCCGCAATCACATCGCCGGGTTTGAGCAACGCCATCATCGTTACCGCCAGGCCATGCTGGGCGCCGCTGACGATCAACACCTGCTCGGCCGGTACGTTCAACCCGCGCTCCACCAGATGCCGCGCCACCGAGGCCCGCTCGTGCAAACGCCCGGCGTGGGGCTGATAGCGCAGCAAGGATTCGAGATCGCCGGACAACGCCAACTGGCGCAAGGCATTGCGCAACAGGTCCGCCTGGCCCGGCAATGACGGGTAGTTGAAGTTGAGATCAATCATCCCCGCCGCCACGACGGACTGCGAAATGCCCTGGCCGGGCGGCAGCGATGTCTCCCGCACGAAAGTCCCGCGGCCGGTTTCGCCGCTGACCAACCCCATGCCCTCAAGCTCTGCATACACCCGGCTGGCGGTCACCAGCGCCAGTCCGTGTTCAGTGGCCAATTGCCGGTGAGTCGGCAAGCGTGTACCGGGCGGCAAAAGCCCCGAACGGATATCGGCGGCAAAGGCGTCCACCAGGGATTTATAGCGTGATCGCGGCATGTCGAGATGTATCCATGACAATTTTTTGATTGTATCGGTAGCCGATCATACGATGGATTCCATGCAATCAAAACAGTGAGCGAACACCGAATGGAACGGACATCTGACCTGCAAAAACACACCCTGGAAAACACCTCCCGCGGCTGGCTCAATGGCCTGATCGGCGTGGTGATTTTCAGCGGTTCGCTGCCGGCGACGCGGGTGGCGGTTCTGGAGTTCGATCCGGTTTTCCTGACGGTCGCCCGCGCCACCATCGCGGCGATTCTGGCGTTGTGTTTGCTGGGGTTGTTCAAGGAGAAGCGCCCCGCACACAATCAGCTGTTGCCCCTGGCCATCGTCGGCCTGGGCGTGGTGATCGGTTTTCCCCTGCTGACTGCGCTGGCGCTGCAATACGTAACGTCCGCGCATTCCATCGTCTTCGTCGGCCTGTTGCCGCTGGCAACGGCGGTATTCGGTGTGTTGCGCGGTGGCGAGCGACCACGGCCGGCGTTCTGGATTTTCTCGGTGCTGGGCAGTCTGCTGGTGGTGGGCTTCGCCCTGTCCCAAGGGTTGACCGCCTCACCCGAGGGCGACCTTTTGATGTTGTTGGCGATCCTGGCCTGCGGACTCGGTTATGCCGAAGGCGCAAAGCTGTCCCGCACCCTCGGTGGCTGGCAGGTGATTTGCTGGGCGCTGGTGTTGTCGTTGCCGTTGGTCGCGGTGCTGACCTGGATGCGCATGCCCGCGTCGTTCAGCGGCATCAGCACCTCGGCGTGGTTCAGCCTGGGTTACGTGTCGCTGTTCAGCATGTTGATCGGTTTCGTGTTCTGGTATCGCGGGCTCGCCCAAGGCGGAATCGCGGCTGTCGGGCAACTGCAACTGTTGCAACCGTTCTTTGGCCTGACACTGGCCGCCACCCTGCTGCACGAACAGGTCAGCCTCGGCATGCTGGGCGTTACCGTGGCGGTGATCCTGTGTGTCGCCGGGGCGAAGAAGTTCGCCAGGTAGCCCGTTGTACGGTGGTTTGCGCCCCTGACTGTATGGGTCAAGCCACCGCCGAACCGTGATAAAAATACGGTTCTTGCTTCAGGAGCCACCGATGGACATCGCCACCCTCACCCTGTTTCTGCCCGCCTGCTTCGCCCTCAACATGGCGCCGGGCCCGAACAACCTGCTGTCGGTCAGCAACTCGACCCGCTACGGCTACCGCACGGCTTGCGTGGCCGGCATCGGTCGGTTGCTGGCATTCGCCGCAATGATCGCCCTCGCCTCGGCGGGCCTGGCAGTCGTGCTGCAAACCTCCGAGCTGTTGTTCTACGCGATCAAGATCCTCGGTGCGGCGTACCTGCTCTACCTCGCCTGGCAATTGTGGCGCGCCGATCCCGGCGTGGAGAACGTGATCAGCACCGCCCCGGTGGGGACACTGGCACTGGCCCGGCAGGAATTCCTGGTGGCGGCCGGCAATCCCAAGGCGATCCTGATTTTCACGGCGTTCCTGCCGCAATTCGTCGATTCGACCCAGGCCATCGCGCCGCAATTCTTCGTGCTGGGCACCTTGTTTCTGATACTGGAATGGATCGCCATCGGCGCCTACGCCTATATGGGTCTGCACATGCGTCGCTGGTTCGCCAAGCCGTCGGGCAAGCGGATCTTCAACCGTTGCTGTGCGGGCCTGTTGTCTGCGGCGGCTTCGGTGTTGCTGATGGCACGCCGCACCTGAGGCGCTTGGTTTAAATGCGGGGGCGACGGTACGACGATTCGACTTGCTCGCGAAGGCGTCGTGTCAGTCACTGCAATAGCGAATGATATGACGCTATCGCGAGCAAGCTCGCTCCCACAGGGGGGCGTGAATGCTCGAGAACTTCTGTGGGAGCGAGCTTGCTCGCGATGGGTCCAGCCCATTCACCACAAGTCCACCTGCCCATCACCCTCTGTTATGGACAATGACACCACCCGCACCCGGCGATCAGTTGAAACTGCTGGGTGGAGGCCGAGGTGCAACCGGGCGACAAACAGTTCGATGTTTACCCCGAAGAGTCCATCGCCCAGTGGCATGAGCGGCTCGGCCTGGTTTGCTGAGAATAATTATCAACATTTTTCACGCTGCAGTTCCCCTTTGCGTTTTTCGTTCGGTTAACCCCTCAGAAGCACTTCAACTACCGACCGATTCGACGCAAAGGGATCCCCATGTCGCACCAGCTTGTCGCCCGTTTCCGTTTTGCCTTGTGCCCTCTGGCGCTGGCCCTGCCCGCCGCCCTGCTGAGCCTCGCCGCCCACGCCGCTGAAACCGACACCGAGAAAAAACCGGCCAGGGACGACAGCGTCCTGCAACTGGGCGCGACGACCATTTCCGGCCAGGCGCTGGGCGCCACCACCGAAGGTACGCGTTCCTACACCACCGGCTCGACGTCTTCGGCCACCGGCCTGCCGCTGTCGATCCGCGAAACGCCGCAATCGGTGACCGTCATTACCCGTCAGCAGATGGACGACCGCGGCGTGCAGAGTATCGGCGACGCACTGCGCAACACCCCCGGCATTTCCACGCAGAAGTACGACAGTGACCGCACCGAGTTTTCCGCCCGTGGTTTTACCATCACCAACTTCCAGTACGACGGCGTCAACATTCCCTATGACGGCGTGTACGGTGAGAACCCGAACAACGGCGACGACGCATCCAGCCTGGACCGCATCGAAATCGTCAAGGGCGCGACCGGCCTGATGACCGGTTCGGGCGATCCATCCGCCACCGTCAACCTGATCCGCAAGAAACCGACAAAGGAATTCAAGGCGTCGATCAGCGGCACCGTCGGTTCGTGGGACGCCTATCGCGGCGTCGGCGATATTTCCGGCTCGCTGAACGATACCGGCAGCGTACGTGGTCGCTTCGTCGGCGCCTATTCCGACAAGAACGCCTACCAGGACCATTACAGCCAGAAAAAAGACCTGTTCTACGGCATCCTCGAAGCCGACCTGACACCCGACACCCTGCTGACTTTCGGCGTCGACAAGTCAAGCACCACCCCGCGAGGCTCGTCCTGGACCGGCAACCCGGTGTACTTCGCGGACGGCGGCCGTACCGATTTCCCGCGCCACTTCAACCCGGGTGCCGACTGGAGCCGACGCGACTTCGACGACATCACCTACTTCGCCTCCCTGGAACAGGCCCTGGCCAACGACTGGAAGTTCAAGGCCAGCTTCGACCAGAAAACCACCGATCACGACACTCGCCTGGCCTCGGCCAGCGGCGGCAACCCGGACCGCGCCACCGGTGAGGGCATGTTCCTGTATTGGGGGCGCTGGGAAGGTCATCGCGTGCAAAACACCGCTGACGTGAACGTCACCGGCCCCTTCTCCCTGGGTGGCCGCGAGCATGAACTGGTGGTCGGTTTCATGGCGTCCCACTCGCGCCAGACCGGTGCGACCTACGACACCAGCGCCTTCGCAATGGTCCCGGGCAGCATCTATGACTGGAATGGCGACTTGTCGGAACAGGACTTCCCGAAAAACGGTAAATACGAACGCACCCAAAGTCAGAACGGCCTGTACCTGGCCACGCGCCTGCATGCGACCGACGACCTGTCGATCATCCTCGGCAGCCGTCTGAGCACGTTCAAGTACAACGAAGACTATTCGTATTATCCAGGTGCGGGACTCGATGACACCCACGCCAGTTACAAGGAACATGGGGTGGTCACGCCTTACGCCGGTGTGGTCTATGACCTGGACGACACCTACTCGGTGTACGCCAGCTACACCAGCATCTACCAGCCGCAAACCTACAAGGACGCTGCAGGCTCGACCCTGGCGCCGGTCGAAGGCGACAGCTACGAGGCCGGCCTGAAAGCCGCTTACTTCGACGGTCGCCTGAACGCCAGCCTGGCCTTCTTCCGCATCGAGCAAGACAACGTCGCCGAGTCGATCGGCACCAACCTGGTCACCAACGAAGGCATCTACAAAGCCGTCGACGGTGCAACCACCAAAGGTGTGGAACTGGAACTGGCCGGTGAAGTGGCCGATGGCTGGAACGTGTCGGCCGGCTACACCTACGCCCGCACCCGTGACGCCGATGAACAGCGGATCTACGGATACCCATTGTCGACCACCAAACCGGAACACGTCGTCCGCACATTCACTACCTACCGCCTGCCGGGCGCACTGGATCAGGTGACCGTCGGTGGCGGCATCAGCTGGCAGAGCGCGTTCTACGGCAAGATCTACAGCCCGACCGTGGGCGACTACACGAGCATCAAACAAGGTGGTTACACGCTCGTCAACCTGATGAGCCGCTACGAGTACAACGAGCACCTGAGTTTCACCGTCAACGCCAACAACGTCTTCGACAAACGCTACCTGACGGGCCTGGGCAACTTCGACACCACGTACTACGGCGAACCGCGCAACGTGATGCTGACCACGAAGTGGGATTTCTAAGCTGAGCGCCCGGCCAGAAAACTGAAACCTGTCAGTTAAACACCAAAAGCCGCGTGCGAGCTTGCTCGCGATAAGGGAGTAACTGTGACATCAATTTTGCATGACACTCCGCCATCGCGAGCAAGCTCGCTCCTACATTGACTCGCAGTGTTCAAAGGAGCGAAATTCACTGTCGATTCTCCGGTGGAGATCGCCCATGACGCGATCTATGCTGCGCCCATGAACCTACAAAAAACGTTGCTTCCGCCCCGGGCCGAGATGGTTCGCGCCATGCTCGAACGAGACACCTCCTACGAGGGGGTGTTCTTCACGGCGGTCAAGACCACAGGCATCTTCTGCCGCCCCGGTTGCACCGCCCGCAGCCCGAAGCCTGAGAATGTCGAGTTCTTTGCCAGCGCCGAACAATGCCTGGCGGCTGGCTATCGCGCCTGCCTGCGCTGCAAACCGCTGGACACCGCCGCCAGCGCGCCGAACTGGGTGCAGAAACTGTTCAAGTCGGTGGACGCCGACCCGGAGCAGCGCTGGACCGACGCCCAGCTACTGGCCGAAGGCATCGAACCACTGAAACTGCGTCGCTGGTTCAAGCAGCATTTCGGCATGACCTTCCACGCTTGGCTGCGCGCCCGGCGCCTGGGCATGGCGTTGGACGGGATCAAACAGGGCGACTCTATCGATGACGTCGCCTTCGATTCCGGCTATGAGTCCCTGAGCGGATTTCGCGACGCCTTCCAAAAATCGTTCCACATCACCCCGGGCCGCGCGGCCAACAGCGAGCCGCTGCTGTTCACGCGCCTGACCACGCCGCTGGGGCCGATGATCGCCATGGCCGAACGGCGTGGGCTGGTGCTGCTGGAGTTTCTCGACCAGGCATCGTTGAATCCTTCGGTCGAAGCGCTGCAAAACCGTTTCGGTTATGCCGTGGCGCCGGGGTACAACGCGCATTTGCAGCAGATCGAAGCGCAATTGTCCGCGTATTTCGCTGGCACGCTCACTGAGTTCAGCGTGGCCTTGCACATGCCCGGCAGCGAGTTCTCCCGCCGGGTCTGGGCTGAACTGGCGAAGATCCCCTACGGCCGGACCACCACCTACGGCGCCATCGCGGCGAGCCTGGGCAAGCCCGGTGCCAGTCGGGCGGTGGGCCTGGCCAACGGGCATAACCGCTTATCGATTGTCGTGCCCTGCCACCGGGTGATCGGCGCCGACGGCTCGTTGACCGGCTACGCTGGAGGCCAGCCGCGCAAGGCGTTTCTGCTCAGGCTGGAGAACGCGGCGGTGCAGCTCACGGAGCAACTGGCGCTCTGATCCCCCCACAGATTTTTCATAAGGAAGGAAACTCGATGGACAGGCTCGACAATCAACTGCACCAACTGCATCAAGAAGGTTTGCTGATCCTCACCAACGTCGCCGATGCCGCCGGGGCGCGGCTGGTGGAGCAACTGGGCAACAAGGCCGTGGCCACCAGCAGCGCGGCAGTGGCCTGGGTGCATGGCTACCCGGACGGCAACACCCTGCCCCTGGAACGCCTGGTCTCGACGGTCGAGTCGATTGCCCGGGTCATTTCGGTGCCGCTGACCGTGGACATCGAGGCCGGTTATTCCGATGACCTGGAACGGGTGGCCCAGGTGGTTGATGCGGTAATCGCCGCCGGCGCTGTCGGGATCAATATCGAAGACGGCTCCGCGCCTCCGGAGTTGCTGGTACGCAAGATTGAGATCGCGCGCCAGGTGGCCGAGCGGCGCAACGTGAATCTGTTTATCAATGCGCGCACCGATGTCTATCTGCGGGGCCTGGTGCCTGCCGAAGACCGCGTCGCCGAAACCCTCAGGCGCGCCGCGCTGTATCAGGCGGCCGGTGCCAATGGCCTGTTTGCCGCGGGCGTTACCGCGGAGTACGAGATCAAGGCGCTGTGCCAGGGCACCTCGCTGCCACTGAATGTGCTGGGGTTCCCGGGCCTGCCGTCGCCCGAAGCGCTTGAAGCACTGGGCGTACGCCGCCTGACTGCAGGTTCGGGCATCGCCGAGTTCCTCTACGGCGCCATGGCCGGCATTGCCAAAAGTTTTCTGCAAACCGGCAAGTTCGATAGCCACGACCTGAAGGCTTTGACCTATGGCGAAGTGAACGCCCTGTTGAAACCGTCCGGGAAAGCCTGAGCCCATGGCCGACGGCTATCAGGCGGCCAGTGCGTTCCTGGCGGCCATCGATGACGACTGGCGCCGCCACATCGACGCCATCGGCCCGTGCCTGCATCAGCCGCATGCGGCGCGTGACCCGTATGAGTCGCTGGTGCGGGCGATTGCCTATCAGCAACTGCATGCCAAGGCCGGCGATGCGATTGTCGGCCGGCTGCTGGCGCTGTTCGGTTCCGGTTCGTTTCCCCGGCCTGAACAGATCGTCGCCACGGATTTCGACCGATTGCGCAGTTGTGGGTTTTCCGCGAGCAAGATCGCGACCATTCAGGGCATCGCCCAGGCGTCGCTGGACGGCGTGGTGCCGGATTACGCCACGGCACTGGCCATGGACGATGAAGCGCTGATCGAGCGTTTGATCACCTTGCGCGGCGTGGGTCGCTGGACCGTGGAGATGCTGCTGATCTACAGCCTGGAACGCCCGGATATCCTGCCGGCCGATGATTTTGGCGTGCGTGAGGGTTATCGACGGCTCAAAGGGCTGGAGGTGCAGCCGACGCGCAAGCAGATGATCGAGATCGGCTCGGCGTGGAGCCCTTACCGGACGGTGGCCTCCTGGTATTTGTGGCGGGTGCCCAACCGGTAGACCGCGTTATCGTTCTTCGCGAGCAAGCCCGCTCCCACAGGGGATTTTTGAACGCCAAAGATCCAGTGTGGGAGCGGGCTTGCTCGCGAAGGCGTAAGCCCAGCCAATACATCACCCGAAGCTGGTTACAACCCCGACTTCAACCGACTGAACGCCCGGATCAACGCCCGGTTGAACGCCTTGCCATTGTCATTCTTGCTATACAGCGAAGCCCTCACCGCAGCCGTCGGATACGTCCCCGGATCGTTGCGAATTGCCGGGTCGACCAGCCCGTCCGCCGCTGTGATCGCATTGGCGTAATGGATGCTGTCGGTGATCGGCGCAATCACCTCCGGGGTCATCAGGTAGTCCATCAATGCCAGGCCGGCCTTCGGGTGCGGCGCGTCCTTGGGAATGACCATGGCATCGAACCAGATCAACGTGCCCTCCTTCGGTATCCGGTACTTGAGCGAATACGGTTTGCCCGCCGCCTCGGCCTGGCCCGCCGCGATGGCCACGTTCCCGTTCCAGGACATCGCCACGCAGGTGTTGCCGTTGGCCAGGTCGCTGATGTTCAGGTCGTTGTCGAAGTAGCGAATGTAGGGCCTAATCTTCGCCAGTTGCTGCTCGGCCAGCTTCAGGTCATCGAGGCTCTGGCGGTTGATGTCCAGGCCCATGTACTTCATGACCGCCGCAAACACTTCGTTGGGATCGTTGAGCAGGCTGACCCCGCAATCGGCGAATTTCGAGACCACGGTCGGGTCGAACAGCATCGCCCAACTGTCGGTCGGCGCGTCGGGCAGGCGCTGTTTCACCGCCTGCTCCTGGTAACCCACGCCCGTGGTGCCCCAGGCGTAGATCCCGGCATGGCGGTTGCCCGGATCGAACACCGCCATGTGCTGGCGGAACTCCTCGCCGACGCCGGCGAAATGCGGCAGTTGCTGCTTGTCGACCGTCTGCACCGCGCCACTCTCGATGGCCCGGGACAGATGCTGCCCCGCCGTCAGCACCAGATCGTAGCCACTGCGGCCGGTGAGCAGCTTGGTCTCGACGGTTTCCAGGGAATCGAAGTGGTCGACCACCACATGGATGCCGGTTTTTTCCTCGAAATTCTTCAGGGTATCCGGCGCCAGGTACTCGCCCCAGATGTACAGGTTGACCACCGGCTTGGCGGTATCGGCAGCCTGCACACACAGGGGTGCAAGCACCAGCAGTATTGCTTGAGTCAGTTTGTGCAGGCCCATTTTTACACTCCTTTGCCCGCGTACTGCGGCATGGTGATGCACGCGACGTTGCCACCACCGAGGAGGATTTCCCGGGAGTTTTCGATGCCGACGATGCTGTGTCTCGGGAACAGCTCGCCCAGGGTCGCCAGCGCCACCTTGTCGTTGCGATCACCGAACAGCGGCACCACGATTGCACTGTTGCCAGCGTAGTAGTTGATGTACGACGCGCAGATCTTCGTCCCGGCCTGACGGGTATGGGTACTGTCCTGCTGGTCCAGGCCTTCGGCTTCTTCAGCGGTCCACTCCAGCACATCCGGCTGCGGCAGCTTGTGCACGATCAACTCACGGCCGCGACTGTCGCGGGTGCTGCGCAGGATGTCGTAGGCCTCCTGATAGATTTCCCACTGTGGGTCGTCGCGGTTGTCGGTCCATTGCAGCACCACTTCACCGGGGCGCACGAAGCACGCGAGGTCGTCGACGTGGCCGTCGGTTTCGTCGAACTTGCAGCCCCGTGGCAGCCAGATCACCTGCTCGGCGCCGAGGTAATCGGTCAGGCGACGGGTGACTTCGTCCTTGCCCAGATGCTGGTTGCGATTGCGGTTGAGCAGGCATTGTTCGGTGGTCAGGATGCTGCCCTGGCCGTCGCTCTGGATGCCGCCCAGTTCGGCGATCAACGGCGCGCGATAGCGGTCGAAGCGTTCAATTTCGAGGATCTTGCCGGCGATCTGGTCGTCCTTGTCCCACGGATAGTACAGGCCGCCGTCAAGGCCGCCGTAGGCGTTGAATTCGAAGTCGACGCCGCGCACTTCGCCGCTCTGGTCATTGACCACGAAGCACGGGCCGCTGTCGCGGAACCAGGTGTCGTTGCAGGTCATTTCCACCACACGCACTTGCGGGGGCAACTGCCGGCGCGCGGTGGCGAACTGTGCCGCCGAGGCGCACACGGTGACCGGTTCGCTCATGGAAATCGCGGTAACGATCTGCACCCAAACCTTCTGCGCCGGCTTGGCACCGTTGCGCCAGACGTCGGTGCGCTCCGGCCAGCCGAGCCAGCAACCGGACTTGGCTTCGAATTCGCCGGGCAGACGGAAACCGTCCTGTTTGGGAGTGGTGTCGAGCAAGCGAGCCATGGTCAAACCTCTTCAGCAGGGATTGGAATGACCACAGGCTAAGGGCGTTGGCGACTGGCTCGCCAACGATGATTATTTCGGAATACTTGAATTCAACTCATCAATCGAGCAACTGATCGTTGAACCATTCCAGCATCTGCGCCACCGCCGGACGCTCCAGCCGCAGCCGCTCGCACACCAGCGCGTATTGGCCCAGCGCAGTCATGCTCGAGGTGAACGGCCGTACCAGACGCCCGCTGAGCAAATCTTCCTGGGCCGTCAGGTTGTCGCCCATGGCCACGCCCTGCCCTTGGGCCGCGGCTTCCAGTGCCAGCCCGGCATGGGCGAAATACAGTTGCCGGTCGGGGCGCTGGTCGCCGGCATGGCTGGTGAGCCACGCGGTCCAGGTCTTGCCGTCCTGGTCATCGTGCAGCAGGCAGTGGCGGGCCAGGTCCTTCGGGGTTTTCAGCGTGCCCTGGTTGAACAGGCCGGGGCTGCACACCGGGAAGAACTGCAACGCCGGCAGCGGCCGGACGAAGTACGCGGAGCTGTCCACCGGGCCGGTGCCGTAGGTGATCGCCAGGTCGATGTCTTCCCCGGGCGCCGTGGCGTCGATCGGCTGTTCGTACAGATGCAAGGTGATGTGCGGGTAACGCGCGTAGAAATCCGTGAGCCGGCTCATCAGCCACTTTTGCGCCAGTTCGGCGGTGACCGCCAGACGCAATACCGCCAGCGATGAAGGATCGCGCAGCTCATCGCAGGCATCGCCGATCAGTTCGAATGCCTGCTGCAAGCTCTGCATCAGGCGCCCGGCGGCCAGGGTCGGGCGAATCTGCCGGCCCTCGCGCACGAACAGCGGCACGCCGAGCTGCTCTTCGAGCTGGCGAATCTGGTGGCTGACCGCGCTGTCGGTGACACACAACTCGGCGGCCGCCCGACCGAAATGGGCGTGACGGGCGGCGCATTCGAAGGTTCGCAGGGCTGCCAGGGAAGGTAGTCGTCGCATCAGGTCATGTCCCGGTTTCGAGGCGGACATGCTGAATTGACAGACGGTGGGTGTCCAGTGGGACCGCGTTATCGTTCTTCGCGAGCAAGCCCGCTCCCACATTTGGAACGCAATCCCCCTGTGGGAGCGGGCTTGCTCGCGAAGGGGCCAACCCATTCACCACCTATCCAACGGGCTATCACGCTGGCTGATCAACGATGACACGCCCCCAAACCCGGCGCATGTTGAACCCTCAACCGGAGGGATTCGCCATGCTCAACACACTCAAGCACATCAACTCGACAGCAGCCTTCAACCGCTGGGCCGGCTTCGAAGTCACCCGCGCCGAAAGCGGCGAAGTCGAACTCACGATGGCCTTTCGCGAGACCGACATGGCGCAATACGCCGGTTTCCTGCATGCCGGCCTGATTGGCGCGCTGCTCGACACCGCCTGCGGCTTCGCGGCTGGAACCGTGGCGGGCAACGTGCTGGCCTCGCACTTTTCAGTGAACTGCCTGGCACCTGCCATCGGTGAAGTGTTCATCGCCCGGGGCCGGGTGGTGAAGGCAGGCAAGAAGCAGGTGTTCGCCCGCGCCGAGCTGTTCGCGCAATCCGGTGATCAACTGAAACTGGTGGCGACCGGCGACGCGATTCTGGTGCCGGTCGAGTAGCCCTGACGGTCTAGGCTGTTCGGGGTACGTTCCAGACAGCCGGAGATTCCCATGCAACTCGAAGGTTCCTGCCATTGCGGCGCGGTGTCGTTCAGTCTGACCTGCGCCCACCCCTACCCTTACCAGCGCTGCTACTGCTCGATCTGCCGCAAGACCCAGGGCGGTGGTGGCTTTGCGATCAACCTCGGTGGCGATGCCGCCAGCCTCAAGGTTCGCGGGCGCAAGCACATCGCGATCTACCATGCGCGGCTCAAGGAAGACGGTGACAAACGCGCCCACAGCAGCACCGCCGAGCGGCATTTCTGCTCGGTCTGCGGCTCGGGCCTGTGGTTGTTCAGTCCAGAGTGGCCGGAGTTGATTCACCCGTTCGCCTCGGCCATCAACACCTCGCTGCCGGTGCCGCCGGAACACACGCACCTGATGCTGGGTTCAAAGGCGACGTGGGTTGAGGTCCAGGCGCAGCCAAGGGATAAACAGTTCGATGTGTACCCCGAAGAGTCCATCGCGCAATGGCATGAACGGCTGGGTTTGAGCCGTTAGCTTTTGTGTTGCTGATGGCCCCTTCGCGAGCAAGCCCGCTCCCACAGGGAAATACATTCCAATGTGGGAGCGGGCTTGCTCGCGAAGGCGTCCGCAAGAACAACACCGAATGTTCAGGCCGCAGCCGGCACACCACTATGAAAACGGAATTCCACGTCCGGCGACTCGATCAGTTCCTGCTCGGCGGCGCGGACCTTGTCGATCACCTCGGCGATGTCCTTGGCGTCGCCGTACTGGTACGCCAGTTTCAGGTAACCCTGGAAATGCCGGGCCTCGCTCTTGAGCAGACCGAAATAGAACTTGCCCAGTTCTTCGTCCAGATGCGGCACCAGTGCTTCGAAACGCTCGCAACTGCGGGCCTCGATGAAGGCGCCGACCACCAGGGTGTCCACCAGTTTCACCGGCTCGTGACTGCGTACCACCTTGCGCAACCCCGACGCATAGCGCCCGGCGGACAATTGGCGCAGTTCGATCTTGCGCCGCTTCATCAGGCGCATGACCTGTTCGTGGTGCACCAGCTCTTCCCGGGCCAGGCGCGACATCATGTTGATCAGATCGACGTGGGAGTGATACTTGGCGATCAGGCTCAACGCGGTGCTGGCCGCCTTGAATTCGCAGTTCTTGTGGTCGATCAGCAGGGTTTCCTGATCGGCCAGCGCGGCCTCGATCCAGCCGTCGGGGGTGCGGCAGCCAAGGAACTCGTGAATTTCGGGAAGGATCATGGGGCTCACGGACAAATAGGTTCAAAACGAAGGGCGCCGATTATACCGGCCTGCCCGCAGACCACCAGTCGCCAACCGTTGATATGCATCAAGTCCCCGAATCGCAGACAGCAACTATAGTTGTGCAACGCCGTGCTTTTTTATTTTCAGGAGATCGCGCACATGCAAGCCGTTCGCAGCATTCTGGTGGTCATCGACCCCGAGCATTCCGAAAGCCTGGCGCTCAAACGGGCGAAGTTGATCGCCGGCGTGACCCAGGCACAGTTGCATCTGCTGGTGTGCGACCCCAAGCACGATCACAGTGGCATGTTGGGTGTGCTCAAGGCCGCGTTACTGGAAGACGGTTACAACATCACCACTGAGCAAGCCTGGAATCAGAGCCTGCATCAAACCATCATCGATGTGCAGCAAGCCGAAGGCTGCGGTCTTGTGGTGAAGCAGCACTTTCCCGACAGCGCACTGAAAAAGGCCCTGCTAACACCCGAGGACTGGAAATTGCTGCGCCAATGCCCTTGCCCGGTACTGTTGGTGAAAACCGCTGGTTCATGGAAAGACAAAGTGATCCTGGCAGCTGTCGACGTCGGCAACACCGACCTCGAACACCGCCACCTGCACGACACCATCATTGATCATGGCTATGACATCGCCACCCTGGCCAAGGCCCACTTGCACGTGATCAGCGCCCACCCGTCGCCGATGCTGTCGTCGGCCGACCCGACGTTTCAACTCAGCGAAACCATCCAGGCGCGCTACCGCGAGCAATGCAAGTCGTTCCAGGCGGAATTCGACATCGACGATGATCACCTGCACATCGAGGAAGGCCCGGCGGATGTGCTGATTCCGTTCATGGTGCACAAGCTGCAGGCGGCGGTGACGGTCATCGGTACCGTGGCCCGTAGCGGGTTGTCAGGGACCTTGATCGGTAATACGGCGGAAGTGGTGCTCGATGCGGTGGAGAGCGATGTGCTGGTGCTCAAGCCGACGGAAGTGGCGGATCATCTTGAGGAGATTGCGGACAAGCATTGAGATTTGTGGTGTTCGGCCGGACGCCATCGCGAGCAAGCTCGCTCCCACACTGGATCTGTGTTGCTCACAAATCCCCTGTGGGAGCGAGCCTGCTCGCGA
The DNA here is from genome assembly GCF_019956445.1 of Pseudomonas sp. BF-R-19. Lineage (NCBI taxonomy): Bacteria > Pseudomonadati > Pseudomonadota > Gammaproteobacteria > Pseudomonadales > Pseudomonadaceae > Pseudomonas > Pseudomonas sp. BF-R-19. The sequence continues at coordinate 89,648 of NZ_JAHBDN010000029.1, forward strand.
TGCTCTTAGCCGCCAAACGCATCCTTGAGAAACCCCGGCGCAATGTAGCGCTGGTAATGGGCTTCGGAGAGCAGGAAAAATTCCCGATCAATGGCGTCGCGCAATTCCGGCAGGTTCCACTCGCGAAACTCCGGCAGCAACACCATTCCGTAGGCTTCCAGATTGTTGATCACCCGCGCACCGCGGGCGATCAACTGGTAGGCCCAGCAATATTCCGACTGATGGGGCACGAAGCGGATCTTGCGTTGCTCCAGCTGCATTCTCAGCAGCGCCGGATCGAAAATTTCCACCTTGGCGGCCATCACCTGCGACAGCAACTGCTCAAGACGCAGCCATACCGCGCGCTTTTCTTCCTCGTTGTAACCGTTCCAGTGGATCACTTCGTGGTGGAAACGCTTGCAGCCACGGCACACCAGGTCACCGTAAACGGTGGAGCAGAGGCCGACGCAGGGTGTCTTGATGGTCTGATTGGGCATAGATAGGCAAAAACGCGAGAAAGCAGAACAGGCCCGCATGTTAGCCCTTTGTCGGCCATTGATCACCCCTCAAAGTTCAGGGCCCATGGAGAATCGGGCTCTGCTGACCGCCTCCACCAAAGTCCAATAAACACTGACTTACCTTTAATTTTTTTTTGCCGTAGAATCAGCCTGCCTTTTTAGGCGCCAATGTCCGTTAGAAGCTGTTTTCAAAGCGTCACGAGCACAGTCGTTCCTTCAGAGCGGTGTTGGCGAGGGGTTTTTCCAGCGGGGAAAAGCCCAACGCCAACCCTCATCAGCTCCCGTTCTGCAGGCGTAAAACTTTGAAAGCAGCTTCTGTAAGGAATTGTCGGTAATTCTGGCTTAGTGGCTCACAACGCCATGCAGCGCATGAGTACGGCAATTTCGGGATGAGCGTCCCGGACACCCATTTGGGACCACTGATGAGGGTAATAACTGTGCTTGAAGCCTACCGCAAACATATCGAAGAGCGCGCAGCACTGGGTATCGTTCCCCAGCCGCTAAACGCCGAACAAACTGCAGGCCTGGTCGAGCTGCTGAAAAATCCCCCGGCTGGCGAAGAAGCATTCCTCGTTGACCTGATCACCAATCGCGTTCCGCCTGGAGTGGACGAAGCAGCCTATGTCAAGGCCGGCTTCCTGTCCGCCATCGCCAAAGGCGAAGCCAAATCCCCCCTGATCGACAAGAAGCGCGCTGTTGAACTGCTCGGCACCATGCAGGGCGGCTACAACATCGTGACTCTGGTTAACCTGCTGGACGACGCCGAACTGGCTCCAGTAGCTGCCGCAGAACTCAAGCACACCCTGCTGATGTTCGACGCCTTCCACGACGTCGCTGAAAAAGCCAAGAACGGTAACGTTCACGCCCAAGGCGTGCTGCAATCCTGGGCTGACGGCGAGTGGTTCGTGAAGCGCCCGACCCTGGCCGACAAGATCAGCCTGCGCGTGTTCAAGGTCACCGGCGAAACCAACACCGACGACCTGTCCCCTGCGCCTGATGCCTGGTCCCGTCCAGACATCCCGCTGCACGCCCTGGCCATGCTGAAAATGGCTCGCGACGGCATCGTGCCTGACGCACAAGGCGTCACCGGTCCGATGAAGCAGATCGAAGAAATGCGCAACGCCGGCTTCCCTATCGCCTACGTCGGCGACGTGGTCGGTACCGGTTCTTCGCGTAAATCGGCCACCAACTCCGTACTGTGGTTCTTCGGCGACGACGTTCCTTACGTACCGAACAAGCGTGCCGGCGGTTTCTGCTTCGGCAGCAAGATCGCTCCGATCTTCTACAACACCATGGAAGATGCTGGCGCACTGCCAATCGAATTCGACGTTTCCAACATGCACATGGGCGACGTGATCGACCTGTACCCGCATGCTGGCAAAGTCTGCAAGCACGGCACCGACGAAGTCCTGACCACCTTCGAAATGAAGACCCCGGTCCTGTTGGACGAAGTTCGTGCTGGCGGCCGTATTCCGCTGATCATCGGCCGTGGCCTGACCGAGAAGGCTCGCACCGAGCTGGGTCTGCCACCGTCGACCCTGTTCAAGAAGCCTGAAGCACCGGCTGAAAGCACCAAGGGTTTCACCCTGGCGCAGAAAATGGTCGGCAAGGCTTGCGGCGTGACCGGCGTTCGTCCGGGCACCTACTGCGAACCGAAGATGACCACCGTGGGTTCCCAGGACACCACAGGTCCCATGACCCGTGACGAACTGAAAGACCTGGCGTGCCTGGGCTTCTCGACCGACCTGGTGATGCAGTCCTTCTGCCACACCGCGGCTTACCCTAAGCCGATCGACGTGACCACCCACCACACCCTGCCTGACTTCATCATGACCCGCGGCGGCGTTTCCCTGCGTCCGGGCGACGGCATCATCCACTCGTGGCTGAACCGCATGCTGCTGCCAGACACCGTCGGTACCGGTGGTGACTCCCACACCCGTTTCCCGATCGGCATCTCGTTCCCGGCCGGTTCCGGTCTGGTTGCGTTCGCCGCAGCCACCGGCGTCATGCCGCTGGACATGCCTGAGTCGATCCTGGTTCGCTTCAAAGGCGAACTGCAGCCAGGCGTCACCCTGCGTGACCTGGTTCACGCCATTCCTTACTACGCGATCCAGGCCGGCCTGCTGACCGTAGAGAAGAAAGGCAAGAAGAACGCCTTCTCCGGTCGCATCCTGGAGATCGAAGGTCTGCCTAAACTGACCGTAGAGCAAGCGTTCGAACTGTCTGACGCCTCGGCTGAACGTTCGGCTGCCGGTTGCACCATCCAGCTGTCCAAAGAGTCGATTGCCGAATACCTGCAGTCCAACATCACCCTGCTGCGCTGGATGATCGGCGAAGGCTACGGCGATGCACGTACCCTGGAGCGTCGCGCTCAAGCGATGGAAGCCTGGTTGGCCAACCCTGAGCTGCTGCAAGCGGACAAAGACGCTGAATACGCTGAAATCATCGAGATCGACCTGGCCGACATCAAGGAGCCTGTGCTCTGCGCGCCAAACGACCCGGACGACGCTCGCCTGCTCTCCAGCGTTGCTGGCGAGAAGATCGACGAAGTGTTCATCGGTTCGTGCATGACCAACATCGGTCACTTCCGCGCTGCCGGTAAACTGCTGGAACAGGTCAAGGGTCAGCTGCCAACCCGTCTGTGGCTGTCGCCGCCGACCAAGATGGACGCTCACCAGCTGACCGAAGAAGGCTACTACGGCATCTACGGCAAGGCCGGCGCTCGCATGGAAATGCCGGGCTGCTCGCTGTGCATGGGTAACCAGGCACGTGTAGAGCCGAACTCGACCGTTGTGTCGACTTCGACCCGTAACTTCCCGAACCGTCTGGGTGACGGCGCGAACGTCTACCTGGCTTCGGCTGAGCTGGCGTCCGTGGCTTCCATCCTGGGTCGCCTGCCGACCGTCGAGGAGTACATGGAATACGCTGGCAAGATCGACAGCATGGCGGCCGATGTCTACCGTTACCTGTCCTTCGACCAGATCGCCGAGTTCCGTGAAGCTGCTGCGAACGCCAACATCCCGGTCGTTCAAGCCTAACGTTGCAACACAATGAAAAACGCCGCCCATCGTGAGATGAGCGGCGTTTTTTTATGCCGTCAGTTCAAACACCAAAAACCCTGTGGGAGCGGGCTTGCTCGCGAAGAGGGAGTGTCAGTCCATACAAATATCGACTGACACTCCCTCTTCGCGAGCAAGCCCGCTCCCACATTGGGTTATGCATACGGCTTGAGCGCTTGCTGGACTGCCCCATCCACACTCAACCCACTCAGCACCACCCCGTTAACCTGCACCTGCGGCAACACCGCCAACGCCATTTGTGCGTCATCCTTGAGACGCGCCAGAATCAGCCGTTTGCCTTCCTGATGCACTCGCACAAAAAACTCCTGCAACGCCTCGATGCTGGTGCCATCCAGATCGGGCGATTCCTCAAGACTGAGAATCACCGTTTGAATCGGCGTTTGCGAATGCCGGATCAGGCGCAAGGCACCGCCAAGAATCCGCTCGACGTTGGCAAAGAACAACGCTTCCCCCGGTCGCACAATCAACACGCCAGGCACTGCTTGCGCTGCAGGATGGCGTTGCAGGTCGACAAAGTCGTGACCGCCATCGATGCGCCCCAGGATCTGGATATCCGCCGCCGACATCTGCTTGAGCATCAGCAACACACTGATCGCCACCGCCACCAGCAAGCCGTCCAGCACCCCCAGCACCAGCACCGCAGCCACGGCGCAGATCACCAGCAAGCGGTCTCGGCGCCAGATGAAATAGCGTCCCAGCGGCTGCAGGCTCAGCCCGCGCCCCAGGGCATGGATGACGATGGCGGCGAGGATCGGTTCCGGGGTCAGTGCGATGTAAGGCAGCACCGTCAGGACAATGACCAGCACCACCAGCGCCGCCACGATACCGGCCAGGCGCGAAGTGGCACCCGCCGCCTCGTTGGCCGACGTCGCCGAATACCCCGCGCCCGCCGGCATGCCGTGGAACAGGCCAGACAACAGGTTGGAAGCCCCCAGCGCCAGCAGGTCGCGGTTCGAGGTAACCCGGTCGCGATGTTTTAGCGCATAAGAACTGATCGAGCCGTAGGACTCCGCATACAGAATCATCACCATGGCGAACGCCAATTCCCCCAGACGCAGCCAGTCGGCAAACGGCAGTGTCGGCAGCTTCGGCACCTCCAGGCTCAGGTCAATCACGCCGATCAGCTTCACGCCATAAGCCGGCAGGTCCAGCCACTGCCCCGCCGCAATGCCGATCACCACCACCAACAAACCACCCGGCAAGCGCCGAAACCGCGCAAACAGCCATAACAAGGCCAATGCCACGGCGCCCACAGCCGCAGCCACCCAATTCCATTGCGGCAGTTGCTCCAGCAATTGCGGCAGGAAGCGCACCAGGTTGGCATCGATCAAATGCACGCCGACCACACTGGCGACCTGCTTGAGGATGATGGTCAGCGCCAGGCCAAAGGCAAAGCCGCGCAGCACCGGTTTGGCGATGAACGAAGTCACGCTGCCGAGCTTGAACAACCCCGCCAGCAAGAAAAACGCCCCGGTCATCAGTACCAGGCCGATGGCCAGGGTCGAGCGAAGCCCGGGGTCGCCATGGGCCAGGGTGGCGGTCGCGGCGGCCAGCACGGCGGCGGAGGATGAAGTGGCCGAGACAATCGCAAAACGGCTGGTACCGAACAGGCCATAACACAACAACCCGGCGAACAAGGCGATCACCCCGGCCTGGGGCGCCAGTGCGGCGATGCTTGAATAGGCGACCGCTTCGGGCAGCAACAGACCGGCAATCGACAAACCTGCCAACAGGTCCTGCCAGCGATTGGGTTGCTCGGTGGGATCAGCCTTTGGGGCGCTCGACAATCCAGTGTCTCCAGGCGAAAAAAAACCGCTGCACGTATCACGTGCAGCGGCCACTGTAGCTGTCAATCCGGCACTGCGCGAGCAGGCCGGTCGATCACGCGGTCAGCGAGTAGATCAACGCCGTGATCGCCACCAGGCCCACCGCCGTCACGAAGACGTTGGAGGCCTGACCGCGATAGCGTGCCATTGCCGGCACCTTGCGGATGGCGTACATCGGCATCAGGAACAGGATCGCCGCGATCACCGGGCCACCGAGGGTTTCGATCATGCCGAGGATGCTCGGGTTGAGCGTGGCGACGATCCAGCACACCACCAGCATGAACGCGGCGGTCATGCGGTCCAGGGCCTTGGCGGACGGACGCTTGCCGCTCTTGACGATCAGGCCCTTGAGGCCTTCGCTGGCGCCGATGTAGTGCCCCAGGAACGACTTGGAAATGGCCACGAAGGCAATCAACGGCGCTGCGAAAGCGATGGTCGGATTGCTGAAGTGGTTGGCCAGGTACGACAGGATCGACAGGTTCTGCGCCTTGGCTTCGGCCAGTTGCGCTGGCGACAGGGTCAGCACGCAACTGAAGACGAAGAACAGCACCATCACCACCATCAGCAGGTGGGCGCGGGACAGGATCTGCGAGCTGCGCTCCTCGGCGTGCTCACCGTAGCGGCGCTTCTGGTCCACGGCGAACGCCGAGATGATCGGCGAGTGGTTGAACGAGAACACCATCACCGGAATCGCCAGCCACAGGGTATGCAACAGCGCCGATGGCGCCGGCACGCTGCTCGCTGTGGCGAGGATGCCGCCGTTCCAGTGCGGAACCAGGTACACCGCCAGGAACAGCAACGCGACAATGAACGGATAGACCATCAGGCTCATGGCCTTGACGATCAATTGCTCACCGCAACGCACCACCGCCAGCAGGCCGAGGATCAGCACCAGCGACAGCACGGCGCGTGGTGGCGGCGTGATGTGCAGTTGATGTTCCATGAAGCTGCCGACCGTGTTGGTCAGGGCCACGCTATAGATCAGCAGGATCGGGAAAATCGCGAAGAAGTACAGCAAGGTGATCAGCGCGCCGGCCTTGATGCCGAAATGCTCTTCCACCACTTCAGTGATGTCGGCGCCTTCGCGACCGGACAGCACGAACCGGGTCAGCCCGCGGTGCGCGTAGAACGTCATCGGAAACGCCAGCAGCGCCAGGACCAGCAACGGCCAGAAACCGCCCAGGCCTGCGTTGATCGGCAAAAACAGGGTTCCCGCACCAATCGCCGTGCCAAACAGGCCCAGCATCCAGGTGGTGTCCTGGCGATTCCAGCTCGAAAGCGTCGCGGGTGTCGCGTCTACATAGCGTTCGTTAACGCTATTGGCCTGATCATTCATCCGGTGGGATCTCCACATTCCGGTCACTTGCCACCCGGCCAGGACGCGTCGGAATACCCGACAGGCAGCGCCCGGCCGAAACAGGGGCGCGATTCTGGAGGATTAGTGAGCAGAAGCAAAGACTTAGGTGAGGAACGGTGGTACCAATTGGGCGATAGTGAACGACACATAACCTGTGGGAGCGGGCTTGCCCGCGAAGGCGGTGGCACATTCAGCGTTGAGGTGACTGACACACCGCTTTCGCGGGCAAGCCCGCTCCCACAGGGGATTGCGGTGATTTCGTTATTTACGGCACCTGCGCTTCATCGCCAAAGCGCAGTCCGCACTTGATAAAGGTCAAACGTCATGTATTTTTAACTGACCTGCATTCCTTCTGGAGTCTTCCCATGCCACTGGTTCGCGTCGACATCAAAAAACACCGGGACCCCACCCACGCCAAACGCATCGGGCAACTGATCTATGCCGCCATGCACCAGACCATTGGCGTGCCGGAGCACGACAATTTCCAGATCCTGGCCGAACACGACGAGCAGCATTTCATCTTTGACCCCGGTTATCTGGGCATCAACCGCTCGGACCAGTTGGTGGTGATCCAGATCACCATGAGCGAAGGACGAACCGTCGAGCAGAAAAAACGCCTCTACAAAACCATCGCCGAAAGCCTTAACGCAGAGCTGGCCGTGCGCCTGGAGGATGTTTTCATTAATCTGGTGGAAGTGAAAAAAGAGAACTGGTCGTTCGGCAACGGAATTGCCCAATACGCCCTCTGATGTTCAACCTGCAAACCGAGAATGAGCCATGCCCCGAGTTTCCCGCAAACAAGCCGACCTCAACCGCGAGACCATCGTCGATGCCGCCACACGGCTGTTTCGCGAACGCGGTTTGCACGGGATCAGCGTGGTCGATGTGATGGCCGCCGCCGGCCTGACCCATGGCGGCTTCTACGGGCACTTCGAATCCAGGGAAGCCCTGGCGCAAGAGGCCAGCGGCCGGGCTTTCAAGCAGGCCGCGCAACGCTGGCAAGCGCGAGTGGCCGAGCATGACAACAAGGACGCCGCCCGCCGCGCCGTGGTCGAACCCTACCTGTCCAACGAAAGCCGGGACAATCCGGGCGACAGCTGCCCGGTGGTGGCCTTTGCCGGGGACATGTGCCATGAGGCCGCCGAGAGTGGATTGCGCCAAACCTATCTGCAGGGCCTGAACAACCTGCTCGATTCCCTCGGTTCGCTGCTCGACGCAGAGGACGAAGCCGGCAAGCGCCAGCAGGCGCTGGTGCAGTATTCGCTGATGTTCGGTGCGCTGATGTTGTCCCGGGCCACCCGCAGCGATCCGCTGTCGGATGAAATTCTCGAAGCTGCCCGGGCCGTCCTCACGCCGTCGAAGTAAAGCGACCTCAAGCCGCGCAATAAAAAGACCTCAGGCTTCGCCAGCTCCTGCACTGCGATCGCTGGTGGTTGCCAAGCCACCCTGAAATCAGCAATCTCAGGTGACATTCGAGCCGATTTACGATGCCACAGGGAGCCAAGCATGCCTGTAACCGTCCTGGTACTGGTTGAAACCATCAATGATTACCTGCCCATCCTCGAACATCAGGGCTTGCACCTGATTCTGGCCCCGACGCCCGCCGAGCGCGCCGAAGCCATCGCCCGCCACACCGGGCAGATCGACGCCGTCCTCACCCGTGGCCCGTTGGGGCTGTATGCCGATGAAATCGCCGCACTGCCCAACCTCAAGATCATCTGCGTGATCGGCGCCGGCTATGAACACGTCGATCTGCAGGCCGCCGCCGACCGGGGCATCACCGTCACCAATGGCGCCGGGGTCAACGCCTCGTCCGTCGCCGACCATGCCATGGCGCTGCTGCTGTCGCTGGTGCGCGACATACCCCGCTGTGATGCCGCCGTACGGCGCGGCGAGTGGCCGAAGATCATGCGCCCTTCCCTGGCCGGAAAACGCCTGGGCATCCTGGGCCTCGGCGCGGTCGGCATGGCCATCGCCAAACGCGCCAGCGCCGGTTTCGACATGAGCGTTTGCTACCACAATCGCCAGCATCGCAGCGATGTGCCCTACACGTTCTGCAAGACGCCGACCGAACTGGCGCGCGTCTCGGACTTCCTGATCGTCGCCACGCCCGGCGGCCAGAGCACCAGGCACCTGATCAATCGCCAGGTACTGGACGCGTTGGGCCCCAAGGGGTTTATCGTCAACATCGCCCGGGCCAGCGTGATTGCCACCGCGGACCTGATCGCCGCTCTGGAGCAACGCCGGATCGCCGGCGCCGCGCTGGATGTGTTCGACGCCGAACCGAAGGTGCCGGATGTGCTCAAGACCCTGAACAACGTAATCCTCACGCCCCATGTCGCCGGGTTGTCGCCGGAAGCCACCCAGGGCACCGTCGAACTGGTGGGCAAGAACCTCGTGGCGTTTTTCTCTGGCCAACCGGTGCTGACGCCGATCGACTTGCCGCCCGCCAAGAGCCGGGTCGCCCTTTGATGGCGATTCAAACAGCTGTATCAAAAGCAATGATTGGCCGGCAACACGCTCACCTATAAGAGCCGTTCGCGGTTGTGGGTGCGCCGTGTGCGCATTAGATTAGCCAATAGTTTCAGGCCTCCAGAATAAGCAGAAGGGATAAGCATGGCGCTTAACGACCAGTCCACCCGTATCCGCACCGGCGAAGAGCTCGATGCCAGCCTGATCGATCCGTACCTCAAGGCCCATATTCCGGGGCTCAGCGGTTTGCCACGGATCAGCCAGTTTCCGGGCGGTGCTTCAAACCTCACCTACTTGCTGGAATACCCCGAACAGGAATTCGTCCTGCGTCGCCCGCCCTTTGGCCACAAGGCCAAGTCAGCCCACGATATGGGCCGTGAATTCCGCATCCTCAATCAATTGCGCGACGGTTTTCCGTACTGCCCGAAAGCCTACGTGCACTGCACCGACGAATCGGTGATCGGTGCCGAGTTCTATGTCATGGAACGGGTCAACGGCATCATCCTGCGCTCGGACCTGCCGCCGGAACTGGGCCTGGATTCAGCGAAAACCCAAGCCCTGTGCAAGAGCTTCATCGACAAGTTCGTGGAACTGCATCGCGTCGACTACAACGCCTACGGCCTGGGTGACCTCGGCAAACCCGAAGGTTACGTGGCGCGGCAAATCAAAGGCTGGAGCGATCGCTACGAAAGAGCCCTGACTCCCGATGCGCCACAATGGGAGACGGTCAAAGCCTGGCTCAACGACAAGATGCCGGCCGACCATCCGACTTCCAGCATCGTGCACAACGACTACCGCTTCGACAACGTGATCCTCGACCCGAACAACCCGATGCAGATCATCGGCGTGCTCGACTGGGAACTGACCACCCTCGGCGACCCGCTGATGGACCTGGGCAACACCCTCGCCTACTGGATCGAAGCCGATGATCCGGCGCCGGTGCAGATGATGCGCCGCCAGCCAAGCCACGCGCCGGGCATGCTGACCCGCCGCGAGTTCGTCGATTACTACGCCGAACGTTCGGGCATCCGCATCGACAATTTCGACTTCTACTACACCTACGGCCTGTTCCGCCTGGCCGGCATCGTGCAGCAGATCTACTACCGCTTCTACCATGGCCAGACCCAGGACAAACGCTTCGCGCAGTTCATACACATGAACAAGCTGCTGGAGCAGATGAGCTTGCAGGTCATTTTGAAATCCAGCCTCTGATCGGCTTCATTACAAGGGAATCCCATGTCCAAGACTCAGTTGTTCGACCTCGACGGCAAGATCGCTTTCGTCTCCGGCGCCAGCCGTGGCATCGGTGAAGCCATCGCCAAACTGCTGGCCCAGCAAGGCGCCCACGTGATCGTCTCCAGCCGCAAACTCGAAGGCTGCCAGCACGTGGCCGACGCGATCATCGCGGCAGGCGGCAAGGCCACCGCCGTTGCCTGCCACATCGGCGAAATGGAACAGATCAGCCAGGTCTTCGCCGGCATCAAGGAACAGTTCGGGCGCCTGGACATCCTGGTCAACAACGCCGCGACCAACCCGCAGTTCTGCAACGTGCTGGACACCGACCTCAGCGCCTTCCAGAAAACCGTCGACGTGAACATCCGCGGCTACTTCTTCATGTCGGTCGAAGCTGGCAAGCTGATGCGCGAAAACGGCGGCGGCAGCATCATCAACGTCGCCTCGATCAACGGCGTTTCGCCGGGCATCTTCCAGGGCATCTACTCGGTGACCAAGGCGGCGGTGATCAACATGACCAAGGTGTTTGCCAAGGAATGTGCGCAGTTCGGGATTCGTTGCAATGCCTTGCTGCCGGGCCTGACCGACACCAAATTCGCCTCGGCACTGGTGAAAAACGAAGCCATTCTGAACACCGCTTTGCAGCAGATCCCGCTCAAGCGCGTGGCGCATCCGAGTGAGATGGCGGGTGCGGTGCTTTACCTCGCCAGCGATGCTTCCAGCTATACCACTGGGGTTTCGTTGAATGTGGATGGTGGGTTCTTGTCCTGATACGGTTTCCGAATGAAGGAAAGGCAGCCGATTGGCTGCCTTTCTTGTTTACGTTGACGATAATTACCAAGTCTCGACATCCGGGCCTTGACCGACCACAACCATACATCAATAGAATGTTAATCAGCTCGGATGAACAGTAAACGAAACAGACTTCTCATCTTCCTTACCCCCGTCGGGCAGGCTGATAAAGCAAGTGAGATTATATGTGCCTGCCGGCATTTTTATTGGAACCTTCCCAATACACAGAAAATCATCAGTCTCGCCTTGAAACGGAATACCAACAAACATATACCGAAAATCTTCCACCCTCATACGGATTGCAGAATTTTTGGCCGACACAAAAGTTGCATAATAATAACCCAACTGATTTGCAATAAATTTACTAGTACTGGGAAATAACCCGCCAATAACTCGAGAATGCCGACTCAATCGAACATCAAATATCACATTATAATCACCAACACCCTCAAACTCCACTTGCAATTGCATATCAGCATCACTATCGCCGCAGATAAACTCCCAACTAGCTACGCGACTTGGTTCGAGCCACTCTCCAGAACCGGGAATCAATTGAACATTTGAATCTGCATTCAACAGTATCAATCTAACTCGCGAATCCTTAAATTTGCCCTCCCTATTATTTATTTGAATTCTATGAACTCCGTTTTTTGCTGCATCTGCTATTGAACCAGAGTACATGGGAACTTTAGAAAATAAAATTTGTGGAAAGGCTATTAACTGCGAAACAGGTAATGTCATTGGTATTGTCATGCCTGTTCCTAACAGTGACAACTGGAATGTGCCACTTTTCGTATTCCCCGTCACCTTCCAACTGTATATTATTTGTTCTTCGCCAAAATCCGGGTCACTCACCACATTGTGTGGATCAAGGCCGCTTTTAACTACACAGTTCAGCTTAATCGGAAGGCCCCATAGCGGACTGCCTGGTTTCGGTGTCAGGGTGACAGTTTGGGGTTTGTCCCGATAAAACACATTCCCCCCGGCAGGCACGGCAACGCCGTCGATCTTCACGTCAGCCTCATCCGCCAGACTGTGCGAAATCACTATGCTTCGGTGCTCCCACGACTGCTCCACTTCCCTGCTGTAAAAAACCAGCGTCATACGACCGCTCTTGCCAGCGCTCGGCGAAATCATCCATTTGAACTTGCCATTGACAGGGACAACCCAATTGCCAAAATCCGGCGACGCATTGATGCTCAAATCGCCATACTCAGCCAGCCCCAAATTGAGTTCCTCGGCAATTTCGGGTGGAGCCTCCACCGTCACATCGTTCACCTGTCCACGGAGAAAAACAGGTTTCGCGCCCCACTCCACTTTCTTTCCGTTGATCAACAACGTGGCATCTTCCCAAGGGCTTGTTGCAGCGATTGCAGCTTTTAGATTGGTGGTCATGGCGGCGTTTCCCTTTTCAGCGGTGTTCATGAAAAAACAGTCCGTTAACTATCAGGAAAAATCGACACACCGGAAACTGTCATAACTGACAGGTCAACTAGAACAAGTTGCGATAAAAACCGCCTATGACTTACAAATCATTCAGTTTTTTTGAGATGACGGGTGCAGTGCTGTACTCGCCAGGGATACCAGGGTCGGATAACGCCAGTCGGCCACGGCATTGGGAGGCGTGGCGCCAAACCCCAAGTCCCAGGCCATCCCGCCGCCCAAGACGACGATGAAGGAAATCACCATCACCCCGAGCAGCCCGGGTTTACTGCGTGACGCAACGAGTCGTGGTGGTGACTCGGGTCACTTGCCCGTCTTCGGCCCGTACATCACCGAGGACATCGGTTTTATCGATGGCCTGGCAGGTGCGCTCAGGAGGTGGCGGAGTGACCGCTGGAGGGGGTGGCGGACTGGCACAGCCGCCGAGAATCGCTACGCACAATGCCAGCGACAAAGGTGAGATAACGCGTTTCCCAAGAGTTTTCATAGGTTGACCCGCGATAAGTGATAGACACATGTTTTGTGACAACAGAACCGGCGCGCAAAATCCACACACCGCTCACAAAAATAAATATCTGCGAATCACTTATAGCCCGGCCGGTGGCATTTGCATCTTTACCGCTGCCCCTTGGGCCGTCATTCACTGGAGAACAGTCCCCGCTCCCGCGCCCAGACAATCGCTTCGCTGCGGCTGTGCACTTCGAGCTTGGAATACACCGCCGCCAGATGGTTGCGCACGGTGTTCGGCGCGAGTTTCAGGCGCGCGGCGATTTCCTTGTCGGCCCGGCCTTCGCATATCAGGCCCAGCACATCGCGCTCACGGGTGGTCAGGTCAGTGAAGGACACACTGGGCAACTTCGGTGAATTGACGTTCTTCACATTGGCCAGTTTTTCGATCAGCGTGCGGCTGAACCATGAGGCGTCCTTCATCGCTTCCTCGATGACCGACACCAGTTCCAGCTCGGTGCGCCTGCGCTCGGTGATGTCCATCAGCACCAGCAGATAGCAGGGGTTGCCTTGAATGTTCACCGTGTCCGCCGACACCGTGCAATCGATCAGCCCGGCGTCTTTTCGGCGCAAGCGCACATCGATGCAGTCCAGGCTGCCGGTTTTTTCCAGCGCGGCGAACAGCCAGATGCGCGCGTTTTGGTCATCGATGAAATCGATCTGCGCAATGCTGCTCCCAAGCACGTCCTCCCTGGGATAACCCAAGGTATCGAGGAACGCTTCGTTAACGTCCAGCACCCGTTGATCAGCCGCGCCGCACAGCAGAATCGGCACCGGCGACAGGCGAAACGCTGCGGCGAAGCGTTGCTCGGCGCTGGCCCGGTCGGTGATATCGTCCATGATCAACACCAGTGATTCCGGCTCGCCACTGCTGTCGGCCAGTACCAGGCTGTGCACGCGATGGACCCAGGTACGCTCTTCGTCCGCCGCCGACGTCACCTCCACCAGCACATCGCTGAACGTCTCGCCACGGGCCACCCGGTTGATCGGATAGCTGTCGGCAGGCACGACCTGATTGTTGCGATCACGCAGGGCAAAGCGTTTGACATAGGCCTTGGCGTTGGTACCCAGGTCGCTGATCTGCGAGGCACCGTGCATGGCCAGCGCCGCCTCGTTGGCCCACAGGATGCTCTGGTCGGGATCGAGCAGAATCACCCCGTCGGACACGCCGGCGATGATTTGCTGCAACTGGCGGCGATTGGCTTGCGTGGTCAGGACGTCCTGGCTCATTTCGACTCCACAAGTAGAGTGACCCTGTGAAGAGTACGACCTCCGAAAATTCGGATAGTGCAACGAACCCTGTGGGAGCGGGCTTGCTCCGGGCGGCGATCCGACGAAAGCGGTAGACCCTTCAACATGTATGTCACCTGACACACCGCTTTCGCGAGCAAGCTCGCTCCCACAGGGATCTCCATAATTTTCGGCAAGTGAAAGGCTCGAGGGGCTGTCCGTCCTTTGACTATTGCACGTTGAAGGACGCGCCCAGCCCCGCCAGCTTGTCCGGATTACGCATGATGAAAACCCGATTCACCCGCCCCGTTTCATCGAAACCAAACGTCATCGACGCGGTGATGACACCGTCGGCCTTGATGATGACGCCTTGGGCACCATTGATTTCAACGGGCAGCCATTCACTCGTTTGCCAGTAGGCGTGCAACGACTGGCCAATGAAATCCAGCACGCTTTCGATGCCAGACAGCGTTTCACGGATCGCCGAAGCCTTGCCACCGCTGTCGGCGCAGAGTTCGACGTCTTCGCTCAGCATCGCGCTCAAGTTCGCCGTGGAGCCACTGGCGATGGCGTTATGGAAAGCACTCAGCAACTGGTTCTGCCGCACAGGTTGCGGTTGATAGCGGGTTTGGGCACTGCCGAGACTCGCCTTGGCCCGGGACACCAGTTTGCGGCAAGCGGCTTCCTGCACCCCGACCGCATCGGCGACCTGCGGGTAATCCATGTCGAAGATTTCGTGGAGCAGGTACGCAGCGCGTTCCTTGGGTGTCAGGCGCTCCAGCAGCAACATGAACGCGGTGGACAATGACGAGGCCAGTTCGAGCCTGTGTTCGGGTGAGTCCTGATGGCTCGTGTGAATCGGCTCCGGCAGCCAGGTGCCGATGTAGTCGACCCGGGAATTGTGCGCCGAGCGCAGCACATCGATGCAGTGCCGGGTGCAGGCTGTGGTCAGCCAGGCGGCCGGCGTGGCGATGGAGGCCCGGTCGGCCTCCAGCCACTTGATGAACAACTCTTGCACCGCATCCTCGGCTTCGGCGCGCGAACCGAGGATGCGATAGGCCAGACCAAGCAAAAAGGGCCGGCGTTGCTCGAACACGGTGGCGGCGTTTTCAGCGCAGTTCATCAATCAGTGCCTCGACACCTGCAAGCGATTCCACAGGTTGATCATGCCGATCTCGGCCGTCAAGGCGCCGATCTGTTCGTCATTGAAGTGCGCCCTCAGTTCACCGCGCAGGCTGGCGTAATCGGTTTTTTCATCCAGCACCGTCAAGGCTTCGGTCCACGCCAGCGCGGCGCGCTCCGCAGGGCTGAAATCACTGACGTGACGCCAGACGATCAGGCGATCCAGACGTTCGTTGGTTTCATTGGCTTCCCGTGCCTCCCGGGTGTGCATCTTCACGCAGAAACCGCACTGGTTGATCTGCGAGGCGCGCAGGTGGATCAAATGCTTGAGGGCGGGATCGAGATCATGCTGATCGAGCGCGACATGGACTTGGGTCAGGCTTTCGAAAACCTGTGGGATCGATTGCAGCAGGTTGACCGCTTGGCTGTTGGACGACATCGTGTTGCTCCACTGATTGAGGGATTCAACAGGATGACGATCGAGGATTGCGCATTGTGACGTGCGCTGAAAATTTCAGCGCACGTCACCCGGCTCAGGCCGCCAATTCGCCCTTCGCCACCGCCGCCGAAGCCGCCAGCATCGCCCGCAACAGCACCGCACAGCCGGCCGCCAGGTCATCCGGCGCGGCGTTTTCGATTTCGTTGTGGCTGATGCCGCCCTCGCACGGCACGAAGATCATCCCGGCCGGGCCGAGTTCGGCGAGGAAGATCGCGTCGTGGCCTGCGCCGCTGACGATGTCCATGTGCGACAGGCCCAGGCCTTGGGCGGCACCGCGCACGGCTTCGACGCAGCCTTTGTCGAAGTACAGCGGCGGGAAATCCGCCGTCGGGGTGAGTTCGAAGGTCAGGCCGTGTTCGTCGCAGGTGGTTTCGATGACTTCGCGCACTTCGGCGATCATCGAGTCCAGACGCTCCGGTTCCAGATGGCGGAAGTCCAGGGTCATGCGCACTTCGCCGGGGATGACATTGCGCGAGCCGGGATAGGCTTGCAGGCAACCGACGGTGCCGCAGGCATGGGGTTGATGGCTGAGGGCGGCGCGGTTGAGCGCACCGACGATCACCGCGGCGCCGACCAGGGCGTCCTTGCGCAGGTGCATCGGGGTCGGGCCGGCGTGGGCTTCGACGCCGCGCAATTTGAGGTCAAACCATTTCTGCCCGAGGGCACCCATGACCACGCCAATGGTCTTGCGTTCGTCTTCCAGGATCGGGCCTTGCTCGATGTGGGCTTCAAAGTAGGCACCGACTTTGTGGCCACTGACTTTACGCTGGCCGGCGTAGCCAATGGCATTCAGTGCTTCACCCACGGTCACGCCCTCGGCATCGACCTTGGCCAGGGTTTCCTCGAGGGTGAATTTTTCCGCGAACACGCCGGAACCCATCATGCACGGGGCGAAGCGCGAGCCTTCTTCGTTGGTCCAGACCACCACTTCCAGCGGCGCTTCGGTTTCGATGTCGAGGTCGTTGAGGGTGCGCAACACTTCGACGCCGGCCAGCACACCGAAGCAGCCGTCGAACTTGCCGCCGGTGGGCTGGGTGTCGATGTGGCTGCCGGTCATCACCGGTGGCAGGTCGGGATTGCGCCCGGGACGACGGGCGAAGATATTGCCGACGGCGTCGATGCTGACGGTGCAGCCTGCATCGGTACACCATTTGACGAAGATGTCCCGGGCCTGGCGGTCGAGATCGGTCAGGGCCAGGCGACACACACCGCCCTTGACCGTGGCGCCGAGCCTGGCCAGCTCCATGAGCGATTGCCACAGGCGGTCGCGGTTGATGTGCTGATGGCTGGACTGCAGAACGTCTACGGCCGCGTTCATGATGATCTCCTCAGGCTGTTCTTGTGTGTTTCTTCAGGCATTTCGTCGGTGGATTCAAAGCCCTCATCGCGAGCAAGCTCGCTCCCACAGGTTTTGTGAACACCCGAGAACCCTGTGGGAGCGGGCTTGCTCGCGAAGAGGCCAGTCGTCACACCGGAGATTTCGCTACCGACGGATCGACTCGCATCACACTCAACCCATAATAAATAATCCCACCCAGCGCCGAGCCGGTAAACCAGCCATAGCTGTAGAACCAGCTGAACGCATCGCTGCCCAGGGACAACAACGTCAACACCACCGGCACACCAAACGCGATGAACCCGCTCCAGTTCCACGCCGGATACACGTCGTCCCTGTAGAGCCCGGCAAGGTCCAGTTGCTGTTTCTTGATCAGGAAATAGTCCACCACCATGATCCCGGCAATCGGCCCCAGCAGGCTGGAATAACCGAGCAACCAGTTGGAATAGACGGTTTCGAGACTGACGTCCGAGACAATCAGGCCGAGTTTTTTCAGCAGCTCATGGGCCATCAATGCCAACCCGACAAACCCGGTGAGCAATACGGCCTTGGTGCGGTTGATCGCCTTGGGCGCGATATTCTGGAAGTCATTGGTCGGCGACACGATGTTGGCTGCGGTATTGGTCGACAGCGTGGCAATGATGATCAGCGCCATGGCCAATGCGACCCACACCGGGCTCTGGATATGGCCGATCAGGGTCACCGGATCGGACACCGTCACCCCCACCAGTTTCACCGAGGCCGCGGTCATCACCACGCCGAGGGACGCGAACAGGAACATGGTCAGCGGCAAACCGATGATCTGCCCGACGATCTGGTCCTTCTGGCTTTTTGCGTAGCGACTGAAATCCGGGATGTTCAGGGACAACGTGGCCCAGAAGCCAACCATCGCCGTCAGCCCGGCGGCGAAGTAGCTGGCCACGCCGGCGCCTTCGGGACGCTTGGCCGGAATTGCCAGCAATTCGCTCATCGACACGTTGGGCATGGCCCAGACCAGCAGGCCTGCGCCCACCAGCACCAATAGCGGCGCCGACAGGGTTTCCAGCCATTTGATCGACTCGGCACCGCGAATCACCACCCACAGGTTAAGTGCCCAGAACACCATGAAGCCGATGACCTCGCCGGTGCCGCCCAGGGATTTCCAGCCCTCGAACACCGAGCCAAGGAACAGGTGAATCGCCAGCCCGCCGAACATGGTCTGGATGCCGAACCAGCCACACGCCACCAGGGCGCGGATCAGGCACGGAATATTGGAACCGAGCACGCCGAAGGACGAGCGCAGCAACACCGGAAACGGAATGCCGTACTTGGTGCCGGGAAAGGCGTTCAGGGTCAGGGGAATCAGCACGATGATGTTGGCGAACAGAATCGCCAGCAGCGCTTCACCGACGCTCAAGCCAAAGTACGCGGTCAGCACGCCACCGAGGGTGTAGGTCGGCACGCAGATCGCCATGCCCACCCACAGCGCGGTGATGTGCCATTTGTTCCAGGTGCGTTCGCGCACCCTGGTCGGTGCAATGTCGTGGTTGTAACGGGGACTGTCGAGGACATCGCTGCCGGCTTCGAGTTCGAACAAGCCGTCGCGCTCGGTCACTTGCGATCTGATCTGTTGCATGGCCGCTCCACTGTTCTTTTGATTATTGTTGCTCATCAGGGGCTGGCGGCATCAATAAGCGTGCCGTGTACCCCGATCAAGCATCGGGCAGTTCCATAAACACATTGCAACCAACTGATGTTTATCAGTTTTATTCGCTGACTCGACTATTTGTCAGGCCACTCAGGCCGAATGCCAGGCAAGTTGTCGAAACAGTCAGGACTCAAACTGGTGCGTTGATCTTTTTTTCAATGGCTGCGCATCAACCATAGACCATACTCAAACAGCTGATTTCACATAAGAAATCTTGACTATTTTTCGATCCTGTCAAGTGCGTCAAAATGGTGAGCAGCCTCACCATTTTGGTGAATCTTGTACTTAATCGTTAAATATCAATTAGTTAATAACAACATAAGCTTATAAAAAATATTCTTGCCGATTCGGATAACTGCAGCTAGCGTTTAATCCTGACAGCGCTGACAGGAATCAATCTGTCCGGGCTGTTTTTATATAGAACATCTAGAACCGGCATAAGCCGGTCATTGCCTGCGAGGAACTCGGAATGTCTCTGTTGATCCGTGGCGCCACCGTAATTACCCATGATGAAAGTTATCGCGCCGATGTGTATTGCGCAGACGGCGTGATCAAGGCCATCGGCGAAAATCTCGATGTACCTGCAGGCGCCGAAGTGCTCGACGGCAGCGGCCAATACCTGATGCCCGGCGGCATCGACCCGCACACCCACATGCAACTGCCCTTCATGGGCACCGTGGCCAGCGAAGACTTCTACAGCGGCACGGCGGCGGGACTGGCCGGCGGCACTACCTCGATCATCGACTTCGTGATTCCCAACCCGCAGCAATCCTTGCTCGAAGCCTTCCATCAGTGGCGCGGCTGGGCCGAGAAGTCGGCGTCGGACTACGGTTTTCATGTCGCCATCACCTGGTGGAGCGAACAGGTCCGCGAGGAAATGGCCGAACTGGTCAGCCAGCACGGCGTCAACAGCTTCAAGCATTTCATGGCCTACAAGAACGCGATCATGGCCGCCGATGACACCCTGGTGGCGAGTTTCGAACGCTGCCTGGAACTGGGCGCGGTGCCGACCGTTCACGCGGAAAACGGTGAACTGGTGTATCACCTGCAACGCAAGCTGATGGCCCAGGGCATCACCGGGCCGGAGGCGCATCCGCTGTCGCGGCCCTCACAGGTTGAAGGCGAAGCCGCGAGCCGGGCAATCCGCATCGCCGAAACCCTGGGCACGCCGCTGTACCTGGTCCACGTCTCGACCAAGGAAGCCCTCGACGAAATCACCTACGCCCGGGGCAAGGGTCAGCCGGTCTACGGCGAAGTACTGGCCGGGCACCTGCTGCTGGACGACAGTGTCTACCGCGATCCGGACTGGCAAACCGCCGCCGGTTACGTAATGAGCCCGCCATTCCGCCCCCGTGGCCATCAAGAGGCGCTCTGGCATGGCCTGCAATCAGGCAACCTGCACACCACCGCCACCGACCACTGCTGCTTCTGCGCCGAGCAAAAAGCCGCTGGCCGCGACGACTTCAGCAAGATCCCCAACGGCACCGCCGGCATCGAAGACCGCATGGCGGTGTTGTGGGATGAAGGGGTGAACAGCGGACGCTTTTCGATGCAGCAATTCGTCGCGCTGACCTCCACCAACACGGCGAAGATCTTCAACCTCTACCCACGCAAAGGCGCGATTCGTGTGGGCGCCGATGCCGACCTGGTGCTATGGGATCCGCAAGGCACGCGGACCATTTCCGCCAAGACCCACCATCAGCAGGTGGACTTCAACATCTTCGAAGGCAAGACCGTGCGTGGCGTGCCCAGCCACACCATCAGCCAGGGCCGCGTGGTCTGGGCCGACGGCGACCTGCGGGCCGAGCGTGGAGCCGGGCGCTATATCGAACGGCCGGCGTACCCGGCGGTGTTTGATTTGCTGAGCAAGCGGGCTGAGTTGCACAAGCCGACGGCTGTGAAACGCTGAAATCGAGGCCTTCGGCCTTCGCGAGCAAGCCCGCTCCCACAGGGGAACGCATTCCAAATGTGGGAGCGGGCTTGCTCGCGAAGGGGCCGGTACAAACAACACAAAAAACATGCCCATTCAGAGGCAGCACCTCAAATAACCGTGAGGCCAAAACCGTGATCAAGACCCTGGACCACCTCCCGCATCCCCAAGAGAATGCGGCCACCCTCGCCGGCCACTTCACCGATCTGGCGCCGCCGCTCAACGAGCGCCAGGCGCACCTGGAAGCCTCGCGCTGCCTGTATTGCTACGACGCGCCCTGCGTGAATGCCTGTCCGAGCGAGATCGACATCCCCTCGTTTATCCGCAACATTGCGCAGGACAACGTGCAAGGCGCTGCGCAGAAAATCCTCTCGGCCAACATCCTCGGCGGCAGTTGCGCCCGAGTGTGCCCGACGGAAATTCTTTGCCAGCAAGCCTGCGTGCGCAACAGCGCTCACGAATGCGCGCCGGTCATGATCGGCCTGTTGCAACGCTACGCCGTGGACAACGCCCACTTCAGCACCCACCCCTTCCAGCGTGCTGCCGCCACCGGCAAACGCATCGCCGTGGTCGGTGCCGGTCCGGCCGGTTTGTCCTGCGCCCACCGCAGTGCCATGCACGGGCATGACGTGGTGATTTTCGAGGCGCGGGAAAAGGCTGGCGGCCTCAATGAATACGGGATCGCCAAATACAAACTGGTGGATGACTACGCGCAAAAAGAACTCGAGTTCCTGCTGGAAATCGGCGGGATCGAAATCCGCCACGGACAGAAACTCGGGGACAACCTGACCCTCAGCGAACTGCACCAACAGTTCGATGCGGTGTTCCTCGGCCTCGGGCTCAATGCCAGCAAACAGCTGGGCCTGGCCCACGAAGACGCGCCCGGCCTGCTCGCCGCCACCGACTACATCCGCGAACTGCGCCAGGCCGATGACCTGAGCCAACTGCCCCTGGCCGACCACTGCATTGTCCTCGGCGCAGGCAACACCGCCATCGACATGGCGGTGCAAATGGCCCGCCTCGGCGCCCACGATGTGAATCTGGTGTACCGCCGTGGCGTCGAGGACATGGGTGCCACCCATCACGAACAGGACATTGCCAAGGCCAATCAGGTGCGGCTGATGACCTGGGCACAACCCGAAGAAGTGCTGCTCGATGACCAAGGCCGCGTGCGCGGCATGCGTTTCGCCCGTACACATCTGGTAGCAGGCCGCCTGCAAACCACCGGTGAAACCTTCGAACTGGCCGCCGATGCGATCTTCAAGGCCATCGGCCAGGCCTTCGACGGCAGCGCCCTCAGCGATCCGCTGGCCCGTGAACTCAAGCGCCAGGGCGCACGCATCGAAGTCGATGAAAACCTGCGCACCAGCATCCCCGGCGTGTATGCCGGCGGCGACTGCACCAGCCTCGATCAAGACCTCACCGTGCAAGCCGTGCAGCATGGCAAGCGCGCCGCCGAGGCGATCAATGCTCAACTGATGCTCAACGTGGAGGCTGCGTAAATGGCCGATCTGTCGATTGTCTTCGCCGGCATCAAAGCACCCAATCCATTCTGGCTGGCCTCCGCGCCGCCGACCGACAAGGCCTACAACGTGGTCCGCGCCTTCGAGGCCGGCTGGGGCGGCGTGGTCTGGAAAACCCTGGGTGAAGACCCGGCGGCGGTGAACGTGTCGTCGCGCTATTCGGCGCACTTCGGGGCTAACCGGGAGGTACTGGGCTTTAACAACATCGAGCTGATCACCGACCGCTCGCTGGAGATCAACCTGCGGGAAATCACCCAGGTCAAGAAGGACTGGCCGGACCGCGCGCTGATCGTGTCCTTGATGGTGCCCTGCGTCGAAGAGTCGTGGAAACACATCCTGCCGCTGGTGGAAGCCACCGGCGCCGACGGCATCGAGCTGAACTTCGGTTGCCCCCACGGCATGCCGGAACGCGGCATGGGCGCGGCGGTCGGCCAGGTGCCGGAATACGTCGAACAGGTCACCCGCTGGTGCAAGACGTATTGCTCGCTGCCGGTGATCGTCAAACTGACGCCGAACATCACTGACATCCGAGTCGCCGCCCGCGCCGCCCACCGTGGCGGTGCCGATGCGGTGTCGTTGATCAACACCATCAACTCGATCACCAGCGTCAACCTCGAACGCATGGTCGCCAACCCCATGGTCGGCAGCCAAAGCACCCACGGCGGTTACTGCGGCTCGGCGGTCAAGCCGATTGCCTTGAACATGGTCGCCGAAATCGCTCGCGACCCGCAGACCCAGGGTCTGCCGATCAGTGGCATCGGCGGCATCGGCAACTGGCGCGATGCTGCGGAATTCATCGCGCTCGGCAGTGGCTCGGTGCAGGTATGCACGGCGGCGATGCTGCATGGCTTCCGGATTGTCGAAGACATGAAGGACGGTTTGTCACGCTGGATGGACAGTCAGGGCTATGCCAGCATTTCAGAGTTTTCCGGGCGCGCGGTGGGCAACACCACGGACTGGAAGTACCTGGACATCAACTATCAGGTGATCGCGAAGATTGATCAGGAGGCGTGCATCGGTTGTGGTCGCTGCCATATCGCTTGTGAGGACACCTCGCACCAGGCCGTGGCCAGCCTCAAGCAAGCGGACGGCACTCACAAGTATCAAGTGATCGATGAGGAGTGCGTGGGCTGCAACCTGTGCCAGATCACCTGCCCGGTGCAGGACTGCATCGAGATGGTGCCGGTGGAGACTGGCAAGCCGTTCCTGGACTGGAATCATGATCCGAGGAATCCGTATCACGTTAGTCCTTGAAATCTGCGGCGCCTGATCTGACGCCTTCGCGAGCAAGCCCGCTCCCACATTTGGAATGCATTCCAGTGTGGGAGCGGGCTTGCTCGCGAAGAGGCCGGCAGCCACACCACCCAACCTCAGGGCTCCAACCCAATCCCCCGCAAAATCACACTGGTCACCGTCTGCACCGCCTTTTCGAACTGCATGTCCGACAACGGCTGATGATCATTGAGAATGTTCACCTGGTGATCGAAATCGGCGTAGTGCTGGGTCGAGGCCCAGATCATGTACAGCAGGCTCGAGGGTTCCACCGGCAGGATGCGTTTGTCGTCCACCCACTGGCGGATTTTCGCTTCCTTCATCTTGGCCCAGTCGTACAGGCTCGCATCCAGCGCTGCGCCGAGGGTCGGCGCGCCATGGATGATTTCGTTGGCCCAGACTTTCGAGCCATACGGCCGGCTGCGGGAATGGTTCATCTTGGCGCGGATGTAGCTGCTGAGCACCACACGCGGGTCATCGAACATCTCGAAGCACAGCGCGTCCTGCTTCCAGACTTCCAGCAGGTCGAAGAGCACGGCGCTGTACAACTCGGTCTTGGTGCTGAAGTAGTAGTGCAGGTTGGAACGCGGCAGTTGCACTTCAGCGGCGATGTCGGCCATGGCGGTGCTGCCGAAGCCCTTTTCAGCGAAGACCTTTTCCGCCCCCAGCAGGATTTTTTCGACGTTACTGCGACGAATCTCGATCTTGTGATTGCCCATGCGGATCCCCGACCACAACGTTGAGCAAGACTAGCATCCGCTCTGGACCGCGGCGACAGGGGAAACCGAAACTTCGTACAGCCGCTGTCGTAAAGCTAAACTCGGCGCACCTGGAAACTGCCTGAGGTCCCCACGATGCTGCTCAAGAAAACCCTGACCGTCGCTGCCCTGCTCGGCTCGCTGTTCGCCGCTTCTTCGGTGTTTGCCCACGCCCACCTGAAAAGCCAGACCCCGGCCGCCGACAGCACCGTGGCCGCGCCGGCGCAATTGCGCCTGGAGTTCTCCGAGGGTATCGAGGCCAGTTTCACCAAAGTCACGCTGATCCGGGATGGCGCACCGGTGGCGGTCAAAGCGCTGACCACCGAAGGCAGCGACAAAAAGACTCTGATCGTCACCCCGGCCGCGCCGCTGACCGCCGGCGCCTACAAAGTCGAATGGCACGTCGTTTCCGTCGACACCCACAAAAGCGAAGGTGCCTACGCCTTTAAGGTTGGCCAGTAATTCATGGCGAGCGCGCTGGTGCTGTGCCGCTTCCTGCATTTCATCGTGGTGCTGATGCTGTTCGGGGGCTGGCTGTTCAGGCCCTTGCTGGCAAATGGCGAAACCGCACTGGATCAGCGGCTGGCACGGACCTGCCGGTGGCTGGCCGTGGTGGCGCTGGCCAGCGGGGTCTGCTGGTTGCTGCTGATTACCGCAAGCATGGCCGGGGCCTGGGAAGCAGCATTCGATCCGTCGACCCTGGGCCTGGTGCTGGGCAATACCTTTTTCGGTCAGGTCTGGCGCTGGCATTTGCTGATCAATCTGCTGTTGCTGGCGTTACTGCTGACGCCACTGCGCGCCAGCCTTGCGCTGCGCCTAATCCTCAGCGGCCTGCTGCTGGCCACCCTGGCCCCGGTCGGCCACGGCGCCATGCTCGATGGCAGCGCAGGCCGGTTGCTGATCCTCAATCAACTCATTCACTTGATCTGCGTGGGTGCCTGGCTCGGCGGCTTGATGCTGCTGGTGATGATTCTGCGAGAACCCGCGGGGCATTCGATCCGCCTGATGTTGCAGCGCTTCAGCGGAGTCGGTTACGGCTTGGTCGCCGGGCTGCTGATCACAGGGTTGATCAATGTGCGGGTGCTCACCGGGGCATTCTGGCCGACGCCGTTGTTCAGCGGGTTCGCCTTGATCCTGTTGATCAAGGTTGCGCTGGTGACGGCGATGCTGGGCCTGGCGTTGTTCAATCGCTTGCGGATCAATGAATGCGAGCAGCGTCTGCAAACACTGCGCGCCAGCGTGATGCTGGAGTGGATGTTGGGGCTTGGCGCGGTGGCGGCGGTCTCGCTGCTGGGTACCCTGCCCCCCATGATTTCCAGCTGACAACCCCATCCCCTGTGGGAGCGAGCTTGCTCGCGATGACGGACGGTCAGTCAACATTTCTATTGAATGTCAGACCGCCTTCGCGAGCAAGCCCGCTCCCACAGGTTTCCTCGTTGTCATCAGGTTTGCGCAAGGCAATAAAAGCGACCTCTGATGAGGCCGCTTCTGCTTCGACTCCGACCAGGGTTGCGTTTGCTGGAACAGGGTCAAGCCACCGAACTGGGCTTCACCCTGCAGTATCGGCCGCTTCAGGCAGATGCCCCCAACAATTGACTCAACACCGCTCGCAACTTGCCGGGCTTCACCGGTTTGTTCAGCAAGGGTGCGTTGAGCCGCTGCAACGCACGCCGACAATGGTCGGTGCGGTCGGCGGTAATGATCACCGCGGGAATGTCCTGGTGGAAATGCTCGCGCAAATGTCGCACCACATCACAGCCGACCACCCCGTGATCGAGGTGATAATCCGCCAGAATCAGTTCCGGCGCCTGCCCGCGTAGCGCTGCCAGCGCAGCCTCTTCATCGGTGGCGACCAGAACGTCGCAGCCCCACTGCCCGAGCAACGCGCTCATGCTGTCGAGAATGCTCACTTCGTTGTCGATCACCAGTAAACGGCGGCCCGGCAGCGGGTTGCCGGTGCCCGGTTGTGGCACCGCCTGGCTCACGGGCAGCGGAACCTCATCGGATATCGGCACATCGATGCTGAACATCGAACCCCGCCCCGGCAACGAGTACACGCCGACCTTATAGCCAAGGATCTTGGCGATGCGCTCGACAATCGCCAGCCCCAGGCCCACGCCCTTGCGGTCGGCGGCGCGGCCGACGTCCAGCTGGTTGAACTCGAGAAAGATCGAATCGAGCCGGTCCGCGGCAATGCCACGCCCGGTGTCCCAGACCTCCAGGCGCAGCATCTCGCCCCGACGCCTTGCCGCCAGCAGGATGCTGCCTTCATCGGTGTAGCGGCAGGCATTGCTGAGGAAATTGCGCAGGATCCGCGTCATCAGGCGCAAGTCGGTGCTGATGGCGTAATCGGCCATGCGCACCCGCAGGTTCAAGCCGGCCGCCTGGGCGACGGACTGGAACTCCGACACCAGCGGCCCGAGCAATTCGTCGAGGCGGTACGAGGCAACGTCCGGCTTGACCGCGGCCTGGTCGAGCCGGGAAATGTCTAGCAGATCTGTCAGCAAATCCTCGGCCCCTTCCAGGGCCTGGTGAGTGCGCTCCACCAGTACCTGCTCGGCTTCCGGCAGCTTGCGTTCGCGCAAGGTCGAAATCAGCAACCGCGCGGCGTTCAGCGGTTGCAGCAGGTCGTGGCTGGCGGCGGCGAGGTATTTGTCCTTGCTGTGATTGGCGGCCTCGGCGGCATCGCGGGCGTCGCGCAAGGCCTTGGCGATCTGTTTACGCTGGGTGATCTGCTGCTGAAGGTTACGGTTGGCCTCGAGCAATTCATCGGTGCGCGCGACGACGCGCTGCTCCAGTTCGTCATTGAGTTGCTGCAGGCGTCTCTGGGCCAGCTTGCGCTCGGTGATATCGGAGACGAAGCCTTCCACCAGCCCTTCCTGGCCGGGCTTGAGCAGCAGGTTCATCAATACATCCACATGACTGCCGTCCTTGCGCCGCAAGCGGGTTTCATAGCCGTGCAGGCTGCGCTGGTGCCTGAGGATTTCGCCGATGGTTTCCAGCTCCTGCGCGCCGTCGACGAACAGGGTGCTGGCCAGGTCGGTCAGGGAGAACAGCACCTCCTGCGGGTCCTGGTAGCCGAGCATGCGTGCCAGCGCCGGGTTGGCGGCGCGCATGCCATCGTGCAGGCTGGCCTGGAAGATCCCGTGCACCGCGTTTTCGAACAGCCACTTGTAGCGGTTACGCTCGGCTTCCAGATCATCCAGGCGTGCGGCCAGCTCCGGGTAATGACTCTTGCGCGCCGAGTGGCTGCCCAGCCCCAGCAGTCCGGCCAGGGCCCGTTGTTGCTCGTCAGAGGGCTTCGCCATAGACGACCTCGACATCACGCTGGCTGGATTCGCGCGGGTTGGTCAGGATGCACGGGTCGTGCATCGCATGCTGCGACAGGAACGGAATGTCCGAGGTCCTGACGCCATGCAAACCGAGGGTTTCGTGAAAGCCGATGGCGTGCTTGAGGGCGATCAGGTGTTCGACCAGGCGCCCGCAGATCTGCCGGTGATTCAGGCCTCGGCAGTCGATGCCGAAGGTCTCGGCGATCACCTTGAAGCGATCTGGCGCCGAGTTGTAGTTGAACGCCACCACATGCTCGACGAGCACCGCGTTGCACAAGCCATGAGGCAGGTCGAGAAAGCCGCCGAGGCTGTGGGACATGGCATGCACTGCACCGAGGATCGCGTTGGAAAACGCCAGCCCGGCCTGCATGCTGCCGAGCATGATTTTTTCGCGCAACGCGATGTCGGTCGGGTTGGCGATCATTTGCACCAGGTTGCCATTGATCAGGCGCATCGCCTCCAGCGCATGGGGATCGGTCAGCGGCCCGTGGCCGGTGGACACGAAGGCTTCGATGGCATGCACCAACGCATCGATGCCGGTACAGGCCGACAGGAACGGGTCCATGCTCAGGGTGGTTTCCGGGTCGATCAGCGAAACGTCCGGCACCACGGCCTTGCTGACGATGGAGAACTTCATGCGTTCCTGCTGGTTGGAAATGATCACGAATTGCGAGACGTCGGCCGAGGTACCGGCGGTGGTCGGAATCAGGATCAGCGGCGGGCTGGGCACACGGATGGTGTCCACACCCTCGAAATCGAGAATGCTGCGGCCATGGGCGACGACGATACCGATGCCTTTGCCGCAGTCCATCGGGCTGCCGCCACCGACGGCGACGATCACGTCGCAGTGGTTTTCCCGGTACAGCTCGGCGCCGAGCATCACCTCTTCGACCCGCGGGTTGGGCGAGACATCGGAGTACAGGCAATACTGGATGCCCAACGCTTGCAGGCTGGCCTCGACATCGGCGACCCAGCCGGCGGCAATCACACCGGGGTCACTGACCACCAGGACCTTGCGCGCGCCAAAGGTCTTGGCGTAATTGCCGACACTGTGCCGGCTACCGGCACCGAAGATGATTTCAGGGGAAACGAATTTGCGCAGCTGGTTGAGACTCTGGCTCATTGGAAAGCCTGTTTTTATTGTTTTGGAAGGTAGAAACCACACTAAACCATCCAGCTGTGAATGCAATCAGACCAATGGGTAGCACTGCCTGGGGTGTACTCACATTCGAATTCACCACAGATCCCCTGTGGGAGCGGGCTTGCTCGCGAAGAGGCCTTAACATTCAACATTTATGTTGCCTGGCACACCGCTTTCGCGAGCAAGCCCGCTCCCACAGGGGGGTTGTGTCGCTAAAATTATCCGCGATAGATCAGCTGCGAAGCCTTCGCGTTACGCAACGTCAGATGCTCCATCCCCAACCCCGGCGCCTCCGCTTCCTCGCGGGCCTTGAGAATCACCCCGTGGTGCGGCGACTTGCTGCACACCGGGTCGGCATTGCTGGCATCGCCCGTCAGCATGAAAGCCTGGCAGCGGCACCCGCCCAGGTCCTTGTGCTTTTCATCGCAGGAGCGGCACGGCTCCTTCATCCAGTCATCGCCGCGAAAACGATTGAAGCCGAACGAGTCGTTCCAGATGTGCGAGAGGCTGTGCTCACGCACGTTGGGAAACGCGACCGGCAATTGCCGGGCACTGTGGCAAGGCAAGGCCGTGCCGTCGGGGGTGATGTCCAGAAACAGGTTGGCCCAGCCGTTCATGCAGGTCTTGGGACGCTCTTCGTAGTAGTCCGGGGTGACGAAGATCAGCTTGCACGGGTGGCCCTGGGCTTCAAGGCGCTCGCGGTATTCATTAGTAATGCGCTCGGCACGCTGCAATTGCTCGCGGGTGGGCAACAGGCCGACGCGATTCAGTTCGGCCCAGCCATAGAACTGGCAGGTGGCCAATTCGACGAAATCCGCTTCCAGCTCCAGGCACAGCTCGATGATCTGCGCGATCCGGTCGATATTGTGCCGATGGGTGACGAAGTTCAGCACCATCGGATAGCCCTGGGCTTTCACCGCACGGGCCATCGCGAGTTTCTGGGCGAAGGCCTTGCGCGAGCCGGCGAGCATGTTGTTCACCGCCTCGTCGGCGGCCTGGAAGCTGATCTGGATATGGTCCAGCCCGGCCACCTTGAAGTCGCGCACCTTCTGCTCGGTCAGGCCGATGCCGGAGGTGATCAGGTTTGTGTAGTAGCCCATGTCCCGGGCGGCCTTGATCAGTTCGGCGAGGTCCTGGCGGACCAGCGGCTCGCCGCCGGAAAAGCCCAATTGCGCGGCGCCCATGTCCCGCGCTTCGCGGAATACGCGAATCCATTCTTGCGTGCTCAGTTCCTCGCCGTGCCGGGCAAAATCCAGTGGATTGGAGCAATACGGGCATTGCAGCGGACAGCGGTAGGTCAACTCGGCGAGCAGCCACAACGGCGGCCCGGGCAGCGTCTCACTCGATCCAGAATTGCGCATGGGCCACCTCCAGAAACGCCAGCACGTCTTCGTCGATCCCGGGTACCCCGGGGAAATTCGCGCTCAGTCGATCAATGATCGCCGCCACGCTGCGCTGGCCATCCACCAGGTCGAGAATCTGCCCGGCACTGGCGTTGAGCTTGATCATGCCTTCGGGGTACAGCAGCACATGGCAGTCCTGACGGGGCTCCCATTGCAGCCGAAAACCGCGACGCAAGGCCGGTGACTGCTGGCGATCGATCAGGCTCACAGGGCTATCCCCCGGTGCCAGACGTTGTCGCCGGTGACCGTGTGATACGGCGGGCGCGCAAGCTCGTAGGCCATGCTCATGGCATCGAGCATGCTCCACAGCACGTCGAGCTTGAACTGCAGAATCTCCAGCATGCGTTGTTGCCCCTCGGCGGTCACGTAGTGCGCCAGGGTGATGCGCAAGCCATGCTCGACATCGCGCCGCGCCTGGCTCAGGCGCGTGCGGAAATAGTCGTAGCCGGCGACGTCGATCCACGGGTAATGGGTCGGCCAGGCGTCGAGTCGCGACTGATGGATCTGCGGGGCAAAGAGTTCGGTCAGCGAACTGCTGGCCGCTTCCTGCCAGCAGGCGCGACGGGCGAAATTGACGTAGGCGTCCACCGCGAAACGCACGCCGGGCAGCACCAGTTCCTGGGAGAGGATCTGCTCGCGATCCAGCCCCACGGCTTCGCCCAGACGCAGCCAGGCTTCGATACCGCCCTCGCTGCCGGGCACGCCGTCGTGGTCGAGAATCCGTTGCAGCCATTCCCGGCGTACGTCGCGGTCCGGGCAGTTGGCAAGAATCGCGGCGTCCTTCAGGGGGATGTTGACCTGATAGTAGAAGCGATTGGCGACCCAGCCCTGGATCTGCCCGCGGCTGGCGCGGCCGGCGTACATGGCTTGGTGGAAGGGGTGGTGGATGTGGTAGTAGGCGCCCTTGGCGCGCAAGGCGGCTTCGAATTCTGTGGGGGTTAGCGGTATTTTCGTCATTGTGACTCTCCGGAATTCGCGGGGTCTGGTCTGGCGCCTTCGCGAGCAAGCCCGCTCCCACACTGGATTTCTGGTGTACATAAAATTTGTGTTTACAGCGACCACCTGTGGGAGCGGGCTTGCTCGCGAAGGGGCCAGCCGCTACAACTCAATACTCATGCCGTCATAAGCCACTTCAATCCCCCGCCGCTCCAGCAAAGCCCGCTCGGCCGAGTCTTCATCAAGAATCGGATTGGTGTTGTTGATGTGGATCAGCACCTTGCGCTGGCGGTTGAAACCCTCCAGCACTTCAAGCATTCCACCGGGGCCGCTTTGTGGGAGGTGCCCCATTTCGCTGCCCAGGCTCTGGCCGACTTCGCAAATACGCATCTCGTCGTCGCGCCACAAGGTGCCGTCCAGCAGCAGGCAATCGGCACGCTGCATCCAGCCCAGCACTTTATCGTCGATTCGGCCAAGGCCCGGGGCATAGAACAGCGAGGCACCGTTGCGCAGGTCTTCAATGAACAAGCCAATGGTGTCGCCCGGTTGCGGGTTGCCGCGATTGGGCGAATACGGCGGCGCATTGCTCACCAGGGGAATCGCGCGAAATTGCAAATGTCCGCAGGCCGGGATGCTGAACGGCTGGCGATCGAGGCCGACCGGTTGCCAGTGCAATCCGCCGTTCCAGTGTCCGAGCATGTTGAACAACGGGAAACCGCTGCTCAGGTCCTGGTGCACGCGCTCGGTACACCACACAGCATGCGGGCAGCCTTCGCGCAGGCTGAGCAGACCGGTGCAATGGTCGATCTGGCTGTCCAGCAGCACGATGCCGGCGATGGCGCTGTCACGCAGGCGTCGCGCCGGTTGCAATGGCGCAAAACTCTCGAGTTGCGCGCGAATGTCCGGTGACGCGTTGCACAGCACCCACTCCACACCGTCGTCACTCAGGGCAATCGACGACTGCGTACGGCGCTGTGCCCGCAGGCTGCCATTGCGCACACCGGCGCACTGGCGGCAGTTGCAATTCCACTGGGGAAAACCACCGCCAGCGGCGGAACCGAGAACGCGAATGTGCATGGCGGATGCTCCAGAAGGCAGGCCCGGCCAACGCATCGGCTGGCCGGGTGGTCAATCAACGGTTGGCGAA
This sequence comes from Pseudomonas sp. BF-R-19, assembly GCF_019956445.1. Lineage (NCBI taxonomy): Bacteria > Pseudomonadati > Pseudomonadota > Gammaproteobacteria > Pseudomonadales > Pseudomonadaceae > Pseudomonas > Pseudomonas sp. BF-R-19. Next base: position 122,171 of record NZ_JAHBDN010000029.1, read on the forward strand.
ATACATCGTCACTTCGAAGCCAATGCGCAGATCGGTAAACGCGGGTTTAGTCCACATGGGTCATTCCTCTTCTTGTGCCCGGGTGATTCCGGTAGAGCCATTAATGCACGGGGCGATGAGGGCCCGAATGCTACTTTCGAAGGAGTTGGCGGGGTGATTTGGTAGGGGGTGTTGCGCGGTCATTGGCATCACACAAACCCCATGTGGGAGCGGGCTTGCTCGCGAAAGCGGTGTGCCAGTCAACATCTCTGCTGAATGACACTGCGCATTCGCGAGCAAGCCCGCTCCCACATTTTGGTTTGTGGTGTTCTTGGGGAAGTTAGAAGAACCCCAGCGGATTGATGTCGTAGCTCACCAGCAGGTTTTTGGTCTGCTGGTAGTGATCGAGCATCATCTTGTGGTTTTCCCGACCGACGCCGGATTTCTTGTAGCCACCGAACGCCGCGTGCGCCGGGTACAGGTGGTAACAGTTGGTCCACACACGGCCGGCCTTGATCGCCCGGCCCATGCGGTAGGCGCGGTTGATGTCACGGGTCCACAGGCCGGCGCCGAGACCGAACTCGCTGTCGTTGGCAATCGCCAGGGCTTCGGCTTCGTCCTTGAAGGTGGTGATCCCCACCACCGGGCCGAAGATTTCTTCCTGGAACACACGCATCTTGTTGTGGCCCTTGAGCAGGGTCGGCTGGATGTAGTAACCGCTGGACAGGTCACCCTCCAGGCGTTCGGCCGCGCCGCCGGTGAGCAGCTCGGCACCCTCCTCCTGGGCAATGGTCAGGTACGAGAGGATCTTGTCGTATTGCTGCTCGGACGCCTGGGCGCCGACCATGGTCTCGGTGTCCAGCGGGTTGCCGCGCTTGATCTTGACGATCTTCTTCATCACCTCGGCCATGAACGGCTCGTAGATGGATTCCTGGACCAGCGCCCGTGACGGACAGGTGCAGACTTCGCCCTGGTTGAAGAACGCCAGCACCAGGCCTTCGGCGGCTTTTTCGATGAACGCAGGTTCCGCGTTCATGATGTCTTCGAAGAAGATGTTCGGCGACTTGCCGCCCAGTTCGACGGTGCTCGGGATGATGTTCTCGGCGGCGCAATGCATGATGTGCGCGCCGACCGGGGTCGAGCCGGTGAAAGCGATCTTGGCGATGCGCTTGCTGGTGGCCAGGGCTTCACCAGCTTCGCGACCGAAACCCTGGACAATGTTCAGCACGCCCGCTGGCAGCAGGTCGGCGATCAGCTCGGCGAAGACCATGATCGACAGCGGCGTTTGCTCGGCAGGCTTGAGCACGATGCAGTTGCCGGCGGCCAGGGCCGGGGCGAGTTTCCAGGCAGCCATCAGCAGCGGGAAGTTCCACGGAATGATCTGCCCGACCACGCCCAGCGGTTCGTGGAAGTGATAGGCCGTGGTCAGCTCGTTGATCTCGGCAGCCCCGCCTTCCTGGGCGCGGATGCAGCCGGCGAAGTAACGGAAGTGGTCGGCCGCCAGCGGCACGTCGGCGTTCAGGGTTTCGCGCACGGCCTTGCCGTTGTCCCAGGTTTCGGTGACGGCCAGCACCTCAAGGTTCTGCTCGATGCGATCGGCGATTTTCAGCAGCACCAGGGAGCGGTCCTGGGCCGAGGTCTTGCCCCAGGCATCGGCAGCGGCATGCGCGGCGTCGAGGGCCTTGTCGATGTCGGCGGCGCTGGAGCGCGGGAATTCGGCGATCACTTCACCGTTGACCGGCGAGGTGTTGGTGAAGTACTCGCCATTGATCGGAGCGACAAACTCGCCGCCGATGAAGTTGCCGTAGCGCGGCTTGAAGGTAATCACGGCGCCTGGGGTTCCGGGTTGTGCGTAGATCATGGTGGGCCTCTGTCTGGTCGATGCCTGTCGTACTGACAGGCGATGAGCCGATACTAGAGAGCCCCGCGTGCCAGACGAATGCATCGTTGGCAGGAGGGGCTCTCGTTATTTGGTCGTAGATTTCACACAAATTAATGTGGGAGCGGGCTTGCTCGCGAAGGCGGCGGATCACGCAACATCAATGTTGAATGTGAAGGCCCC
>NZ_JAHBDN010000023.1:0-1369 GCF_019956445.1 Pseudomonas sp. BF-R-19
CAATAAAATGTATGGTCAGCCCATCTCCTGCAACCCCATGGGCTGTTTTCGGTAAAGCTGGCTTGCGCTAATGTATCCGGGCTCGTGGTGAGCGTTGCTGTAACAACACTCGGCCCTCGATGAGTAGCCGCTCCCGACTGTCCTGAAAAAACCCTCAGCCTCTGAAGCTGATTTTATTGCCAGGTTCCCAGTCGGGCCGTTTGCCGTTTACTGTCATCAGTCAGTGACGTCGCAAAAGCCGGTGGTAAAGCTGTACGTTCAAGCGTTCGGATGTGGGTCGTACTGGCCGCCTTTGGCCAGTACCGCCCACACGATTCGCGCCAGTTTGTTGGCCAAGGCGCAGGCCACGATGTTGGAGTGTCGGCGTCTCAGCAGGTCTTGAACCCAAGGCCCAAGGGCATCTTCCCGTTGATCGATATGCTGCATGATGGCCCGCGCGCCCTGCACCAAGAGTTGACGTATGTGCTTGTCACCACGCTTGCTGATCCCCAAGAGCACCGTCTTTCCACCCGTCGAGTATTGCCCCGGAACCAGCCCTAACGACGCCGCGAAATCGCGTCCGCTGCGGTAGCGCGAGACATCCCCCACGTCGGCCAATACCGCGCTGGCGGTGATCGGCCCGATACCAGGAATACTCTGCAAACGTTGCCCGGCATCGTCTTCTTTCAACTGTTGCTTCAGGTCGGACTCGATGTCCTTGATCTCATCAGTGAGCTGTTGAATTTGATAATAGAGGCGCATCACCAGGCCCTTGAGACGCCATGGAACCGGGTGTTGAGGATCGTCCAGCAGCGCCGGCACGCGGTGCAAGGCCGTGACACCGATGGGCAGGCTAATCCCGAACTCCAGCAGAAACCCATGAATCTGATTGGTCGCCGCCGTCCGATGCTCAATCAGCGAGCCTCGAACACGGTGCAGGGCAGAAAGCGTTTGCTGCTCTGCCGTTTTGATCGGGCAGAAGCGCATCGTGGGGCGGCTCGCCGCCTCACAGATCGCTTCGGCATCAATGAAGTCGTTTTTGTTACCTTTGACGAACGGCTTGACGTACTGCGGAGCAATCAACTTCACCTCGTGACCCAATGCGCCAATCTCCCGAGCCAACCAGTGGGCGCCACCGCAAGACTCCATCACCACCGTGCAGATGGGTAGCTGCGCCAAACTTCTGAGCAACTGGCCACGGCTCATCTTCTTGCGCAAAACCTGATGGCCTTGGGTGTCCTGGCCATGCAGGTGGAAACTGTGTTTGCCAATGTCGATACCGAGAAGTGTCATCGTGTTCATGAGAGATCCTCCGCCCGAAAACGAGAAAAGCCCTGCAAGCGTAAACCTGCAGGGCTTCTCGGTCAGGCTGACCATCTCATTAAACCCG